>NZ_JBXARS010000005.1:0-334286 GCF_058808515.1 Bacillus sp. GW821-FHT11D08
GCCGATCCGGACGAGTCAGCCTCGGCGCTTCTTGCCAAGCTGAAAGAAAACCGGGCGCATCCTGAACAAGCGGAAATCCGTTATGAAGCCGGCAAACGTCTCGTCAGAAACTGGCGTCATCTGCCGGCGCCTCAAAGCGGCGCCATTCCGTGGAAAGACGAAGGGGTCTACCTCCTCACTGGGGGAGCGGGCGGCATCGGACTGATTTTCGCTGAAGAAATAGCCTCCCGCGTCAAAAACGCCGTCCTCGTATTAACGGGGAGGGCGGAAGCGCTTGATGAAGACCGCTCCGCCCGCTTACGGCGCTTGGAAGCGTCGGGTGCCCGTGTATTGTATCAACCGGTAGACGTGACAGACAGGGCGGCGGTCATCGCCCTCGTCCGCGGCATACAGGAGGAGCACGGAACACTCGACGGTATCATTCACGGCGCAGGCGTGATCGCTGACAACTACATTCTGAACCAGACAGAAAACGAACGGAAGACCGTCATGGCGCCGAAGGTGAAAGGGCTTATCAATCTTGATGAAGCAGCGAAAGATGTGCGGCTGGACTTTTTCATCCTGTTTTCTTCCTTGGCGGGAGGTATGGGAAATCCGGGGCAGGCCGGTTATGCGGCAGCCAACGCATTTATGGACGTTTATGCAGCCCGCCGGAACCGTCTCGTGCGGGACAACAGGCGGAGCGGGCAGACCCTGTCTGTCAACTGGCCGCTTTGGGAAGAAGGCGGTATGCGTGTGGACAAAGAGACCGAACGGCTGATGTACGAACAGACCGGAATGAAAGCCATGCGATCGGCCTCAGGCATCCAAGCGCTTTACGCCGCTTTTGCCTCCGGAGAACACCAGGTCATGGTGGCAGAAGGCGACGAAAAACGGATTCGCAGCCATATTTTCGATCTGGGCGAAGAACAAAGCGCCGCCGGAAAAGCTCCGGCAGTGGCAGATGCAAGAGATCTGAAAGATCAGGTTCAAGAGAAACTAAAGCGGCATGTATCAGATCTTTTAAAGGTAAGCATGAAAGATATCGAGGCTGACAGCGAACTGACGGAATACGGATTTGATTCGATCATTTTCACTGAATTTACAAATCTATTAAATCGGTCTTATCAGCTTGAGCTCAGCCCGACTATCTTCTTTGAATTTCCGACATTGCGCAAACTGAGCGGCCATTTGATATCTGAATGGAAAGAAGCATTCAGCGGCTTAGAAAGAGAGCGTTTAAAAACCGCTCCAAAAGCCGGAATAAGAAAAGCTGAAGCTCCGGCGGCCGTTCATGTCAAGCGGGAAACGCCCGTATCCGTAAAAGGAAAATCAGAAGAAAAAACCGAACCGATAGCCATTATCGGAATCAGCGGTATTTTTCCGCAAGCGAAAGACATAGATGAATTCTGGACACGTTTACAAAAAGGAGAGCATTGCATCACAGAAATTCCCCGAGATCGCTGGGATTGGCGCGAATATTACGGCGATCCGGCAGCGGATGCAAATAAAACGTCAATTAAATGGGGCGGTTTCATAGATGGAATCGCCGGGTTTGACCCGCTGTTTTTCGGGATATCTCCGAAAGAAGCTGAAATGATGGATCCTCAGCAGCGTCTATTAATGATGTATGTGTGGAAAGCCATTGAAGACGCGGGGTACTCAGCAAAACGGATTGCCGGAACAAAAACCGGCATTTTCACCGGTACACTGGGAAGCGGATATCAAACTTTAATCAATAAGGCGGGTCTTCCTGTCGAGGGGTATACGATGACCGGAATCGTGCCGTCCGTCGGGCCGAACCGGATGAGTTATTTTCTTGATATCCACGGGCCGAGCGAGCCGGTAGAAACCGCTTGTTCAAGCTCTTTAGTCGCCATTCACCGCGCGGTAAAAGCCATTGAAACGGGAGATTGTGATATGGCGGTCGCAGGGGGCGTCAACACGATCGTCACGCCTGAAGGGCATATCGGTTTTCAAAAAGCAGGCATGCTCAGTGAAGACGGGCACTGCAAAACATTTTCCGATCAGGCTGACGGTTATGTCAGAGGAGAGGGTGCCGGCATGATTGTCTTGAAAAAGCTTTCAGAGGCTGAGCGTGACAGGGATCACATCTACGGCCTCATCCGCGGTACAGCGGAAAATCACGGCGGACGCTCAGCGTCACTTACCGCGCCGAATCCGCAGGCTCAGACGGATGTGCTGAAAAGCGCTTATCAAAAAGCCGGTATTCACCCGTCAACGATCACTTATATAGAAGCGCACGGAACCGGAACGGCACTCGGAGATCCGATTGAGATCAATGCATTGAAAAAAGCTTTCCAAACAGACGGGGCGCCGGGCGGATATTGCGGGATAGGCTCAGTGAAGACAAATATCGGACATTTGGAGCTCGCAGCAGGTATTGCGGGCGTTATCAAAGTATTGATGCAGCTGAAACATCGGACGCTCGCCAAAAGTCTGCATTGCGAGAACATCAATCCCCATATCAAATTGAAGGACAGCCCGTTTTACATTGTGACAGAAACAAAGGAGTGGGAAGCGCTGCGTGATGAAAACGGCCGGGTCCTGCCCCGCCGGGCGGGTGTAAGCTCATTCGGTTTCGGAGGTGTCAATGCGCATATCGTTATTGAAGAATACATGGGCAGAAGTGAGACGGAACAGCAGGAAGCCCGTGAGAAAGCGTCATCTCTTTTTGTTTTGTCGGCTAAAAATGAAGAGCGGCTGAAAGAAAGAGCGCGTCTCCTTCGCGACTTTATCAAAAACGGATCATCCCGCCATATCGATCTTGCAGATGCCGCATACACACTGCAGACCGGACGGGATGCGATGGAAGCGAGGCTGGGAATCATTGCAGGCTCCGCAGAGGAACTGACTGAAAAACTGAACGCGTTTTTGATGGGAAAAAACAGCGAAGATATCATCAGCGGCCGTAAAAAACGCGAGAATAACACGATCTCCATGTTCTCAGACGATAAAGACGCTGCTGACCTCGTCAGCGCCTGGCTTGAGAAAAAGAAATACAGGAAAGTGCTGCGGCTCTGGGCAAACGGATTTGACACGGATTGGGAGCAGCTGTATACGGACAGGAAGCCGCGCCGCATCAGCCTGCCCTCCTATCCGTTCAGAGCCGACCGCTATTGGGTGCCGAAACGGGAGCAGTTGCCGCTTTCGAATCAAAAAACAGTATTATTGCAAAAAACATGGGAACCGTGCGAGGCAGTGTCTTCATCCGAGCCGTTCAACAACAAAATAGCGCTCATCGTCTCTGAAGATACAAAAGACCTTGCCGCCGAGGTGAAAAAACAGCTGAATGATGCTGACATTGTGCAGGAAAATCAGCTCATCTCTTTCTTACAGGGTCCGAACGCGGCCATCTATTCCGGGTTTATTGACTTCACCGGCTGCGGCTCCCGACAAAAGCGGCAGGACATCAGCTGGGTGGCATCGCTGCAGCAGCTGATTGAATACGGCCGCGGACAAGAAAACATGAAAATGCTTTACCTTACAAAAGGGCTTGAAGCCTTCAAAAATAAGGCTGCCGTTATGCATGGTATTGAAAAAGCGGGGCTTTATCGCATGCTGCGGAATGAATACAGCCATATTCTCACCTGTCACGCCGATATTGATCCTGAAGGGCCGCTGGAGCAGACAGCCGCTTTTATTAAACAAGAAATTCAATCAGACTTAACGGAGTCTGCTGTTTGCTATAGGGACGGCATGCGCTTCAGCTATGTTCTTCGGCAGACTGATCAGATTGAACCAGAAGCCGTGCAAACAGACCGGACTGCGTTTCCAAAAGACGCCGTCCTGGTGATAACCGGAGGAACGCGCGGACTCGGCGCTTTATGCGCCAAGCATTTCGTTTCCGCATACGGTGTGAAGAAACTGCTTCTGACAGGCAGAAAGGAGCTGCCGCCGAAAACCGAGTGGGATCTTGAGCAAACAGACCCTGTCGTTTCGGAAAAAATACAGCTTATCCGGCAGCTGGAATCACAAGGCGTAAAAGTGTGCGTCTCAGCAGTTGATCTGACGGATAAGCAGGCCGTCGGACGGCTTATAAAAGAGGTAACCTCAACGCTCGGACCTGTCGGAGGCATTCTGCATTGCGCGGGAATTGCGGACCGTGAAAACCCTGCTTTTCTCCGCAAATCCAAAGACAGTATTGCGCGGGTGCTCGCCCCGAAAGCAGACGGCCTTCACAGTCTGTATGAGAGTGTAAAGGATGGTGCGCCGGCATTTTTCGTCCTGTTTTCATCTGTCTCGGCAGCCGTCCCGATTCTTGCGACGGGTCAGAGCGATTATGCGATGGCTAATTCTTACATGGACTATTTTGCAGAAAACAATGAGAGCGGTATCATTAGCATACAATGGCCGGCATGGGATGAGACGGGCATGAGCAGGGATACAAAAAGCGGGATGTATCAGCAAACGGGATTGCTGCGGCACTCTGACGCGGAAGGTCTCAAGATGCTTGATTACATTTTAAGAGAAAGACCCGGAGCTGTCGTGCTGCCGGCACAAGTGAAACATGATTGGGACATCAAAGCGCTGGAAAACGCCAAGCCAGCCGCCAATAAAGGAATGAAAGCAGCTTCCAAACCCCCTGAAACCAAAAAACGGGAACATAACCGGATTGATATTCAATCTTGGCTGAGGTCGCTTTTGGCAAAAGAGCTGAGTATCGATGAAACGCATATGGATATCGATGTGCCTTTTCAGGAATACGGAATGGATTCTATCTTTCTGGCGCAAGTGCTGACAAAGATCGATCAAAAACTGCCGTCCGTTTCAATTGATCCGACTGTCCTTCTGGAACACCCTACCATAGAACAGCTCGCGGATTATTTAGCCGCACATTGTCCGGAAGCTTTTTCGGCAGATGCAGCAGTTCCCGCGGAGAAGGTCCCTTTGCAGAAGACGCTGAAACGGAGCAAAAAAACGGCAGATAACCCCGGGAAACGGGGAAAGGTTGCGATCATCGGCATGGCCTGCCATTTTCCGAAAGCGGGGGATATAAGAGAATTTTGGAAGAATCTCCGCAGCGGAACGGATGCCGTCACTGAAGTTCCGCCGGACAGATGGAACGCCGGGGAACACTATCAGCCGGGTGAATATCAAGAAGGAAAAAGCATCAGTAAATGGGGCGGTTTTATTCACGATATTGATCAATTTGATCCGGAGTATTTCAATATTTCAGAAACGCTGGCACCGATGATAGACCCGCTGCAAAGGCAGTGGCTCGAAGTGAGCGCGGAAGCTTTGGCCGATGCCGGTTATCAAAAAGAGGATCTCTGGGGCCGCCGTATCGGCGTTTTTGCCGGTGCAAGGGCAGGTGCGTTTCATCAGAAATTTCAATATTTGCAAAAAGACGCGATTATTGGCGCGGGGCAAAATTTTATTACCGCACACATGGCGCACATTTATAACTTTACAGGGCCCAACCTGGTCGTGGATACGGCCTGCTCCAGTTCGCTTACGGCAATTCATTTGGCCGTGCAGGCCATTCAAAATGGAGAAGCGGAAGCGGCCTTTGCGGGCGGGGTTGACATTTTGCTTGATGAAAAACCTTTTCTCACAATGAGCGCGGCGAGAATCTTATCGCCAAATGGCCGTTCAAAATCTTTCGATGCCGATGCGGACGGAACAGGAATCGGAGAGGGCTGCGGTGTGCTGATGCTGAAGCCGCTCGAAAAAGCGATAGAAGACGAAGATAAAATATACGGCGTTATTGACGGCTCTGCGATAAATAATGACGGCAGCACAATGGGCGTGACGACGCCGAATCCCCGGGCGCAGCAGGACTTGATTGAGCAGGCGGTTCAATCAGCGGAAATCGATCCGGACACCATGACATACGTAGAGACGCACGGAACCGGTACATTGATCGGCGACCCGATTGAATTAAAGGGATTAACCAATGTCTTGTCTGCTTATTCCGATGAAAAACAATTTTGCGGTGTAGGAAGCGTCAAAAGCAATATCGGCCACTTGCTGAGTGCGGCGGGCGCGGCGGGAATCATCAAAGTTTTGCTGGCGATTGCCAATGAAGAACTGCCGCCGACTTTGCATTGCCATAAACCGAACCCCCGCTTCCAATTTAAAGATTCTCCGCTTTATCCTGTGCTTGAGCTGAAGCGGTGGAACGGAAAAAAAGAGATACTCAGGGCCGGGGTCAGCGCGTTCGGTTTGGGCGGGAATAACGCCCATATCATTGTCAGCAACGAAGGAATTCCGAAAGAGCGAAAAGCGGCCATGGAACCGAAAGGCGGCCAGACAGTATACCGAAAACAACGGTATTGGCCTGAAAAAGCACAGTTGTCCGAAGCGGAAGAAAATGAGGCGGGCACAGAAGCAATGTTTGAAATAAGCGAGGTGTGATAGATTGGCAGTTGCCACCGATCAAGTCAAAACGTTCCTGCAGAAAATCAGCCATACGAATTATATCGTCCGGGATCATCGCGTTCATCAAATCCGCGTCCTCCCGGGCGTGACTTTAATAGATATGCTGTATCGGCTCGCCGCCGGGTATCTCGGTGAACGGCCTATAGAATTAAGACAGATTATTTTTAAGCAGCCTGTTGTAACATCTGAAGAGTTTGATAAACACCTGTATGTGACCTTTACGCCGGCGCGTGACAGCTGGAAAGTTGAGATTACTAGCGAAAAAGCAAAAAACGGCACACCGCTTGGCGGAAACCGGGATGAGAATATGGAATGCCAGCTTTATTTGCAAGAAGACACGCCGCGGGCAAAAGAACTGAATATTGAAGCGTTCATGAAAAACGCAAGCCGAAAATGGGACATGCATGACATTTATGGAATTGCAAGAAGAAGCCATATTGAGCATGGCGAGTTTATGAAAAATGAAGGGGCCGTTTATCAGCTTCAGGATAAAGAAGAATTAATGGAGCTTACTCTGAGTGATTTGGCTGAAGGATTCCGGGAGAAATTTAAGGCGCATCCGGCTTTTTTGGATGCGTCCACCCTTGCCGGTTCTTCCTTTGCATTGTCGGCCCAAAAGCAGAATGACACACCTTATATTCCTTTTATGATCAATCGTTTTTGCATGTATCAGCCGTTTCCGAAAACGATTTACACTTATTCTGCGAAAAACAGCCGCACTGAAAGCGGCGTATCAGATAGCGAACCTGATGTTTATTCGGCCGACTTCACGATTTACGACAGGGCAGGGAACGTATTGGCCGAATGTGAGAAACTGACAGTAAAAAGGGTCAGACAAGCGAATATGATTACCCATCTGATAGACAAAGAGAAGCCGCCTCAGCAGAACAGAAGCGGCCGTGGTGAGTCGGAAAATTCTGTGGCCGCAGAAGACGTGTCTGAACAGCAAACGCCGGAACAAAACATGGTGACTTACATAAAGTCGGAAATCGCCAGGCTGGTCAATCGTCCGGCACAGGATATTGATGTGCGGAAAGGCTTTTATGATATGGGGCTTGACTCGGCGCATTTGCTGAAGCTTGTAAAGATATTAGAGCAGACTTTTCAGCAGCAGTTTTATCCGACACTGCTTTTTGAATATTCATCTGTCCGCCGCCTTGCGGATTACCTTATCAATGAAGCGGGCTGTGTGCTGAAAGATTCGGCAAAAGAACGGCATACATCAGACGCTGACACTGCTGATGAGGTTCTGTTTTTTGAACCCGCCTGGAAAGATCATCCGCTGGAAACGGCGGTGCAGAACGGGCAAAAACACACCCGTCATCTCATTATCGCTGCCGATGCAGGACCCCGTCTCACAGGTGAACTCGGCACATATTGCCCGGAAGCGGAAGTGATAGAACTGAAAAGGGAGCATGAGGCTGCAGATGAGCAGTTTGGAGCAGATGCCGAGCGCATATTTCGTATGCTCAAACGGGAACTGACAGACCATCCGAAAGAACATACATTGATTCAGCTTGTATGCGCCGTTGAGAATGGAGCGGCATTGTCATCCGCTCTCGGGGCTATGCTGAAAACGGCACATCTGGAAAATCCAGCTCTTCGCATTCAGGTCATCACCTTCTGTGAAAAGAATGAGAGATTGCCAAGTGAGACGGCCGCAATCATTAGAACAGAAGCAGACTGCTCTCATGCAGGATGTACAGACATTCGGTATAAAGACAATATGCGGCAGATCAGATTGTTCGAACGTATTGAGAAACTGGACGGGCAGACACAGTCTCCTTGGAAACAAAACGGCGTATATGTCATTACAGGAGGCCTCGGCGGTCTTGGATTTCTGCTTGCCCGTCACCTTGCAGAAAAAGAAAAAGTGAAGCTCGCACTCATCGGCCGTTCGCCGGAACAGTCTGAGAAGATCAGCAGACTGAAAGCATTGGGCGCAGAAGTTCTTTACGTTCAAGCGGACATCGGCAATAAAGCCGAAACAGAGCGGGCATTTGCTCAGATTACAGAAACCTTCGGCCGGCTGACGGGCATTTTTCATTGCGCCGGTGTTTTAAAAGATCAATTTATCATCCAAAAAGACAGTTCTGACTTGAAGGGGGTGTTCCTGCCTAAAATCAGCGGCCTGATTCATGCGGACGAAGCTTCACGGCATGAACCGCTTGAATTTTTCGCCGTATTTTCCTCATTCTCGGCGTTGGCCGGAAATGCGGGCCAGACAGATTATGCCGCAGCGAACGCTTTTATGGATGAATATATGAAATATCGCGATTGCAAAGCGGAAAAAGGCGAACGGACCGGGGCTTCTATGACGATCAACTGGCCGCTTTGGGAAGATGGCGGCATGCAGGTTGACAGCTTGATGAAAGAGATCATGAATGATGCAACGGGCACCAGCCCGCTTCCGGCCGGGGAAGGGATGGCTTCACTTGAATATATGCTGCGTCTCGGCAAGCTGCAATCCGTTATTTTATACGGGAAGGAGCCCGCTGTAACTGAAAGCATGGCCCGATTGGTTCCGATGGCAGACAAGAACCGCTCTTCATTATCCCATGCAGCTGTCAAGAGAAGGAGCCGAAAACAAGAGAGACATACAGAAGAGCGCGATATTGCGGTAATCGGATTGGCGGGAAAATACCCGCAGGCGGGAAGCATTGATGAATTTTACCAAAATCTGCGCTCGGGGAAAGACTGCATCACAACAATGCCGAAAGACAGATGGAAAGGTTATCCTTTCTCATATGAAGCAGATCAGTTCTACCGTTACGGAGGATTTTTAGATCGCATAGACAGCTTTGATCCGCTGTTTTTCAATCTGACTCCTCGCCAGGCTGAAATGATGGACCCGCAGGCGCGGCTGTTTTTAGAGACGGCTTGGGAAGCTTGTGAAGATGCCGGTTTTTATCAGGACAGAACGGCGCGCGGGCCATCTTCGCAAAAGAGAAAACGCGTCGGGGTATTCGCAGGTGTGTTTTGGAGCCATTATGAGCTGTTCGGGGCTGAAATCACACAGCGGGGCACACCGCTGTCTATGGGCGTGACGCCTGCCTCTGTTCCGAATATCGTGTCTCACTGCCTGAACTTTACGGGACCGTCAATGGCTGTGGATACGATGTGCTCTTCTTCGCTCACATCCATACATTTGGCATGTGAAAGCATTAAAAGGGGGGAGTGCGAATTCGCCCTTGCCGGCGGTGTGAATGCGGTCACACACCCGCATAAATATGCGTTTTTGGCGAATGCCGGATTTCTGTCTTCAGAAGGCGTCTGCAAAAGCTTCGCCGACGGCGGTGACGGTTATGTGCCGGGAGAAGGCGTCGGCGCGGTGTTACTGACAACCGTTCAAGAAGCGGAAAGAATGGGCTGTCCGATATATGGCGTCATAAAAGGCTCCGCTTTAAACCATGTCGGAAAAACATCCGGTTTGACCGTGCCTGATCCGGCATCACAGGCGGAAGTCATTACAGATTCTTTTCGGGGTGCCGGCATTGATCCGGAGACACTGAGCTATATTGAAGCCCACGGAACAGGCACGTCTCTGGGTGATCCGATTGAAATTGAAGGGCTGAGCCGCGCTTTCCGCAAATGGACAAACAAGAAGCGGTTTTGCGCCATCGGCTCTGCCAAATCAAATATCGGCCATTTAGAAGGAGCAGCCGGAATCGCCGGATTAACAAAGGTGCTTTTGCAGCTGAAGCATGGAGAAATCTTTCCGTCATTGCACGCGGACACGCTGAATCCCCATATTCCGTTTCCGGACACGCCGTTTTATGTGGCGGACCGGCTGGAAGAATGGCAACGGCCGTCACATTCTGACCAGCCGAGAAGAGCGGGTTTAAGTTCTTTTGGCGCCAGCGGGAGCAATGCCCATTTTGTCATAGAAGAATATCTGCCGCCGCAGGCTGAAAAGAAATCGGTAAATATACGGGAAGACGAGCCGGTTCTGTTTCTGCTTTCGGCAAAAAATGAAGAACGCCTATTAGAATATGTCAAACGGTATGACCGCTTTTTACGGGAAAAAGAAGTCAACCTTAAAGACCTGGCCTACACGCTTCAAGCTGGCAGAGAAGCGATGCCTGAACGGCTGGCATTTATCGTTACATCCGTTTGCGGCCTGCAAGCGAAGCTGAAGGATGTGCTTGAACGGAAAACAGAAATTGAAGGATGTTTCCGCGGACGTGCTCAAGATGATATTTCATCAAGTGGAATGGCCGAGCTGCTGAAAAACAAGCAATATTCCAGATTGCTCACTGAGTGGGCAAAAGGAGCCGCCGTTGACTGGAGCCTGTTATACGAAGGAGAGAAGCCGAAACGGGTCAGCCTTCCTGTATATCCGTTCGCGAAGGAGCGGTATTGGGTGCCTGTGCCTGCGGATATCCGGAAACAGACAGACGAACCGGCGGAAAACCAAAAGATCATTCTTCAAAAAGACTGGAAGCAGCAAGATCCGGCGGAATCTGAAGCATTATCAGGAACAGTAATGATACTTGCAACTGATAAGACGAGCCGATTGGCCGATGCTCTTTTTAAAGGAAACGGCCATATTGAAACGATCTGCTTCATCCATCAGGCAAAAGACGGCGCCGATTATTATGCCGCCGCATCGGGGCGAAACCTTTACGGCAGAGTGCGGGAGTCTCTTCAAAACAAACAGATACTCGGGGTCGTCGACATAACCGCATATGACGCGGAATATGAACGGCAGGAAGAGATAGAACACGGAAAGCTTGCCTTTTTACAGCAGGCTCTGGAATCACTCCGTCATAGCGGCGCTGTGTTCAGCCAAGTGACACACCGCCTCCAGCCTTTCAAGGAAAGTAAACCTCTGATGCAAGGGGCGAAAACGGCGGGGCTGTACCGGATGCTGGGCGCTGAGTATGCCAACATTCATTCTTTTACGATAGATAGCGATTGTGAGATTGAGCATACAGAAGAATTAAGCAGACAGATTGAGATTGAATTTTTACAGCCGCGGGCCAAAAGCGTCAGTGAATGCTGCTACAGGCTGAATCGCCGTTATGTGCCGTTTCTGAAGCAGGGTATGAATGTTTCGGCGGCGCCTGAGCTTTCCTATTCGTCTGATGATGTGCTGTTAATAACGGGCGGATCGCGCGGGATCGGCGCAATTGCGGCGGAGCATGCCGTTTCACGCGGATGCAGGAAACTGGTCATCATGGGGCGGGAGCCGCTTCCCGATTCCTCAGAGTGGGCAGACATGAAAAAGGACGGCATTCTCCCGGAAAAAGCCGAGCGGATGCAGAAGTTAGCCGAGCGGGGCGCGGAGATCCGTTATTACAGCGTTTCTCTTACGGATCAAAAGGGACTCCGGAACATGACGGACGGCATCCGCGGCACGATGGGGCCGATTACCGGCGTTTTTCATTGCGCGGGTGCAATGGGAGAACACCCCGCTTTTTATAACAAAACCGAAACTGAAATAGAAAGCGTTTGCACACCGAAAGTAACAGGGCTTCGCGGTCTCTATGAAGCCGTTCAGAATGAGCCGCTGTCGTTTTTTATTTTGTTCTCATCCGTTTCGGGCCTGATCCCTTCGCTTGCTGCGGGGCAAAGTGACTACGCGATGGCTAATTCATTTATGGACTCTTTTGCAAATCATCAAGCAGGTAAAGGAAACGTGTTTGTTAAAGCCGTTCAATGGCCCGTCTGGAAAGAAACCGGCATGGCTGAAGGCCTGCCGGAAACACCTGCTTATCAAAAATCAGGACTTTCCAGGCTGTCTGCCGAAGACGGACTGAAGTTTTTAGATTACATCATTTTAAACGGACAAAGCTGCGGAATTCCTTGTGTTCCCGAAGACAGTGAGGCTGATTTTGGTGATCTTCTGAAGGTGAAGAAAGCTGAAGCTCCCATGAAAAAAAGCACTGCCGGTGACCAAAAGGTGAAGGATATGATTCGTCAATGGGTGCGCACCGTTTTCAGCGAAGAACTGAAAATGACGGATGAGCAGATAAAAGATGATATGCCGTTTGATGAATACGGGATTGACTCAATACTCTTTGCGGAATTGGTTCAATCATTGCAAAAACGGATCAGCATAAAGTTAACACCGTCCTTAATGCTTCAATATCAAACGATTACAGAAATGGTTGACTATTTCGCAGCGCATCATGAAGCCGATTTTGTGACAAAAGAAAATGGTTTCGTTCAAGACAGGGACGTCCAGTCTGATTTAACCGCCGCCGCTGAAGAGAGAACATTCATGGAGCCGAAAGCGGATACTGAAGACGATATTGCCGTCGTCGGCATATCCTGCCGTTTTCCGGGGGCGGGCGGAACGGATGCTTTTTGGGAGCTGCTGATGAAAGGGAACACCGCCATTCGGCCTGTCCCCGCATCGCGCTGGCATGCAACAGCAAATGCAAAGGATTATGCGGGGTGGATTGATGATATCGACATGTTTGATGCGGGCTTTTTCGGCATCTCTGAAAAAGACGCGGCAATTATGGACCCGCAGGCGCGGATCATATTAGAAGAAGCGGTTCATTCTGTTTATGATGCCGGGTACGGCCAAAAGGATTTATCGGGCCGGAAAGTCGGCGTGTACATCGGCGGCAGGGCGCAGCCTTCAGCCGGTATGGAACATATCCTGCAGGCGCCTAACCCGATTTTGGGGGCGGGACAAAACTATTTGGCGGCCAACATTTCACGATTTTTGAATGTCACAGGGCCGAGCCTTGTCGTGGATACAGCATGTTCCTCAGGGCTGATCGGGCTGTCCTTTGCAAAAGACGCCCTTTTGGCCGGAAGGATTGACGCGGCCTTAGTCGGTTCGGTGAGTCTGCTCTTATCTCCGTCCGCGCACCGGTTATTCGGAGCGCGCCATATTTTAAATGAGAACGGCGTGTTTCATATATTCGACCGTGAATCAGCGGGAGAAGTGCTCGGAGAAGGAGCGGGGGCGGTTTTTATCAAACGATTGAGCGATGCGGTACGGGACGGAGACCGTATTTACGGCGTCATAAAAGCCGTCTCGGTAAACAATGACGGCCGGACGCTCGGTCCCGGTTCACCGAATATAAGAGCGCAGAGAGACGCCATTCAAACTGCGCTTGACATGGCGGAAAAGTCGCCCGAAGACATTGGATATATAGAAGTGAACGGAGGCGGTTCCCCAATCGTTGATTCGGTGGAAATCAAGGCACTCTCAGATGTCTATCAGCTGAACCGGAAAATGCTTCTGCCCTGCCGGATCGGATCGGTGAAACCGAATGTGGGGCATTTGCTTCTGTCTTCAGGTCTTGCGGGCTTCATCCGATGTGTGCTGAGCGTCTATCATAAGCGGATTCCGCCTTTCTTATCAGCGCGTGAGCCATTTGAACATTATGACTTTGAAGCGTCGCGTATTCATTTTAATCGTGAACCCGTTGATTGGCATTCAGAGAAGAAACCCCGCGTCGCAGCTCAGAGTTCATTTCCTGACGGCGGGACAAATGCTCATATCCTCGTTGAAGAATACAGAGGTGAAAGGCAGCGGGAACATCACCTGGCGCCTCAGCCGCCGGAATTCAGAAAAAAACACTACCCGCTTTTGAGCGGCTGGAACAGCACGGAGAATGAAGCGGAAAAAACAAGTAATGAAAAAACAGACATTGCGGATCTTTTAAAGAAATATGAGAAAAAAGCAGAGACAAGCACTGCACCTGCAGACTCGTTTTGGCAGGTGACAACGTGACGTTTTTAAAAGGGGACGAACCATGAAAAAAACAGTGAATCTGCGCCTGACGGCAGAACATCCCATTATGAAAAACCATCTTGTTCACGGAGAATCTGTCATGCCCGGTCTGGCCTATATTGATATGCTGTATCAGCTGGCAAAGCAAAGCCTTGATCTTTCATTCCGTTCCATCTGTCTGAAACGGGTGACCATTTATCATCCTTTATCAGTGAAACGGTCAGAGCGGCTTGATGTGAGTGTCATATTCAGTAAAGAAAAGGAGTTCTGGACTGCCTCGATTTGCGGGGCGGATTCCGGGACGGTTTTCTTATCAGCGGAGGTGCATGAAGGGGTTTTCTCATCAGATAAGCGCCTTGACGCGGAAGAGAAAAAACAAGTTGCGCTTCCATCAGTCTCCTTGCATACGGTTTACGAAGACGCGAGAAGCCGCGGACTGTCGCATGACGGGCTGATGAAGCCGGAGGGAGAGATCTATGCAAATGAAGAGGAATGTTTCCTTGATATTCGGCAGTCTGATTCATGCCAGGAAAATCTCCCCGGCGCTCTCTTTCATCCCGCGCTGATGGACGGTGCCGCCATGGCCTCCGGCGTATTGCAGACAGCTGCAGGCGCCGGTTTGTTTTTACCGATTTATTATGATTCGTTTAGTGCCGCTGAAACCGTTACGGAGCGCTGTTACGCGGTGATTTCGAAAAAATCCGGCACGCCTTCTGAAATGGTGAAAATGGATATTGACTTTTACAACCCCAGCGGTGCGCATATTGCTTCACTGCTCGGCCTGACAGCCAAAAAGGTGCGGACAGACCGGCAGCTGATATCAGGCGTTCAGCAGATGGAGGAAACCTTATACCGCATTTTTTCAACATACGTAGGCCGTCCTGTCACAAGAAATGATGCGCACACTGTGTTTTTTGAATTAGGTCTTGAATCGTCACAGCTTCTGGCCATTATTAAAGATATCGAAGGGGCGTTTGATCTGCGGCTGAATCCGACTCTTTTATTTGAGTGCAGCAGCATATCCGAACTGCTTGAAGACATAAAAACAAAAGGAACAGGTGAATCTTCCGGCCTTGTCGCGGATGCAGCACCGGTCTCTGAAACGCAATCAGTCAGTCAGACATTTACTTTCTATGAACATGAATCATTCCTTCAGGATCATCTGGTTTTCGGCAAACCGGCACTGATGGGTGTAGTGTATCCGTGTCTGGTGCTTGAAGCATCCGGAGCGTCTCATTCCGGCACGTATCCCGCCGAGCTGAAAGATATCCGCTTTACGGGCGGGCCCGTCACGCTGGAGCCGGGAGAGGCCGCACATATTGACATTTCATTTGCAACAGAAAAGAGTGCCGAACGCTTTACCGCAAGCTGCACTGTCTCCGGTGAAGAAAGCCGGAAGACGTGTGCCGAAGGAGAAATAAGCAGATATACAGAGGCACCCGTAAAAAAATCGTATGACGTTGAACAAATGAAGGCGCATGCACAAAAGGTAGCGCCGGATGTTATTTCCCGTCTGTACGATTCGGTTGCCGACTTCACGATAGGCCCGATGCTGAAAACGGTAACGGCGGGATACAAAATGAGTGAGAGCTCCTTTTTATTGCAGCTGGACTTATCAGGAAAAAAAGAAAAAGGCGATCTGCGTCACTTTGCATTTGACCCGCTTATATTGAATTCTTGTTATATGTCGCTCGGTGAAGAAGAGTTGCAGCTGAAAAAGCGGATTCACGTCCCGCTCATGATTGAGAGGCTGACGCTTTACGGACCAGTCATGTCTGATACCGTCTATGTGGTGAATACAATCAAACATAAAAAAGACGGGTTTCTCTCATTTGATGCCGCAGTCCTCAGTCATACCGGGGAACAGCTGGCGGAATTGAAAAACGCGTCTGTGAAAGAAGTGCTTCAGCCAAATCGGCTTGAAAATGCGTCTTTTGCCCCGTCCGGGAATCAAAGCCGTCAAAAAACGAAAGGAAAACCGCTGGATATTGCCATTGTCGGGATTTCCGGCAAGTATCCGCAGGCCGATGATATCAATGCGTTTTGGGAAAATCTCAAACTAGGAAAGGATTGTATTACCGAAATTCCGAAAGACCGCTGGAATTGGGAACATTACTTTTCCGAGGACCGGACGGCGCCGGGAGCGATCTACAGCAAATGGGGCGGATTCATTGACGGGATCGCCGATTTTGATCCTGAGTTCTTTAAGATTTCCCCCCGTGAAGCGGAACACCTTGATCCTCAGGAACGGCTGTTTTTAATGCATGCGTGGATGGCCATGGAGGATGCGGGATATACGAGGACATCACCTGAACTTGGCCGTCAGGTAGGTGTGTATGCCGGTGTCATGTATCAGGAATACCCGCTATTCGCGGCTGAAGCGGGAGTGAAAGGACGGCATATCGGGCTCCCCGGCGGGATTTCATCCATTGCTAACCGTGTCTCCTATTTTTGTGATTTTCAAGGGCCGAGCATTTCGGTCGATACGATGTGTTCGGGTTCGCTGACTTCATTGTACATGGCGTGCCGGGATCTGCGGGATCATCGGATTCGCGCGGCGCTTGCCGGCGGAGTGAATCTCACCGTTCATCCTAACAAGTACTTCATGCTGAGCCAGGGGCAGTTCATCTCATCTAAAGGACACTGCGGGAGTTTCGGCGCCGGGGGTGACGGCTATATTCCGGCAGAAGGGGTCGGGGTGCTGCTTCTTAAACGTTTAGAAGACGCCGTACAAGACGGAGATCGGATTTACGGCGTCATTAAAGGAGCTGCCATTAATCACGGCGGAAGAGCGAGCGGTTACACCGTACCGAACCCCAAGGCGCAAAGCGAAGTCATTTCTCAAGCTTTACAGGAGGCGGGGGTATCTCCGGGCCAGATCAGCTATGTGGAAGCGCACGGGACAGGGACGAAATTAGGCGATCCGATTGAAATCCGGGCTTTAACCGATGCATTCGGTGATGTTCCTGAAACATGTCTCATCGGGTCTGTCAAATCAAATATCGGACATGGGGAATCTGCAGCGGGCATCGCCGCTGTCACAAAAGTGCTGCTGCAGATGAAGCACAAACAAATCGCCCCATCTTTGCATGCGGATGTTTTAAATCCGAATATCCAATTTGACGAAGGGCCGTTTTCCGTCTGCCGGGAATTAACAGATTGGAAACGGATTTCAGCAGACGGAGCAGAACAGCCGCTCAGGGCGGGGGTCAGCAGCTTTGGGGCGGGCGGTTCTAACGCGCATATCATTATTGAAGAATATGAGGCTCCTGTCAAACAAGCAATCAGCAGCCAAGAGCCGGCTGTCATTCTGCTGTCTGCGAAAAACGGGGAGCGTCTGACAGAATATGCGGAGCGCCTTCTTGCTTTTCTTCAAAAGAAGCATACGGATAAGCCGGACTTATTTGATGTCGCGTACACTTTACAAGCGGGGCGGGAAGCGATGGATGAGCGGCTGGCTTTCATTGCGGACTCTCTTAAGGAGCTGGAGGACAAGCTCAGATCGTACTTGGAAAATGAAAACGCATCGCATCTTTACAGGGGACGGGCGAAGCGAAATCATGAGACAGTGGCTGTGTTTGAATCTGATGAAGATTTGCAAGAAGCCATGGTCAAATGGCTGAAAAAGAGAAAGTACGGTCATTTGCTGAACATGTGGGTGCAGGGAGTCGATGTGGACTGGAACTTGTTATATTCGGGACAAAAACCCCGGAGAATCAGCCTTCCCGCCTATCCGTTTGCAAAGGTCAGATGCTGGATTCAAGATGAAGCCGAGGCGGTTTCAAAACGGAATGACGGCAAAACGGTGATCCATCCGCTGCTTCATGAAAACACATCCGATCTGTGGGAGCTGAAATTCACATCCGTTTTTACCGGACGGGAATTCTTTTTCACTGACCACACAGTCAATGGGGAGAAGGTGCTCCCGGGAGCCGCCGTGATCGAAATGGCCAGGGCGGCCGTTGAGCGTGCCGCATACGCTGTGCCGGACGGACGTAAAGGAATGTATTTGAAAGATCTCATATGGATGAGGCCTGTCGTTCATAAGGGGACGGATGTAGAAGTCCATATCAGCCTTATCCTTAAGGGAAATGAAGACATTGAATTTACGATTTACAGCCTATCGGAAGAACCCGGGGGAGAACGGATTATATACAGTAAAGGCACCGCGGTATCAGGAGAGATAGCAGCGGTTCCGTCAGTTCACTTAGAGGGCTGGCTGTCCGGCTGCAGCCAATCGGTTATGACGTCTGATGAGGTTTATCAGGCTTTCCGGCATGCGGGTATGATATACGGGCCGAGCCATCAAGGAATTGATCAGCTGATGATCGGAGAGAGGGGTGCTGCAGCCCGGCTGTCGCTGCCGGAATCGGCAGACAGTACCGCCGATCAGTTTGTCATCCACCCGAGTCTTTTAGATGCCGCGTTTCAGGCGTCACTGGGTGCCGGTTCAGATACTGCCGGAGACACTCCGATGCTGCCGTTTTCCCTGCGGCAGGCAGAAATATTTCAGCCGACTCAGAAAACGATGTGGGCGCTTGTCCGCAAACAGAGCGATCGGTCAGATAACGGAGCGCTGACGCTGGATATTGATTTATGTGATGAAAACGGCGCTGTTTGTATGAGATTAACAGGCTTCTCCTGCCGGGCTGTCCGGCAGACAAACCAAACCGAAAGCAAACGGCAGGAAGTTCAGACGGCGATGCTTGCCCCTATTTGGGACAAAACTTTCTTTTCTCTGGAAGAAAATCGAGCGGTTGATCAAGAACAATTGCTGATCATCGGAAAGCCGGGAAATACAATAAAGGCTGCGGCAAAAATGTGGCCCCGCGCCCATCTGGCGGAGACGCCGGATCATTCAAGCGAGCAAACATTACGTGAATTGACAGCCGGGTATCAGGATATCCGCCATTTCTTATGGATTGCGCCGGATCGTTTCGCACCCGCATCCGTCAGTCAGGAAATGCTTGATGAGCAGGAGAATGGGGTGATTCAATGTTTCCGTTTCATCAAAGCGCTGCTGTCACTCGGGTATGGAAACCGAAACATCAGCTTTACGGCGGTGACCCGGCAGACACAGTCCGTGTATCCGGGTGATCTGCCGCAGCCTGAGCATGCAGGCGTACACGGTTTGATCGGTTCATTGGCAAAAGAATATCCGAACTGGGACATCAGGCTGATTGATGCAGAAGAAGACAGTGATTCGTCTGAAATGAAAGACATCTGGCGCCTCCCTCCAGATCCGGACGGAAATGCTGCCGCGTACCGTAACGGAGCTTGGCACAAGCAAAAAACAGTCCGGGTGCTGACAAGTTCCGCTCCGCGTATGTCGTACAGAGAAGGCGGCGTTTATGCTGTCATCGGCGGAGCGGGCGGCATCGGAGAAGCATGGAGCAAATACATGATCACCCGTTACAAGGCACGGATGATATGGATCGGCAGGCGGCCGAAGGATCAGGAGATTCAGAGCAAAATAGACAGGCTGGCGCTATCAGGCCCCGCGCCGCATTATATACAGGCTGATGCTCAAGATGCCGCAGCGCTTAAAGCGGCCGTCCGTTCCGTAAGAGAGCAATACGGCAATATAACGGGAGTCATCCATTCCGCGATAACGCTTGCCGACAAAAGTATGGCGAATATGGATGAAGCTTCTTTCAGAAACGCTTATTCAGCTAAGGTGAATACGAGCGTCCGAATGATCGAAGCTTTTAAGGAAGAACCGCTTGATTTTGTGCTGTTTTTCTCATCCGTAAATTCTTTCACAAAAAATGCCGGGCAAAGCAACTATGCGGCAGGGTGTACATTTCAAGACGCCTTTGCCCGCCATATCGCTTCCTTGCTTGATTGTGAAGTGAAAGTCATGAATTGGGGATATTGGGGCAGTCTGGGTGTTGTATCAGACCCGTCTTACAGAAAACGGATGGAGGCGTCAGGGATCGGTTCTATTGAACCCGATGAAGCAATGGAGGCGCTGGAAGTCTTACTATCAGAACCGTTCAGCCAAGCGGCATTCATCAAAGCTGCTCCGCACGGCTTAGCCGCGCTGACGGATCAAGATGCAATATCGGTTGTATCCGGCCCGAAGCCTTCATTTATGGAAAGCGTCAAGCGGCAAAATCCGGATCGGAATGAACGGCTTGAGACTTTAAAACGAGAAATGGAGTTGCGCATATGAACAGCCTTCTTTGCAAACTGCTCTTTTACCAATTACAGTCAATCGGTTTTTTCAGCGAGCCTGTCACTACACCTGCAGCATCCATGCGGAGCGCCGGCGTGATCGGCACATACGGCAGATGGCTGGAAGAAAGCCTGAATCTATTAAAAGAAAACGGATATATCGCGTATGACGGATACACGGTCACTCTTCTCACGGATCAGCGCCCGGACGGCCGCACAGTCTGGAATGAGTGGAATGCCCATAAACGCCTGCTTCCCAATGGGGAGCTTGCGCAAGCTGAATTGGCCGAGGCGACGATAAAAGCGATGCCTTCCATTTTAAAAGGAGAACGTCCGGCTACGGATATCGTATTTCCCGATTCATCAATGCGGCTCGTTGAAGGTGTTTATAAGCATAATCCTGTCGCGGATTATTTTAATGAAGTGTTAGCAGATTCCGCGGCCGCTTACCTGAAAGCCTATCTTACAGAACACCCCGATGCCCGTATCAGGCTGATAGAAGTAGGGGCCGGGACGGGCGGAACGAGCGCCATGCTGTTTACAAAACTGAAACCATTTGCAAAACAGATTGCGGAATATTGTTATACGGACGTTTCTAAAGCTTTTTTAATGCATGCCGAACAGGAATACGGACCTGATGTGCCGTATTTGACAACAGCCTTGTTTAATGCAGAGGAGCCTTGCGAATCACAAAATATCAAAACGGGTGTTTACGATATTGTCATCGCCGCCAATGTGCTTCACGCCACAAAAAATATCGGTTTGACACTGCGCCGTCTGAAAGCGCTCCTGAAATACAACGGGATGATTTTGATAAACGAAATCAGCGATCGTTCTGTTTTTACCCATTTAACCTTCGGGCTGCTTGACGGCTGGTGGTCCTATGAGGATGCTGAGCTTCGGATTCCGGGAAGTCCCGGCCTATATCCAAAATCGTGGGAGCGTGTGCTGCATTCGGAAGGATACAGAGCGGTTTGTTTCCCTGCTGAAACGGCTCATGATCTAGGCCAGCAGATTATCGCAGCTGAGAGTGACGGACTCGTTCGGATGCAAGGGATCAGAGACGGCAGAAAGCCATACGCCGCCCCGGCCGAAGTTTTCCGAAAGCCCGCGCAGCCTGTTTCCCGCAGCCGCGCGCCAGAGGTGCATCAAGCTGTTAAGGCTGATGGGGAATCGGTCGCTTCCCATGTCCGCTCTGTCATCAAAACAAGTATTGCCGATGTATTAAAAATGAAAGAAGAGGATATTCAGGAAGAACTGAACTTCTCTGAATACGGCATTGATTCCATTCTGGCCGTCAATGTGATTAACGAGATTAATAAGCGATTGAATCTTACACTGCAGACAACGATTTTATTTGATTACTATCATGTGAAACTGCTGACCGGTTATATCTCGGAAGAATACGAAACCATCATAGCCTCGTCTCTGAAGACCGATAGAGCGAAAATCCGCCCGGCGCTTCAGGAAGAACGGCCTGCTGAAAAACCTCTGCAGACGGAAAGAAAGGAAAACGGTTATCAGAAACCGAAACAAGAACGTATGCCGCCTTCTTTCGCAAAGTCCGATGACTCGGGAATGTTCCGGGTTGTGATTGACCGTCCGGGCGGCATTGAAGATCTGACGATTGCCCGCAGTGAAGTGCCCGAGACAAAAGATGACGAGGTTCAAATAGCCGTCCGCGCCTTTTCTTTAAACTTCGGAGACTTGCTTTGTATCAGAGGGCTGTACCCGACGATGCCGCCTTATCCGTTCACTCCGGGATTTGAAGCAAGCGGCGTCGTGATCAAGACAGGGAGGCATGTAACATCCGTCATTCCAGGTGATGAAGTGATTGTCGGCATGGGAGAGGAATTTGGATCTCAGGCGAATCTCATCACATGTAAAGAACATCAAGTCTATCATAAACCGGCCCGGCTGACCTTTGAAGAAGCATGCGCTCTTCCCACCGTGGCGGTGACCATGATAGACGCCTTCCGGAAAGCCGGACTTAAAAAAGGCGAAAAAATATTAATTCAGACCGCGACGGGAGGAACGGGGCTGATCGCGGTGCAAATGGCCCGGCATATCGGCGCGGAAATATATGCCACGGCCGGATCACAGAAAAAAATTGAGTATTTGCATTCACTAGGGGTCCGTAATACCATTTGCTATTTAGAAGAAGATTTTGAAACGGAAATCATGCGAATGACCGGCGGCCGTGGGGTGGATGTTGTCATTAATACCCTGGCCGGTGATGCCTTGCAAAAAGGAATGAATTGCCTGGCGCCGGGCGGAAGATATATCGAAATTGCCATGACTGCGCTGAAATCCGCTAAATCAGTCGACTTGTCCGTCCTTCATAACAATCAATCGTTTCACAGCGTGGATTTGCGGAAGCTGTCCCTTCAAAATCCGGATCAGGTCAAGGACTATCAATTGGAACTGCAGCGGCTGGCGGAAGAGGGAGTCATTCAGCCTGTCATCTCAAAAATCTTTTCCTTTGAAGACATAAAAGAGGCGTATCACTGTCTGGATGACCGCGGAAATATCGGGAAAATCGTCATCAGCGTTTCTGAGCCGTATCAAATGACGTACCGCCCCGAACAAAAGGATCTGGCCGATACAGTAAAATCAGCAGCTGTGTTACATGAAAAAGAACCGATCGCGATTATCGGGATGAGCGGGCGGTTTGCTGAATCGGAGAATCTCCATGAGTTTTGGGAACACTTAGCCGCCGGGCGGGATCTGATTAAAAAAGCAGACAGATGGGATGTCTCTGACAGCCAATGCCAGTATGGCAGTTTTATAGAGGACATTGAATGTTTTGACCCCGTTTTCTTTCATATATCGGGACGTGAAGCGACCTATATGGACCCTCAGCAGCGGCTGTTTTTGGAAGAATCATGGAAAGCGCTTGAAGATGCGGGATATGCGGGAGACTCGGTAAGAGGCCGGGAATGCGGCGTGTATGCCGGCTCCTGCGGCGGAGATTACCAGGCCATTTTTAAACAGCAGGGGCCTGCGCAGGCTTTTTGGGGCAATCATAATTCCGTCACTCCGGCAAGGATCGCCTATCACCTTAATTTACAAGGTCCGGCGATCACTGTTGATACGGCATGTTCCAGTTCGCTGACAGCCATTCATTTGGCATGTCAGGGGCTTTGGACGAAAGAAACGGAAATGGCGGTGGCGGGCGGGGTTTTCATTCAATCCACTCCCGCTTTTTATCAGTCGTCAAATAAGGCGAATATGCTGTCACCGACCGGACGCTGCCATACGTTTGATCAAAGCGCGGACGGGTTCGTGCCTGGTGAAGGCGTGGGAGCGGTGGTGCTGAAACGTCTTAGCGACGCCGTTAGTGACGGAGATCATGTGTACGGCGTCATAAAAGGATCTGCAATGAATCAGGACGGCGCTACAAACGGAATCACCGCTCCAAGCGCGCTTTCTCAAGAACGATTGGAACGTCATGTCTATGATACTTTCCACATTGATCCGGAAACCATTCAAATGGTGGAAGCTCACGGAACGGGCACTGCACTGGGCGACCCGATCGAATTCGGCGCCTTAACGCGCGCTTTCCGCCGCTATACGGATAAAAAAGGATATTGCGCCATCGGCTCTGTGAAAACCAATCTCGGACATGCCGCTGCGGCCGCGGGGATGGCCGGACTGTTTAAAATCCTGCTGTCGCTGAAGCATCGGCAGATTCCGGCTTCCCTGCATTTTCACCAAGCCAATCAGCATATTCAATTTGCGGACAGCCCGTTTTTTGTGAATGAAAAGCTGATACCGTGGGAACGGAATCCGGATACACCGCGCAGAGCCGCCATCAGTTCATTCGGATTCAGCGGAACAAATGCCCATCTTGTGATTGAAGAGGCGCCGCAAACCGTGCGCCGGTCGCCGGCAAAACCGGCCTGCCTCATTCCTTTATCTGCGCGGACGGAGCGTCAGCTGGAAATTCAGGCAGAACGCCTGCTGGATTCACTCAGCAAGAACAAAGACAGCGATCTGGGAAATATAAGTTATACGCTCCTGCTCGGCAGAAAGCATTTACATCACCGGTTTGCCTGTATCGTAAGCAGTGCGGACGAACTGAAGCGGGTATTATCGGAGTGGCTTGTAAAAAGAGAGCTTCCGGGTGTGTTTATGTCCAATTTGAAGGATCAGAAGCCGGCAGAAGAAGCCGGAATGAAAACATTCGGAATGGAATGCATTGAACAGTGCCGCTCGGCAGCTTCGCCCGCGCAGTACAGAGAAAGCCTGGCACATATCGCTGACCTTTTTTGCAGAGGGTATGATCTTCCTTTTACACGGCTTTTTGACGGAGGGCAATATTATAAAACGCCGCTGCCGGCCTACCCGTTTTTAAAAGAAAGGTATTGGGCGGCTGATGTAAACAGTTCTTTACCAGGCCAAGCCATGAAAAAGTCTGAAACGCAAACCGTTCTCCCGTCTTCGCCACAGCCTGAACATGAAGGGCTGATTTCTCTGAGTCCTTTAACTGAGATCGAAATGACAGCGTTTGAACCGGAGACATTGCAAAAGCCAATCGTGTTACAGCCTTTGGATTGTACTGTTTCTGTCCAACAGCCGAAAAAAGCCGTTTCCGAAGACAATAGAACATTGCTTGAAGAATTGAGGACAAGCCTGGCAGATATTTTATTTTTGTCACCGGAAGATATTGATGCTGATGAGCCTTTCATCGATATGGGTCTTGACTCCATTATCGGGGTTGAATGGATACAAACAGTAAATAAAACGTACCACACTGAGATTACTGCCAATAAGGTGTATGAACACCCGACGCTTGAAGAGCTTGCGGAATATATAGCGGGACAAATAAAGAAACCCGAGTATGCTGAAGCGGAGGAAACCGCGGTACGTCCGGAAATCCCGGAAGCAGAAACTCCCCTTGCCGGCATCTCTGACGGCACTTTGCGCAAAGAGCTCAAAGAAAGCCTTGCGGACATCCTATTTCTGAAGCCGGAAGATATTGATGAGCATGAGGCATTCATTGAGATGGGGCTGGATTCTATTATCGGTGTGGAATGGGTTCAGTCCATTAATAAAACCTATCAAGCGTCTATTACGGCAAATCTGGTCTATGAATACCCGACAATCGCAACATTAGCCGGGTATCTGACCGGTTCTGTCCAAAAAGACACTGAGGAAGTACATGAGGAACATACGAAACAAAACGATATATCAGAAGAGACAGATGATCAAGAACCGCCCGAGCTGATCTGTCTTAACCCGGGGGGAAAGGGAAGACCGATTTTCTGGTTTCATTCCGCGCTGGGGGCAGTGGAGCTGTACCAGCCTGTTGCCGAACGGACCGGGCGTCCTTTTTACGGAATTCAGGCAAGAGGGTGGATGACAGACCGGGAACCGATCCGCGGCATTAAAAACATGGCCGAATATTACGTTAAGCTCATACGTACCGTGCAGCCCCGGGGTCCTTACGATGTAGGCGGCTATTCATTAGGGGGCATGCTCGCTTATGAAGTCACCCGGCAATTGCAGCTGGCTGGAGAAACCGTTGAGTCAATCGTCATGCTCGACTCCTTTGACTCGGCGGGTGCGCGGGAAATAAACATTCCTGATGAATTATTTGATAAAAATATGATGCTGCAGACGGTGAACATGGCTTTATTTGCACCGGTCTATCAACATCCGGAACGCATATCTGAAACCTTGATTCATCGTGATGAACTGAATGCCGATCTTCATGAAGACATATTTTTAGAGCAATTAATCGTCAAAGCCAAACAGCGGGGGTTAACGAAGACGGACGCGTTGGTGAAAAATCTGATCAGGCAGAATATAAACGTTCAGGACGCTTACGAAATCACTGATTACGAACTCCTGCCGCTTCCGGATCCGAACGGGGTGACATGCTATTATTTCCGAAATAAAAACGGTATTTTCTTGGGTGAGCTTGATCCGTATTTTACAATCAGGGCTGATATTTTATCCGCTGATTTCGTCAACTATTGGAGCCAGTGGGAAGAGCATATGACAAACATCGCCATCATGGATGTGGCGGTATCCAACCATATGACGTTATTGGCTGAAGACAGCGCAGCCGAAACGATTTCTGAATTTTGCGGCGTTTTATATTCGGCAGACGGAATGACAGAATACAGCTTTCTGCAGCTGCAGGAAAAGATACTGAACGTGCATGGTGAGATGCTGAAGCAGCCCGCCAAAACAAGACCGTAAATTCACATATCCGCCCGCCGGGTTTACTCGTAAGCTTTGGCGGGTCATTTCAAATCTTGATCACATCTTGGAGGAATGAAAATGACCAGTTTAACAAAAATCAGACAGCAGCAGCCGTACAAGTGGTACCAAACGATGAGAGAAACCTCTCCCGTTCATTACAATGAAAAGGAAGATTGCTGGGAAATCTTCACCTATGATGAAGTGAAGCGGGTGATTTCTGACTACAGTCATTTTTCTTCCGATCATAAATACTTAAGTGCGGACAAACAGGAAAAAATGATCCGGCATATTAACAAAGACAGCCTTTTGAAAATGGACCCGCCCGAACACACCGTCTTCAGAAAATTGGTCAATCAGCCGTTCATGCCGAAATCGGTTGAGTCTCTTGCACCGCGTATAGCCGCTATCGCTGATGACCTGCTTCAGGCCGTCCGTTCAAAAGGCAGGATGGACATTATTGAAGATTACGCATTTCCGCTTCCGATTATCGTGATCGCAGAGCTTTTAGGATTCCCTCCGAAAGACAGAGATATCTTTAAAAGCTGGGTCGACCAAAGCCAGAATGTAAAAGATGAAAAGAAAATGAATGAAGTGCAAAAGCAGATGATCGGATATTTCATGCAGTTTATTTTACAGCGGAGAAAACAGCCGCAAAATGATTTAATCAGCCATTTAATTTCAGCTGATTTAGACGGAGAGCCGCTGTCAGACAAGCAATTAATCGGTTTTTGCGGCTTGTTGATCGTCGCGGGGCACGTAACGACGGAAAATGTGATCGGAAATTCATTTCTCAGTCTCAAGGAGTTCCCGCACATTCTGCCCCGGCTGCTTGAAAACAAGGCGCTTCTTCCTGACTTTATTGAGGAAGTCATCCGCCTCAGACCTTCCATTCAGCGGGTAACCCGCTACACCGCGGTTGAAAGCGAGATTGGCGGAAAAACGATTCCGGCCGGAGAAAAAGTGTATGCGTGGATTGGATCGGCGAACAGAGATGAAAAGAAGTTTGAAAATGCCGATCAGATTGACTTGGGACGAAAGCCGAATCAGCATCTGTCATTCGGTCAGGGCAGCCATTATTGCTTAGGAGCACCGCTGGCCCGGCTTGAAGCGAAAATCGCGCTTTCCCACTTTTTTGAACAGATGTCCGCATGGCGTTTTACTGAGGATCAAGAGCCGAATCTGGTTCCGAGCCCTGTATTTCACGGCGTTGACAGGCTGCTTGTTGAGTTTTGAACGGAAAAATAAAAGAGGCTTCCACAGGAAGCCTCTTTACTCTGGGGGCTTGGAGAAATGAATGTAGGAATCGAAGCAATGAACGTGTTTGGCGGAACCGCGTATGTAGACGTCATGGAGCTTGCGGAACATCGGAACTTGGATAAAAAAAGGTTTGAGAACCTGCTGATGAAAGAAAAAGTGGTGGCGCTTCCGTTTGAAGATCCGATTACGTTCGCCGTAAATGCCGCAAAACCGATTATCGACTCTCTGTCAGAAGAGGAACGGAATCAGATTGAAATGGTCATCACCTGTACGGAATCCGGGATTGATTTTGGCAAATCCATCAGTACATACGTCCATGATTATTTGCAGCTGAAGCGGAATTGCCGGTTATTTGAGGTGAAACAGGCTTGCTATTCTTTAACGGCCGGGTTTCAAATGGGCGTGAATTTCATCTTATCGCAAACATCGCCGGGAGCGAAAGCGCTCATCATCGGAACGGATATTTCCCGCTTTTTAGTGGCTGAAGGCGGTGACGCGTTGACGGAGGAATGGTCCTATGCCGAACCGAGTGCGGGGGCGGGAGCTGTGGCGCTTTTAGTCAGCAGCACCCCTCATGTCTTTTTGCTTGATCAAGGCGCAAGCGGGTATTACGGGTATGAAGTCATGGATACGTGCCGCCCGATTCCGGATAGTGAAGCGGGGGATGCTGATCTGTCGCTCATGTCTTATTTGGACTGCTGTGAAAAATCATTTCAGGAATACCGAAAGCGTGTGAGCGGGGCGGATTATAAGAATACATTTCAATACCTTTCTTTTCATACTCCGTTTGGCGGAATGGTAAAAGGAGCGCATCGGACGATGATGAGAAAATTGGCAAAGGCTAAGCCGCAAGACATTGAAGCGGATTTTCAGCAACGCGTGCTGCCTGGGATTCAATACTGTCAGCGCGTCGGCAACATCATGGGGGCCACCGTATTTTTATCTCTTGCCAGCACGATTGATAACGGCTCTTTTGAAACGCCGAAACGCGTCGGCTGTTTTTCATACGGTTCGGGCTGCTGCTCTGAATTTTACAGCGGTGTCGTTATGCCGCAAAGCCGTACGCGGCAGAATCAATTTCAGATCAGCCGGCATTTGGATGAACGCGTCCGTTTATCGATGGCTGATTATGACCGGCTGCTCCAAGACAGCGGCATCGTAAAATTCGGCACAAGAAATGCCGCGCCCGCAGCAGACATCCCGAATGCGCATCAAGGAAAAACGCGATTGGTGCTGACTGAAATAAAAGAGTTTCACAGAAAGTATGAATGGACGACCTAGTGTCAGAAACACTCAGAGCCGGAAAGGCTTGAGTATTTTTAAAGAAACGGAGAATAAACATGAATCCAATGATTGATGTACAGGAAAAAGAACCTGGCATTGTGCAGGTCACAATGCAGGATACGGCCGGGAAAAACGGGCTGTCAGAAGAGTTTGTCAGAGAGCTGCACCGGGTATTCCGAGACATCAATGCCCATCCGTCCTATAAAACCGTCCTTCTGACGGGTTACGGAAATTATTTCTGCACGGGAGGAACGCAGGAGGGGCTTTTGACCATTCAGAGCGGAAAGCTTCAATTTACAGATTTAAAGCTTCACAGTCTTTTATTGGATTGCAGGATTCCCGTGATTTCCGTCATGCAGGGGCATGCGATCGGAGCCGGCTTTACGATCGGTCTGAGCGCGGATTTCGTGATTTTAAGCAGAGAGAGTTTTTATTCTTGTAATTATATGAAGTACGGATTTACACCGGGAATGGGCGCGACGTATATTGTGCCTGAAAAACTGGGAATTGTCCTCGGGGAAGAAATGCTGTTTACTGCCGCGAATTTCAGCGGCGCCGCTCTGGAAAAACGGGGAGTTCCGTTTGAAGTGCTGTCGAAAAAAGACGTCCTTCAAAGAGGCCGCGAATTGGCCCGGCTGCTGGCGGATAAACCGAGAGCCTCACTGGTTGCGCTGAAAACCAATGTGACGGCACGGATCAAAAGAGAGCTGACAAAAGCGGTTGAGGAAGAGGTGAACATGCACGAAGCCACATTCCATCTTCCTGAAGTAAAAGAGAGAATCAGCCGCTTATACGGCAGTTAAACAGAATGAAAAAAGCATGGGAAGCCCCATGCTTTATCACTGGTCCGTCTTTTGCAGAACGGAGCCTGCGAATTGTTCTTTAATTTCGGCGCTCCGGGCTGCGGTTTCTGCGATGCAGTGCATGATGGCTTCTTCAAAGCGGCGCTCTTCTAATGCGCGAAGGCCTGCTTCAGTCGTGCCGCCCGGGCTTGTGATTTCCTTGCGCAGGCGTTCAGGCCGTTTGCTGCTTGTTCTGAGCATTTCCGTCGCCCCGGCCATTGTTTGTAAAATCAGCTCTTTTGCCGTTTCTTCCGGCAGGCCGGCTTGAAGGGCGGCCTTTTCCATTGCTTCGACATACCGGTACACATAGGCGGGACCGCTTCCGGCAATGGCTGTGACGGCGTCAAGGTGTTTTTCTTCAAAGCGCGTCGCTTCTCCGATTGTTTCCAGAAGCTCTTTTGCCGTCCGGATTTCAGCTTCACTCGCCTCGGAGCTTGCGGAAAAACCGGTCGCCGATTGCTGAATGGCCGCGGATGTATTCGGCATCGCCCGGATGATGGTGAGCTTTCTGCCGAAATATTGCTGAATCGTGTGAATCGTCAGCCCTGCGATGACAGAAATCACAAGCTGATCTTTCACGTATTCGCGAATGTTCTCAATGCTTTCTGCCGCATCTTTCGGTTTAAAGGCGAGAACGAGAATGTCGGTATTGCTGAAAAACTCTTCTTTATCCCGGCACGGTTTTACTCCGTACGTTTTTTGGAGCTCTTCAAGCCGGCTGTCATTTGACCGGTTTGTCATATATATATGTCCGGGGGCTGTCATTCCGCTTTGCAGCAGTCCGTTCACCATTGCTTCCGCCATTGCTCCGGCCCCGATAAAACCGATTTTCTTCATATAAATCCTCCTTCTTCTCAAAACACAAAAAAACCTTCCCGTCAAAAAGGACGAAAAGGTTTCGCGGTACCACCTTACATTAGCACGAATCAGCCGTGCTCAGCTCAAATCCCGTAACGAGGGGATACGTTTAGGTTTTCCTAACCGCTCTGAGGGCAGGTTCTGTAAACAAGAGGGCCGCAATGTCTTTCAGCCGGGGACATTGCTCTCTGCTGCCGTTGTTTATATACTAGTTCCTCGTCATCGCGTTCCGTGTTTTCTAGTTTGTTGTTCATTATGCTATGCGCAAGAGCGGGATGTCAATCTTTTTTTCCGATATGCGGCAATAATGACACAGTGAAAAGAAAACGCTAAAATATGATTATTCAGGAATGAAAAGAACGAAGGAGCGTAAACATGGCAGCGAGAAAGATCATTCCGATACGTGTGCCGACTCCGTTTGCAGTCGGCGACGTTATCGTTTATTTAGTAAAAGATGAAGCCTTAACCCTTATTGATTGCGGCCCGAATACAAAGGAAGCGGCTGAATCGCTCTCATTGCAGCTTAAGGAACACGGCGTTTCTGCGGCAGATATAGAACAGGTGGTGCTCACTCATCATCACGCAGATCATTCAGGTCTGCTGCACCTTTTTTCCGATGATGCGGAAGTAATAGGGCATCCGCTGAATGACAGGTACATTACTCAGGATCAGTCGTATATCGCCCGGCAGGAGGACTTTTTTCTGTCGCTTATGACTGAAATGGACGTTCCCCTGACGCCTGAAGACATACATAAAACAGTTAAGCTGTCATACTTATTTTCTGCAAACCGTCCGTTAACGAAAACAGTGAGGGAAGGCGGAAAAATTGACGGGCTTAACGGCTGGACGGTGCTCGAAATCCCGGGTCATGCCGCTTCTCACATTGCGCTCTACCATGAAAAAAGCGGTGAAATGTTCAGCGGCGATCTGCTTTTATCCAACAGCTCCACCAATCCGATTCTGGAAGCTCCGGAAAAGGGGGGCGTGCGCGCGGCCCCGATGCTCGACTACTTGAACTCAATGAAGCGGCTGTATGACGTAAACCCGTCCTTTTTATATCCGGGACACGGCGATCTGCTGACAGACGTAAAGCCTGCTTTTGACAGGCGGCTTGAAAAACAGAGAAACCGGTCGGAATATGTGCTGCGCCTGTTGTCAGAGGAAACGCTGACGGCTTTCCAGGTATGCCGGCGGCTGTTTCCGGCTGTGTATGAAAATGAATTGTTTTTAACGATGTCAGAAACGATCGGCCATCTTGACGTGCTGGCCGCCGAAGGGAAGGCTGTATCCTTTCAGTCGGGGAACACTCTGAAGTTTAAAGCTGTGAAGGGGTGAAGGAAATGGGCAGATTAACGGATAAGCGGATTTGGATCACCGGAGCATCCGGCGGACTCGGAGAACGGCTTGCATATTCCTGCGCGGCAGAAGGGGCTCATGTTTTTTTATCCGCCAGGCGGGAGGACCGCTTGCAGGAAGTGAAAAAGACGATTACCGCGCGCGGCGGACAGTGTGATGTCGTTCCGTTTGACGTCCGGCATGCAGAAGAGGCTGAAAACGTAAGGCGTTTGATCGGTCATGTTGACGTATTAATCAACAACGCCGGCTTCGGCATTTTTGAAACGGCCGCTGATTCATCTTTGGATGATATGAAGGCAATGTTTGAAGTCAACGTCTTCGGATTAATCGCCTGTACGAAGGCCTGTCTTCCTGTGATGCTTCATGCGAAAAGCGGCCATATTATCAATATCGCCTCACAGGCCGGCAAATTGGCGACGCCGAAATCAAGCCTTTATTCCGCAACGAAGCACGCCGTGTTAGGGTATTCCAATGCGCTGCGGCTTGAGCTGGCCGGTACGGGTGTAGCCGTGACAACGGTTAATCCCGGTCCGATCAAAACAGACTTCTTTACAATTGCAGATAAAGAGGGCGGTTATGTGAAAAGCGTCGGCAGATGGATGCTTGATGCCGACCATGTGGCAGAGCGCATTACATCCGTGATTCTGACGGATAAACGGGAAATGAATCTTCCGCGATGGATGAGCCTCGGGACGAAGCTGTATCAGCTTTTCCCATCGTTTACAGAAAAACTGGCCGGCCGCGCATTAAAGAAAAAGTAACAAGGGGGAAAAAGGAATGTCCGACCGGGATATACACAAGGCATTGATGGCAGAGCCTTTAGTCAGGCAAATGGCGGAGGCGCGTGAAGTATTTTGGATCAATCCGCATAAAACCGATGATCCAGTAAAGCATGGCGCTGAATGGAAAAAGGAGATTGCCGAAGCGGAAGAAAGGCTGCGCCGGTTTGCGCCTTATATCGCGTCGGCTTTTCCGGAGACGGAAGCGGAGGGAGGCCTCATTGAATCTCCGCTTGTCTTGATTAATGAAATGAAGAAGCATCTGGAACACAGCGCCGCTCAGGCTTTCCCCGGGCGTCTGCTTTTGAAATGCGACGACGAACTTCCGATTTCCAGTTCCATTAAAGCGCGCGGCGGGATTTACGAAGTGCTGAAGCATGCCGAAGATCTCGCGGTAAAAGCGGGAATGCTCTCAGCAGACGACGATTACAGCATATTGACTGAAGAACGGTTTACCGCTTTTTTCTCAAAATACTCTATAGCCGTCGGCTCTACGGGCAATTTAGGTCTGAGTATCGGCATAATCGGCGCGAAGCTCGGCTTTTGTGTGACCGTTCATATGTCCAGTGACGCAAAGCAGTGGAAAAAGGAGCTGCTCCGGGAAAAGGGGGTTCGCGTCATCGAATATGAAGCAGACTACAGTCTGGCTGTCAAAGAGGGGCGCATGCAGGCGAAGCAGGACCCTTATTGTTATTTTATTGATGATGAGCATTCCCGGGATCTGTTTTTGGGGTATGCCGTTGCGGGAAGCCGTGTGAAAAAGCAGCTCGACCAAATGAACATAAAGCCTGATGCAGATGAACCGCTTTTCGTTTATTTGCCGTGCGGGGTCGGAGGAGGCCCGGGCGGCGTCGCGCTTGCGCTAAAGCTGATCTATGGCGAGCATGTCCATATTTTTTTCGGTGAGCCGACGCATTCACCGTGTATGCTGTTAGGACTGTTTTCCGGCTTGCATGACGGAATCAGCGTGCAGGATATCGGTCTTGATAATCAAACGGCCGCCGACGGACTCGCGGTGGGAAGGCCGTCCGGACTGGCCGGCCCTCTGATGGAGCCTATAATCAGCGGCTGTTATACCGCCGATGACGGCACGCTTTTTTCGCTGCTTTATCAATTAAGGGCGGCCGAGAATAAGAGCCTTGAACCCTCTGCACTCGCCGGACTGGCCGGGGCCGTCAAGGTCGTTCAGACCGAAGCCGGAAACCGTTATATAAAAGAGCGGGGGCTTGAGATGGAAAATGCCGTGCACCTTGTGTGGAGCACCGGCGGAAGCATGGTTCCGGAGGAGGAAATGGAAGAGTACAGCCGGATCGGTTCCTCATTTTTGAAAAAAATGGGCAGACAGTGAAGCGGTTTTCCGTTACAATCTTTGTAAGCGTTTGTTTTTTTATCGGAAAGCCATACAGAGAGATTGGTGTGAATTGTGAAAAGTAAAGAATTGAACTTACATACATTGTATACGCAGCACAGTCGCGAGTCGTGGGCCGGATTCGGCGGCCATCTTTCCATTGCCGTTTCAGAGGAAGAAGCCAAGGCCGTAGAGGGGCTGAATGACTACCTGTCGGTGGAAGAAGTAGAAACGATTTACATTCCGCTTGTGCGCCTGCTCCATCTTCATGTCACGTCTGCCGCAAGACGGAATCAGCATGTCAATGTGTTTCTGAAGCATCCGCATTCAGCGAAAATCCCGTTTATCATCGGAATCGCGGGCAGCGTCGCCGTCGGCAAAAGCACGACGGCGAGAATTTTGCAAAAGCTTCTTTCCCGTCTGCCGGACAGGCCGAAGGTGAGCCTGGTGACAACCGACGGTTTCTTGTATCCGACGGCGGAATTAAAAAGGAAAAACCTTCTGTCCAGAAAGGGATTCCCGGAAAGCTACGACGTGAAAGCGCTGCTTGAGTTTCTGAACGATATAAAGTCGGGGAAAGAGAGAGTGGAGGCGCCCGTATATTCCCATCTTACGTATGACAGGGAAGAGGGCGCCGTCGAGGTTGTCGAAGGTGCGGATATCGTTATTATCGAAGGAATCAATGTCCTGCAGTCGCCGACCTTAGAGGACGACAGGGAAGATCCGCGGATTTTTGTATCGGATTTCTTTGATTTTTCGATCTATGTGGATGCCGAAGAAAGCCGGATTTTCACGTGGTATTTGGAGCGTTTCCGCCTCTTAAGAGAAACCGCTTTTCAGGATCCGGCTTCTTATTTTCATAAATTTAAGGATTTGTCTGATGCAGAAGCGGATACCATGGCCGCCTCCATTTGGGAGAGCGTCAACCGTCCGAATCTGTATGAAAATATTCTGCCGACAAAATTCAGATCGGATTTGATTTTGAGAAAAGGTGACGGCCATAAAGTTGAAGAGGTGCTGGTAAGGCGGGTGTGATGTGAGGAGGAAGCGAATATTATGATACACCATATTGAGTTGTATGTATCTGACTTGAAAGCCTCCGCCCGGTTTTGGGGATGGTTTTTAGGTGAGCTCGGTTATAGGGAATTTCAAAATTGGGACTCCGGCATCAGCTGGAAAAACGCAGGATTTTATGTTGTGCTTGTACAGACAGAGGAGCGTTTTTTAACACCGGAGTACCACAGATGCCGGGTCGGGCTGAACCATCTGGCTTTTCATGCTGCATCAAGAGAGCAGGTTGACGAGATGACAGAAAAGCTGCTTGCCAGAGGATGCCCCGTGCTTTACAGGGACCGCCATCCATATGCAGGCGGAAGCACGCATTACGCCGTATACACGGAGGACCCGGATCGGATAAAAGTGGAGCTCGTTGCGCCTGCTTCTGAATGAACTATAACTTTTCGTTTTTTTCTTCGCGCAGCGCGTCGAGTTTCTTTTCGATTCTGTCCAATTGTATGCGGCGCTTGTTCAAGCTTCTGAATACGTATATCACGGCAAACAGGAAAAATGCGGCTGCAATAAATGAAATCAATTGAAAAATGACATCACCGATGTTCATCTTTTTTACCTCCGTGTGCGGCGGGCTTCTTCAGCCCGCCGTTTTTTCATTTTGACCGATGTGAAGACATGGGGGATGAATCATTTCTCTCCTAGCTTTGTTTTTTTTCTGAGAATGAATAGTTTCTGCATGTGGCTTATGACCACTTTTGCGGCCGCATATCCCGGAATGGCCAGAAGCATCCCGGCAATTCCTGAGAATTTGCCGGCGGCAAGCAGAAGAAAAATAATGGTCAGCGGGTGAATGTCCAGCTTCCGTCCCATAATTTGCGGGGAAATCAGCTGGCTTTCAAGCTGCTGTACAATGACGACGACCGTAATCACCAGCACCGCCTCGGTCGGTGAATCGAACAATCCGACAATGACTCCGGGAAATGTGCCGATCCAAGGCCCGATAAACGGAATCAGGTTTGTCACCATGGCGAACGCGCCCAGAACGAGCGGATAATCGAGCCCGATTATAAAATAGCCGATCGTGACGAGAACGCCGACACAGAAACTGACGAGCAGCTGTCCTTGTATGTATGAACTGAGAGCTTCATCCATGTCCTGAAGGATTTGTTTTCCTTCTTTTTTATGTTTTTCCGGAAGAAGCCGCAGCAGTCGCCGGGGGGCTTTGTTTCCTTCTTTTAACATGTAATACAGCGCAAACGGAATAATGGCTGCGGTGATGGCGGCATTGGCAGCCGTACCGGCCAGGCTGCTGAGAGAATCAGCGATTGAACCGGAATAATTTGCGGCTTTGTCCGCTAATTTTTTAAAGGAATCCCCATGCTGAAGCCGGGAAAACCATTTGCTGTCCTGAAGATGCCCGATCCAATTTTCAGCTTTTGCGGAAAGCTCCGGAATATGATCTGTGAAGGCTGTAAACTGTTTTTGAACGGCAGGGCCCGCCGTATAAAGGAAGAGGACAAAAAGGCCGGCTGTTCCCGCATAAATCGCTAAAATCGCGATTCCTTCGGGCAGCTTTAATTTCGCATGCAGCACTCTGACGAGCGGGCGGCACAAATAGTAAAGGACGCCCGATAATACAATGGGCGGAAACAAGGTTTTAACCGTAATCACAACAGGCTGGAACAAAAAGTCTATTAATGTTCCGAGATAAATGATGAGAAATAACAGAAGAACGGCATAGCCGATCCTGAAATAAGGCCCGACAGGCATATCCTGCACCACGCAATCTTTAAGGGTTTACTCTCGGACATTTCCCTTATCGCCCGGTGCATAAACGTCCGTGTCAGGAAAACTGCCCCTGATTGGTGACGTAATCGTAGATAATATCTTCTACATGGGCATGGAGATCCTCATCGGGTTCTTCATTCCTTCTTTCTTCTAAAGCTTTTTTTAAACTCTGTTTTTCATAGGGGCTCAGCGGATCTGTCGACACATTCCGTCCATACTGGCGGAGGGCTTGTCCCAGCATTTTTTCTATAAATTGATCCATCATATATTCTCCTATTCTTGTCATTCATCTTTATTCTACTAAATATCATGTGATCCTCCCACTCTTCTATCATATTTTCTGTCAGGACGATTTAGGCTTTTATTCCAGTTCAGCCGAGAGAATACGATGAAACGGCAGCGTTAACGCATCTTCATCGTTTATGATTTTTAAACGCTTTTCGTCATGCCTCACTTGTTTTACCCACCCCCAAAACCGGAGGGGGCCGTGTGCGGAAGCGTAGGTGACCGAAATGGCCCTGTCTTCTTCAATTGACGCCGCAATGATGCGGTTCATGTCGTTCAGTTGCTCTTCGCTCAGTTCCGGAGGCCGGAATTCCCGTTCTTTTCGTTTTTTTGCAAGCAGCTGCTCCCGATGTTCGGGCAGCATCATCCGGCTTGATTCCCACATGACATTATACCCGGGTGTTAATTTGTTCGGATTCATGTATATCACCTCAAATTATTTGTAATGCCCGCCGATTTTTTCAGCCCGGTGAAAGGCTTGGCCGGCCTCTGTCAGTGAAGCGGCATGGAGGAGCGACGCAGGGCCGTACCGCTCATGAATATCATCCAATACTTTGCCGAGACTGATCTTTTTTTCCTGGGCATCGAACAGGCTCAGCTGAACATAATCACAAGGCTCCAGCTGGGAAAGGGAGACGCCGGCGCTGCGGACGGGCTCACCGTTCCAATGCTCTTTGAAGAGCTTGACCGCCGTTTTAAAAATATCCATTCCGAAATTAGTCGGTGACACCAGCTTTCTCTGTCTGTGAAAACCTGAAGGGAATTCAAAATCAGCGCCTCTGATGCTGACCGAAACCGTATGGCCGATGTATTGTTTGAAACGGGCGCGGCGGGCCACTTCTTCGCTTAACTCCAGCAGCACGACTTTGATATCCTCAAAGCGGCTGTAGTCTCTCGGGAGGGTCATGTTATGGCCGATCGCTTTTTGCCGGCTGTGCGTGTTGACGGTGACCGGAGAGGGATCGATGCCGCGGGCTGTCCGCTGAAGCAATTCGCCGTTAATGCCCCAGCGTTTTTTCAGCAATTCGGCGGGGTGTCCGGCAAGCCCGCCGATTGTGCTGATGCCCATCCGTCTTAAATGATGCTCCATCCGTTTTCCGATGCCGAATAATTTTCCGACCGGCAGCGGCCACAGATCCTGCCTGATATTTGACATATCCAATCTGTGGATGCCGGATGCGTTTTTTTTGGCAAAATGGTCGCAAGCCATTTTCGCGAGCGCCTTATTCGGCCCGATGCCGACACGGGCATAAATGCCGAATTCACGCATAATCGCTTGCTGAATGCTTTTGGCAATTGTAAAAGGATCACCGAACAGCCGCCTGCTTCCGGTCACGTCGAGAAACTGCTCATCGATGGAGTAGGGTTCTACAAGATCGGTATACCGTTCAAACAGTTCGGTAATCATGACGGATACATCAATATACCGCTGCATCCGCGGACGGACAATAACGGCATCGGGACATTTGGCCTGCGCTTCCCACAGCCGTTCGGCATTTTTTACGCCGTATCGTTTGGCGAGCGGACAAGCCGCAAGCACGACGCCGCTGCGTCTTTCGGGATCTCCCGAGACAATCACGGGCCGGCTTTTGAGATGAGGCGCTTCCGCTTTTTCCACAGACGCATAAAACGATTGCATATCTACAAGAAGAATATCAGCCATAAAAAAACCTCCGGGAACATTTGTTCTGTTTTTCATTGTACCCGAACAATGATCACGTTTATACTGGTAAATCATTCCCTGGCTGGAAGACGTGCTGATTCGTTTGCTTGAAAAGAAATCATTTACAATTGCAAACAACCCACATATAATTTTTTATATTCCAATGAGAAGAGCTGACATTCATTTTGCCGGACGAAAAGGAGAGTCAATCGATAATGGATATTCGAACAATTACCTCTGAAGACTATGAAATGGTTACGTCTGTTTTGAATGATTGGTGGGGCGGCAGGCAGATGAAAGACAAACTGCCGCGCTTGTTTTTTGAACATTTTCAGGACACAAGCTTTATCACGTACGGGCCGGAGGGAATGACCGGTTTTTTAATCGGTTTTCAGTCACAATCAGACCCTGAGACAGCCTACATTCATTTTTCCGGTGTGCATCCGGATTTCAGAAAAATGCAAATTGGAAAACAGCTCTACGACCGATTTATGGAGACGGTGAAGAAAAGGGGCTGCACAAAAGTCAATTGCGTGACGGCGCCTGTCAATAAAGTATCAATCGCTTATCATACAAAATTAGGCTTTGAAGCTGAAAAAGGAACCAAAACCGTAAACGGAATCCCTGTTTTTGCGAATTATGACGGTCCGGGAGAAGACCGGATTCTGTTTGTGAAATATATGTAGAGGGGGATGAATATGGGTTTTTTAGCTGACACGCCCAAACCGCCTTATTATGCGGTCATTTTTTCATCAATAAAGGGAAAATATGATGAGGAATATGAACATACGGCAGAGCGCATGATGAATTTGGCAGGCGGACAGCCAGGCTTTTTAGGCGCGGAAAGCGTTCGGGAGGAAGACGGCTGCGGCATCACGGTTTCCTACTGGGACAGCCTGGAGGCGATTAAAAGGTGGAAAGATCATACTGACCACCAGGCGGCAAAACAAAAAGGAAAAAGCGCCTGGTATGAAGCGTACGCGGTCCGCATTACGAAGACAGAGTCACAGCGGATGTTTGCGTCAAAAGGGGCGGAAGATTGATTACATTTTTACAGCATACACAAGGACAGACCGCGCGGGAAATCGCGGCGGTTCAGCGCTGCGCTTATCAAAAAGAAGCCGAGCTGATCGGCTTTTTCGGCATTCCCGCCCTGCATGAAACACCCGATGATATACAGCGGTCACGGGAGACGTTTGCCGGTTTCAAGGAAAAAGATCAGCTTGCAGGCGTCATTTCGTATGAAAAAAAGGGATATGACCTTGTCATATGCAGGCTGACGGTGCACCCGTCCGGCTTTCGAAAAGGAATCGGACGGGCGCTTATTCAATTTGTGATAGATCAAAACCGGGACGCCCAAAAAATAGAGGCGGCTACCGCCAGCCAAAACGTTCCGGCAGTCTCTCTCTATTTAAAAACAGGTTTCACAGAAGCCGGACAGATAGAGACGCCGGAAGGGCTGACCCTCTCGTTTTTTCATCTTTATCCGAAGAGGAAAGCGGAAGTTGTTCCGTACAAGCCGGAATGGAAAGAAACGTTTGAAAGAGAGAAGGCGGACTTGATCCGAATCTTCGGCCCAGCACTTCATTCTGTCAGCCACATCGGCAGCACCTCTATCCCAGGGATGGCCGCCAAACCCGTCATCGATATACTGGCGGAGGTTAAAGATATTTCGGACGCTGACCGATTCAGTCCGCAGCTGGAAGCACTCGGCTATGAGGCGAAAGGGGAAAATGGGATAGAGGGCCGGCGTTTCTTTCAAAAAGGCGGCAACAAGCGCACACACCACGTTCACATATACGAAACAGGCCATCCGGACGTGAAGCGTCATCTGCTGTTCCGGGATTACCTCACCGCAAAGCCTGAAAAAGCGGCTCAATACATGGAACTGAAACGGCACCTCGCTAAGACGTACCCATACGATATGGCAAAGTATAGTGAAGGGAAAAATGACTGGATCAAGGCGGCTGAACAAGAGGCAAAGGACTAAGGAGAGCGGGCTGCTGTAAAGAAAGCAGAAACAATGCATACAGCGGCTCGGTATGCTACAATGGCGAAAATGAAAAACGGAGGATCATCTATGCAAATACATGTGACGGATGCGGCGAAACACACACTTCAGCAGGCAATGGACGCCAACCCGGGGAAAAAAGCGCAGCTCCGCTATGACGCAGAAGGCTGCGGGTGCGCGGTGAGCGGCGTGCCGACCATCTGGCTGGCGGACGAATTAACGGGACAATGCGAAGCCATTGAAACCAACGGACTTCCGCTTTACATCCAGACCTCACAAAAAGTGTTTTTTGACGAGGAAATGACAATCGATTACAATGAAAAGGCAAAAACGCTCGTCTTAAAAAGCCCGGCAGAGATGCTGAGCCCGAGAATGAGCATATTAGTAAAGCAGGGAGAAACGGAAAGTGAATCAAAAGCTGAAAGCCATTAAACAGACGGCACAGCATAAAACGTGGGTATCCTTTCTGAACAACAACCACCCGTACAGTCTGCTGCACTGGTCCATCGGAGGGGCTGAATCCGTTCAGAAGGATGTCTGGCTGCTTCAAGATGAGATGACCTTCAAAGCGCAGGAGTTTACGACAATCGACCTCGCCATTGACTGGATCGGAGAAAATATGGACGGGATTACCGACGTTTTATGACGGGAAAGCGAAAGAACCAGCATACGTTCTTTCGCTTTTTTACGTTTGCGTCATGGTATCTAAAAAGGTTTGAACGGCTTTACGGTAGCTCTCCGGATTTTTGGTGTACGACATGGCATGCCCTCCCGATTCGGCCAGATAGAGCATCTTAGGGCCGCGTTTTCTGCGGTGCAGCAATTCGGAACAAGCGGAGGGTATATAATCATCTTCCTTACTGTGAATAAACAGCACGGGCTGCCGGATGCGGCTGATAACCGATAGAGGAGATACATCACGGATACGGTAGCCTTCTCTCATCCGCAAAAAGAAATCAGCCAAAGGCAGAAGCGGCCACGGAGGCAGCCGGAACTCCCGTTTCAGCCTGTAGGCGAGCTGATCGCGAAAGCTTGCGAACGGACAGTCCGCAATATAAAAATCAGCGCCGTTTTCATCCTGATGCCCGCCCGCGTATAATAAGGCCGTCACCGCTCCCATCGATTCCCCGTGGATGCCGATTTGACCGCCGTCTCCGGTTTTGTGTCTCACCCAATTCACGGCTTCTTCCAAATCATCTTTTTCAAAATAGCCGTAGCTCGTCGTTCTGCCGCCGCTTTTTCCGTGCCCGCGGTGGTCATATACGAGCACATTCCATCCTAAATCTAAAAATAAATCCATGTATTTCAATGAATTGAACGAATTTACGGTAACGCCGTGACAAATAATCATGGTGTTTGCCGTATGATGCGGGGCGACGTAAAAGCCTTTGATCTCATACCCGTGGCGTGACAGGATGACGGCTTCTTCTTTTTCCATGGCCTGAAAGGAATCAAATCTATCATGCCCGTCCGCCGTTTCTTTTTTCATGATATCTTCATCCGTCTTTTTCTTCATAAACATAATCAGATTCGTAAAAGCGAATCCGGCAGCCAAAAAGACTGCGCAAGCCGAGCCGAACACCGCCAGCCATTTTTTCACACAGGCACCCTCCTTTCATATGAAAAATCCTTCCTCCGGCTTTTCAGGACCGTGAACGTTGCCGGCCTCCGGCGCTCCGTGGTACACTTGCTTCACCATATTCAGATACGGGGGGCGTCATGATGAAAAAGCAGCTGCCTAACGAAAAACACAGCTTAAAAGACGATCTGGGGGAAGATCTGAAGGCCAGGCTTTTGCAAATGAAAAGTGAGCTGAAGGAAGAAGACGAGAAAAAACAGGCGCAGCAAAAGGCGGAACAAATCAGAAAACGAAAAGAAAAAGAAAAACATAAAAGCTTTGAAGAGTTGCTGAATGAAAGCAGTCTCGATTGGCAAAAATATAAATAAACCGGCATCTGAAAAGGTGCCGGTTTTATTATTTAAGAACGATGGGCTTCGTATACGTCCGGTTTTGTATGGTATTGCAGGGCTTTGATTTCCTGGCTGCTTAAACGCCGGGCCTCTGCAGCCGAACAGTTTTCTCTCAGCTGCTCAAGTGAGCTGGCTCCGGTGATGACAGAAGCGACGGCCGGCTGTGACAGCAAGTATTGAAGAGAAAGCTCCGTCATGCTCAAGTCAGGTGCGGCAGCGCTGATCGCTTTTTTGGTTTCTGCCAGTTCTGCAAAAGAATATGTTAAATAGCCGTTCTCTTTTACGCTTGCGGCCGCTTGATCAAGCGGTTTTTCCGTAAGAAGCCCTTTAGCGACAGGCCCCCTTGCGACTACGCTGATTCCGTTCTCCTCTAAAAGGGGAAGCCACTCCTCGGGACGCCGGTCCAGCAGGCTGTATTGCATCATAACGCTGGTGATATTTGATTTTTTTACATATTCTTTAATAACATTCGGACGAATCGAGGAAATGCCGTAATACCGGATGACACCTTCCTGTTTTAAGTCCTCAAATGCTTCGATCGTTTCGTCAATATGGTCTTCCATCGTGCCGCCATGCAGCTGATAAAGGTCGATATAGTCCGTTTTCAGCCGGCGCAGGCTGTTTTTGACCGCTTCTTTTATGTAGCCCTTGGAAGCGTCCCAATGCCAGCCGTCTTTATCATCATTCCAGCGGTTTCCGGCTTTCGTGGCTAAAATGATGTCGTGCCTGCGGTTTTTGACGGCCTCCCCGACAATTTCCTCATTTCTGCCGAAATCATAAAGATCAGCGGTATCTAAATAATTGATTCCAAGCTCGATCGCTTCATCCAAAATAGACAGCGCTTTAGGTTTATCCGTGCCCAGCGACATACAGCCGAGCCCGATTTCGCTTATTTCTAAATCAGAATGTCCCAGTGTGCGTTTTCTCATCGTTTCGCTCCTTTTTATAGTCTTTTATTGACCGTAATATAAAGGCGCGAAGTTTTCAACTGTTAAGGCCCGGTGATCCAATCTCCGACATAGCGGAATGTCCGTCCGTATTCTTTCAGTTTAGCCCGCACTTCCCACGCCTTTCCGACCAATACGATACTCTTATCCTTCCGGTAAACCTTCAATCGAAAAGCACCTCCCTCTCATGCATGTATGATAAAATATATGAGGCATAATAGAGAGACAGAACGGGAGATGACATGATGAAACATTTAGAAGAAAAAACACTTGCGAAAAAAAAGCTGTATGACGGGAAAGTCATAGATCTTTACTTAGAGGATGTAGAGCTCCCGAACGGAAAAACAAGCAAGCGGGAAATCGTCAAACATCCGGGAGCAGTGGCCGTACTTGCGGTGACCGAGGAAGGAAAAATCATTTTGGTGAACCAGTTCAGAAAGCCGCTGGAACGGACAATCGTTGAAATTCCGGCCGGGAAGCTTGAAAAGGGGGAAGAGCCGGAACATACGGCGTTAAGAGAGCTCGAGGAAGAAACGGGATATACAGCGGAAACCTTGACGAAAATCACCGCTTTTTATACATCACCCGGGTTTGCTGATGAAATCGTGCATCTCTTTCTTGCGGAAGGGCTTTCGCTGCTGGAAGAAAAACGAGAGCTGGATGAGGATGAATTTGTCGAAGTCATGCAGGTCACGCTTGAAGAGGCCGTGAAGCTGATTGAATCCCGCAGGGTGTATGACGCAAAAACGGCGTACGCGATTCAGTATCTCCAGCTGAAAGAAGCGCTGAAGGAAAAATGATGAAAACCATCTATGCGGATCTGCATATTCATATCGGCCGCACCTATACGGGAAAACCGGTCAAAATCACCGGGGCCAAAACGTTGACGCTGCACCGGATTTTAGAAGAAGCCAGTGAGGGGAAGGGAATTGAACTATTGGGCATCATCGACTGCCATTCCCCGGAAGTCATAGAAGAAATCGAGCGCGGAATTGATGAAGGCAGATACCGTGAGCTGAAAGAAGGCGGCATCCGGTATCGGAATACGACGCTTCTGTTGGGCAGTGAGCTTGAAATCTATGATCACACATGCCGCGGGCCGATTCACGTTCTCGTCTTTATGCCGTCTCTTGCCGAAATGAAGATGTTTTCTGAGTGGCTTGCAAAAAGGCTTAAAAATATCCATCTCAGTTCCCAGCGCATTTATGAAACCGGTTTGAATCTTCAAAGGAAAACAAAGGAATTGGGCGGGCTGTTTATTCCCGCCCATATGTTCACCCCGCATAAAAGCCTGTACGGAAAAGGAGTCATATCTTCTTTGACAGAAGTTTTCGACCCGGCGCTCATTGACGCGGCGGAACTCGGATTAAGCTGTGACACCGACATGGCTTCGCGGGTAACAGAACTTGATCCGTATACATTTTTAACAAATTCTGATGCGCATTCCTTAGGAAAAATCGGCAGAGAATATAATGAAATGCTTCTTAAAGAAGCGAATTTCACGGAATTTTCGCTGGCTTTAAAAGGGAAGGACGGAAGAAAAATCACGGCGAATTACGGGCTGAACCCGAAGCTCGGGAAGTATTACCGGACGGCTTGCGACCGCTGCGGCAGCCCGGTTGAAAAAGGAGCTTCCGCATGTCCGGAGTGCGGGGGGAAAACAATGACAAAAGGGGTCAGTGAACGGCTGGAGGAACTGAGCGGACCGAAAAAAAGCCGCATGCCGCGGCCGCCGTATATTCATCAAATCCCGCTGCAGTTCATTCCCGGGGTCGGGCCGAAAACGTTAGAAAAACTGAAGCGGGCCTTCGGGACGGAGATGGCGATTCTTCATCAGGCGCAAGAAGAGGAATTGGCGCGTGTCGTCCAGCCTAAAATAGCGGCTGTCATTCATAAAGCGCGCACCGGGCAGCTCGTCCTTGAGGCCGGGGGCGGAGGGACGTACGGCAGAATCAAGCCGTAAAAGCCGGTTTTTAACGGAGCTCCTCCTGCACCTTCTTTTTCGTGCGGACAAACGCAATCAATTCGATGATTTCATCCTGATTCAGCGGCTGTCCGTCAACGGTCAGTGTGCCGCGGCCTTGTGCGGCGTTTGTTAATTCGATGGTCTGGGCAAACGGCTCCGCCTTTTTTTCAGTGCGCCCGAGTAAATCGTCGCACGTCGTGTCAAACAGATCGGCAAGCGTGCCCAGCGCCTCGAATGACGGACGCCGGTATCCTGATTCATACCCGGCGTACGTGCTTTTGGCGATGCCGAGACGGTCAGCCGTATATTGAAGAGACCAATTTTTCTTTTTTCTCAGTTCAGTTAAACGATCTAAATTCATATTCAAAACCGCTCCTTTTCACTTGAGCAAATTATATCATATCGATATGCAAAAGTGTACGCGAATTGAATAATAATCACTTGATTAATTTCATTCGTCTGTCTATAATTTGATTAAAAGTATGCGAAAAGCGAATGCTTAACACATCTTGAGAAATGGATGAAGAGGTGCAGGGTATGAAAAAATTATTGCTGTTAACAACCGGAGGAACAATCGCCTCAGTCGAAGGAGAAAACGGGCTTGCACCCGGGGTGAAAGCAGACGAATTGTTAACCTACGTATCAAAACTTGATAACGATTACACGATGGAAACCCATTCGTTAATGAACATCGACAGCACAAATATGCAGCCTGAATACTGGGCCGAAATCGCAAATGCTGTCAAAGAAAAATATGACGCATATGACGGGTTCGTCATTACGCACGGGACAGACACAATGGCTTATACATCAGCGGCACTGTCTTATATGCTTCAGCATGCTGATAAACCGATCGTCATTACGGGTTCGCAAATCCCGATTACATTTCAAAAAACCGATGCCAAAAAAAATATCACGGACGCGATCCGCTTCGCATGTGAAGGGGTGGGCGGCGTATACGTCGTATTTGACGGCAGAGTCATTCAAGGCACACGCGCCATTAAATTAAGAACGAAAAGCTATGATGCATTTGAGAGCATTAACTATCCGTATATCGCGTTTATTACCGAAAACGGAATTGAATACAACAAACAAGTGCACATGCCAAAAGACGATGCTTTTACGGTCAATACTTCACTTTGCACGGACGTGTGCCTGCTCAAGCTACACCCGGGGCTGAAACCGGAAATGTTTGACGCATTAAAGGGCATGTACAAAGGAATCGTCATTGAAAGCTACGGCAGCGGCGGCGTGCCGTTTGAAGGAAGAGACATTCTCGCCAAAGTCAATGAAATGATTGAAAGCGGCATTGTCGTCGTCATTACGACACAATGTCTTGAAGAAGGAGAGGACATGAGCGTCTATGAAGTCGGCCGAAGAGTCAATCAAGATCTCATTATCCGCTCCAGAAATATGAACACGGAAGCCATCGTGCCGAAATTAATGTGGGCGCTCGGCCAGTCTCACAACTTGGCTGAAGTCAAAAACATTATGGAGACACCGATCGCAGACGACGTTGTACTGTAAAAACATGACTACCACAAAGAGAAAGTAGGGTTTTAGCATGACAAACGCGCAAAAAGAATATCGTCAGGAAAAAGATTTCCTCGGAGAAAAACAAATTGAAGCTGATGTGTATTACGGAATACAAACGCTGCGCGCGAAAGAAAACTTTCCGATTACCGGCTACCGCATCCACGAAGAAATGATTAATGCGCTCGCCATCGTCAAAAAAGCGGCGGCGCTTGCCAACATGGATGTAAAACGGCTGTATGAAGGAATCGGAAATGCGATTGTACAGGCCGCAGATGAAATTCTTGAGGGAAAATGGCATGACCAATTTATCGTCGATCCGATCCAAGGGGGAGCCGGAACGTCCATGAACATGAATGCCAACGAAGTAATCGGCAACAGGGCTCTTGAAATCATGGGGCATAAAAAAGGTGAATACATTCACCTCAGCCCGAACACACACGTCAACATGTCACAATCGACGAACGACGTGTTCCCGACGGCAATCCATATTTCAACCTTGAAACTTTTGGATAAGCTCCTTGATACGATGGCGCATATGCTCAGTGTCTTTAAAGATAAAGCGAAACAATTTGATTCTGTCATTAAAATGGGGCGCACACACCTTCAGGACGCTGTGCCGATCCGTCTCGGACAGGAATTTGAAGCATACAGCCGCGTGCTTGAGCGTGACATAAAGCGAATTAAACAATCCCGCCAGCATCTGTATGAAGTAAACATGGGGGCAACGGCCGTAGGTACGGGACTTAACGCCGATCCGCGCTACATAGAACAGGTTGTGAAGCACCTGGCTGACATCAGCGGACTGCCGCTTGTCGGCGCCGGCCATTTGGTTGACGCCACGCAAAACACTGATGCGTATACGGAAGTTTCAGCCGCGTTGAAAGTATGCATGATGAACATGTCTAAAATCGCCAACGATCTGCGCTTAATGGCTTCAGGTCCGCGCGCGGGACTTGCGGAAATTTCATTGCCCGCCCGTCAGCCGGGATCATCCATTATGCCTGGGAAAGTCAACCCTGTAATGGCAGAGCTGATCAACCAAATCGCCTTCCAGGTCATCGGGAATGACAATACGATCTGCCTCGCTTCAGAAGCGGGCCAGCTGGAGCTTAACGTAATGGAGCCGGTACTCGTATTTAACCTGCTTCAATCCATCAGCATCATGAATAACGGGTTCCGTTCATTTACCGATCATTGTCTGGCGGGAATTGAAGCCAACGAAAAACGTCTGAAGCAATACGTGGAAAAAAGCGTCGGCGTCATTACAGCGGTCAATCCGCACCTCGGGTATGAAGCGGCTGCGCGAATTGCCCGTGAAGCAATCATGACGGGGCAATCTGTAAGAGATCTTTGCCTTCAAAATGATGTACTGACAGAAGAAGAATTGGATATCATTTTGAATCCGTATGAAATGACAAAACCGGGGATTGCCGGAAAAGATCTATTAGAAAAATAAATTTTAAAGCAACAACAGCCGCCTTTTCACGTTTTTTAGTGAATAGGCGGTTGCCATACAAAGGGATGAGGCAGTATAGTATAATTTGTTATATCATTTGATGAAAGCGTTTTAGCTTTTTTCTTCTAGGGGGATTTTCTTGTGAAAGAGGTCAGATTGCCAAATTTATTGGAAATTATTATCTTATTATTCGGGTTTTTAGCACTTGTCTTATCGTTCACAGTGTTTTTAGACCTGCCGATCCAGCTAGCTCTATTAATATCCTGGTTTTTCGCTATTATTCTCGGAGTCAGGCTGGGATATTCATATAAAGACTTGCAGGCTTCGATTGTCACCGGGATATCAAACGGTCTTGAAGCGGTATTGATTCTCGTTTCGGTCGGTGCGCTCATCGGGACATGGATTGCCGGCGGCGTTGTGCCGACGTTAATTTATTATGGTTTAGAGTTTATTAATCCTCATATTTTCCTTCTGGCTACACTGGTTATTTGTTCCGTTATGTCCGTTGCGACCGGAACGTCGTGGGGAACCGTGGGAACCGCGGGGATCGCCATGATTGCCATCGGAGAGGGAATGGGTATACCGCTTCCGATCGTAGCGGGAGCCGTTTTGTCCGGGGCTTACTTCGGAGACAAGCTTTCACCGCTGTCTGACAGTACGGTGCTTGCCTCCACGCTTTCTAAGGTGGATGTGCTGTCACACGTCAGAGCGATGATGTATCTGTCAATTCCGTCCTATATTATTACGGCCATTCTGTTTACCGTAACGGGATTTATATACGGCGGAAAAAATATTGATCTCGACAAAGTGGAATTTTTAAAATCTTCATTGCAGAAAACGTTTGACATTCATATATGGATGCTCATTCCGGCTGTTGTCGTCGTTGTCCTTCTGATTTTGAAAAAGCCGTCTATGCCCGTTATTATCATCGGTGCTTTGCTTGGCGCAATCTGGGCTTCCGTCTTTCAGGGAATGAATTTTGCCAGTGCCATCGCGACTGCTTATAATGGTTTTTCTATTAAAACGGACGTCGAATTTTTAAACGGCCTGTTAAACCGCGGAGGCATTACCGGTATGCTGGATACGTTAGTCGTTATCCTGTTCGGTCTCGGTTTTGGAGGAATTCTTGAGAAGCTCGGCGTATTAAAAGTGATTGTCTCAACTTTTGAGAAAAAGCTGACCACACCGGGAAATGTAACGCTTTCGACATTGATCGTCGCCCTTTTAGGAAACATTTTCGGCTGTGCGATGTACGTGTCATTGATCCTGACGCCGAAAATCATGGAGAACAGTTATGATAAACTGAAACTTGACAGAAGAGTTTTATCCCGGAACGCAGAGGTGGGCGGCACGCTTACTTCAGGGATGGTGCCGTGGTCTGATAACGGCATCTATATGGCCGGCATTCTCGGCGTATCCACATTTTCTTATCTGCCGTTCATGTGGCTCAGTTTTGTATCTATCGGACTGGCAATATTGTACGGATACACGGGGAAATTCATTTGGTACACGAAAGAAAAATCCTTGCAATCTCAAAAATTGGGTTAGGAGGTTCATTTCATGATTACAAAGCATATGATTCGGACGTTAATGATTGAAACGCCGACTGTTCCCGGAAATCTCGGAAAAGTGGCAACCGCCATCGGAGTGATGGGCGGAGATATCGGGGAAGTTGAAACCGTTAAAGTCGGCCCGAACTACACAATGCGCAACATCACGGTGCAGGCCGAAAATGAAGAGCAGCTGCAGGAAATCATTCAAGCCATTGAAGCTCTCGGTGAAGGCATCCGGCTTCATACAGTCTCAGATGAAGTGCTCTCTGCTCATGAAGGCGGCAAAATTCAGATGAAAAGCAAAATGCCGATCCGGACACTGGCTGAGCTTGGGCGTGTTTATACGCCGGGTGTCGCCGATGTGTGCAGACTGATCGAAAACGAGCCTGAAAAAGCGTCCATCTATACGACAATCAGCAATTCTGTCGCCATTGTCACCGACGGAACGGCGATTCTCGGCCTCGGCAATATCGGCTCTGTCGCCGGAATGCCCGTAATGGAAGGGAAAGCCGCGCTTTTTGACCAGCTGGCGGGTATCAGCGGAATTCCGATTTTGCTCGATACCTCTGATCCGGAAGAAATCATTCGCACGGTAAAACATATTTCCCCGGGGTTCAGCGGAATTCTGCTTGAAGATATCGGTTCGCCCCACTGCTTTGACATTGAAGACCGCCTGAAAGAAGAACTGGACATTCCGGTTATGCACGATGACCAGCACGGCACGGCGGTCGTCACGCTCGCCGCCGCCATTTCCGCTTGTAAAAGCGCCGGTCTTGATTTAAAAGAAGCGAAGGTCGGTCAGATCGGTCTCGGCGCGGCAGGCGTCGCCATCTGCCGCATGTTTATGGCATACGGAGTCAAAGCGGTCTGCGGAACGGACAAGTCAGAAGACGCAATGAACCGCCTCGCTCAGTACGGAGGTCAGCCGCTTGGAAGCATCAAAGAATTAATGGACACGTGTGACATTGTGATCAGCACCACAGGAGTTCCGGGTCTCATTAAAAAAGAGGATGTCAGAAAAGGACACGTCATTCTGGCTTTATCTAATCCGAAACCGGAGATTGAACCGGAAGAGGCATTACAAGCCGGAGCCGCTTATGCAGCTGACGGCCGTTCGGTCAATAATGTTCTCGGCTTCCCGGGGATTTTCCGCGGCGCGCTGAACGCCAAAAGCAAGAAAATCGACCATGAAATGCTTGTGGCGGCCGCAGAAGCCATCGCCTCTTGCACGAAACACGGCGATCTCGTGCCTCAGCCTTTGGATGCGGACGTGCATCAAGCCGTATCAGCAGCCGTAGAACGGGCTGCGGCAGGAAAATAAACAACTCTTACAGTACCGGACATGTGCCGGTGCTGTTTTTTTATCATGAATAGGAAGCGGAATTCTTAGGCAGGCTAACAGATAGCAAAAGACGGAATAAAGAGGTGTCGATGTGGATTATTTTCCGCTGATCCATACAAATATTTGGGATGCTGTGATCGGCGTGCCGGTCGTCTTATGCGTCACACAGCTGATCAAAGTGTTCTGCCGGGTTCCGGGCATATTCGTTCCCACGATTGCCCTTGCTGCCGGAAATGTTGTGTCTATCGTTTTCGGTCATCATGAACACGTGTATGCGGGGATTTTTATGGGGTTTTTTTACGGATACGCCGCAATGGGGAGCTATTCATCTGCCAAAACGTCTCTGCGCGCTTACCGGTCGAAACATGAGCCGTATTCATGAACACATCCGGATTTTTTTGTTATGATAAAGAAAAGGGAAAAAGGAGCGGTTGGCACATGGCGAAGAGCAAAACGAAAAAAATGCGGGAGCATCTCAAAAGAAACGGGATGCGTGACGCAGTCCTGTCAAGGGGGACGGCGCCGTCTTTCAGCACCCATGAAAGAGTAACGAAAACCAAAAAAGACAGGCTTGAAAGAATAAAGCATAAAAAAAGGAACCCCTATGATCACCGGAGTGATGACGGGGGTTCTTTTTTTATGCCCGAATCTCGCGCCTTTCTATGATTTCTCTGTCATGTTTTCTCTTTTCTTTCATACAATCTACTAAATCAAGTCAATAGATTAGCGGGAGGAAAGCGGTATGAGAAAACAATCGTACAAAGAACTGTTTTTTCGCCATGTAAAGGATCATCTGTCACTTTATATATTTGTGTTCGTCTTGTTTTTGATGGGGGTCATTTTCGGGGCGATCATCGTCAACAGCATGACCATCACGCAGAAAGAAGATTTGTATTACTATTTAAGCAAGTTTTTCGGACAGCTGTCTGACGGAAAACATGCCGGCGCTTCAGAAATGTTTTGGCAGGCCGTCTTTCATGATGTGAAATATTTGGGGCTGATGTGGATTCTCGGTATTTCCGTGATCGGTCTGCCGGTTATTTTCATTATGGTGTTCTTAAAAGGAATCGTGGTCGGCTTCACGGTCGGTTTTTTAGTGAATCAAATGGGGATGAACGGGTTTTTCCTGTCATTTATTTCGGTTCTGCCGCAAAACATCGTTCTCATTCCGGCGTATCTTATCATGGGGACATGCTCCATCGCTTTTTCACTGAAACTGATCCGGCAGCTGTTTGTCAAACGCAGCCTTCATGACGCACCGATCCAATGGTTCGGACGCTACGCCTTCGTGCTGATTCTCATCGTTTTCTTCTCGGTCATCGCCTCGCTGCTCGAGGCGTACGTGTCTCCGCTGTTTATGGAAAAGCTGTCATCACGCATATTTTAGAATGATTATCACAAAATAATACTTTTATTTATCAGTTTATAATAATTATAGTTGGAACTCTGCGCGTATTTTGTTATAATGAGTCATGGAATGCGGCGTAGGAGGGAAAGACATGGAAAACCGTATTGATCGAATTAAAAAGCAGCTGCACTCGTCAAGCTACAAGCTTACGCCACAGCGGGAAGCAACGGTAAGAGTGCTGCTTGAAAACGAAGAAGACCATTTAAGCGCAGAAGATGTATACCTCCTCGTAAAAGAGAAATCTCCTGAAATTGGTCTCGCTACAGTATACCGTACATTAGAATTATTAACAGAGCTAAAAGTCGTTGATAAAATTAACTTCGGGGACGGCGTATCCCGCTACGACCTTCGCAAAGAAGGCGCGGCTCACTTTCATCACCATTTGGTGTGCATGGAGTGCGGAGCCGTCGATGAAATTGAAGAAGATCTGCTTGAAGACGTTGAAGAAGTGATTGAACGTGATTGGAAATTTAAAATTAAAGATCATAGATTGACTTTTCACGGAATCTGCCACCGCTGCCGCGGGGATGAAACAGAGTAAAAGCCTACGAACCTTTTCTGCCAGGAAAGGGTTTTTTGCTGTTTTTATGTATAAAAGCCTTTGAAATTGGCATAAGGTGTACTAACAGCCGCCAAAAGAAAGGGTCGATCGAAAGATGGGCAGATTCTTAAAAACAGCCGCGGATACGATCAAAGTGTTTATTCTGTTCACAGGTTTTACCGCGCTGTTCTATTATGCTATGATATGGGTGAATTCAGAGTATGAAAACTATCATCGGTACGATAAACCGGAAGGCTCCGCCGTCAAAGTGGCCAAAACGGAACATGAGGAGAAAGACGGCTGGTTCGGCCGATTGATCTTTTTTTACCAAAACGGGGAGTAGATCAAGAGTGAAGGATCAAATTAAGGATTTCATCCATTATGTGAGGGTTGAAAGAGGGCTGTCCCAAAATACGATGATGTCCTATGAGCGTGATCTGAAAAGTTATTCTCTCTTCTTAACTGAAACCCTTCAGATCACTTCATGGAATGATGTGACCCGTCTTCATATTATTCAATATTTAAAGCATATAAAGGACTCCGGGAAATCCGGCAAGACGTCTGCGAGGCATTTGGCGTCGATCCGGTCTTTTCATCAATTTCTGTTAAGGGAAAAAGCCGCGGATAAAGATCCTTCGGTACATATTGAAACACAAAAAACAGAGCGGACGCTTCCGAAAGTATTGGCGCTTCACGAAGTTGAGCGGTTATTGGACACGCCTAAGCTTGACAGCCCGTTCGGTCTCAGGGATAAAGCCATGCTTGAACTGCTGTACGCGACCGGCATCAGGGTCAGCGAGATGATCGAGCTGAAATTATCCGACGTCCATTTGACGATGGGATTTGTCCGCTGCTTCGGAAAAGGGCGGAAAGAGCGGATTGTGCCGATTGGTGAAGCCGCTTCTCATGCGATAGAAGCATACATTGAAAAAGCCAGAGGGAAATTATTAAAGAAAAACGTAACCGAAGCGCTTTTTCTGAATCATCACGGCAGGCAGATCAGCCGTCAGGGATTCTGGAAAAACCTAAAAAAAATCGCACTTGAAGCGGGGATTAAAAAAGAGCTGACACCGCACACGCTCCGGCACTCCTTTGCAACGCACCTGCTCGAAAACGGGGCGGATCTGCGCGCCGTGCAGGAGATGCTCGGACATGCCGATATTTCCACGACGCAAATTTATACGCATGTGACGAAAACAAGGCTGAAGGACGTGTACAAACAGTATCATCCGCGCGCTTAGGAGCCGCTGCCAGAGGGGCCGCGGCTTTTTTTGCCGGATTGGCGGAATACAGAGAAGGTTCTAATTATTTGAATCGGCATTGTCAACAAGAATGTAAACGGTTTATACTTGAGTTGTCTGACCTCTGTAAGCTACAATGGACAGATGGAAGAAAAGGAGGCTTTTATGATGTCTGAATACAAATATAACCGGGTATTTTTGATTGTAATGGATTCTGTCGGAATCGGTGAAGCGCCGGACGCCGCCGATTTTAATGATATAGGCGCAAATACGCTCGGACACATCGCAGAGCACATGAACGGCTTACATATGCCCCATATGGCGCAGCTCGGTCTCGGACTGATCGGAGACATTAAGGGCGTGGAAAAAACGGAGCACCCTCTTGCGTACTACGGAAAAATGCAGGAGGCGTCAAACGGGAAAGATACGATGACGGGGCACTGGGAGATTATGGGCCTCTACATTGAAAAACCGTTTAAAGTGTTCCCGGAAGGATTTCCGGATGAACTTCTTCAGGAACTTGAGCGGCGTTCAGGACGGAAAATCATCGGAAATAAGCCGGCTTCAGGCACGGCGATTCTGGATGAGCTCGGAAAAGAACATATGGAAACGGGTGCGCTGATCGTTTATACATCAGCAGATTCCGTGCTGCAGATTGCGGCTCACGAAGATGTCGTTCCGCTTGACGAACTGTACAGCATCTGTGAAACGGCAAGAGAACTGACGCTTGATCCGAAGTACATGGTCGGCCGGATTATCGCAAGACCGTTCGTCGGAGAACCGGGCAGCTTCAAACGCACGCCGAACCGTCATGATTATGCGCTCAAACCGTTCGGCCGCACGGTAATGAACGGAATGAAAGACAGCGGATTAGACGTCATTTCCATCGGCAAAATTTCTGATATTTATGACGGAGAAGGCATTACATCTTCCCGCCGGACGGTATCTAATATGGACGGCATGGACAAAGTGATTGAAACGCTCGGTGAAGAGTTCACGGGCCTGAGCTTTGCCAACCTCGTTGATTTTGACGCGCTGTACGGACACCGCCGCGATCCGGAAGGGTACGGAAAAGCGCTCGAGGAATTCGACGCGAGGCTTCCGGAAGTGTTTGAGAAAATGAAAGAAGACGATCTGCTTATCATCACTGCGGATCACGGCAATGATCCTGTCCATCACGGCACGGATCACACGCGGGAGTATGTGCCGCTTCTTGTGTACAGCAAAAAGCACAAACACACTGAACAGCTGCCGCTTGCGGATACATTTGCCGATATCGGCGCAACCATTGCGGATAATTTCAAAACGGAAAAGCCGGAATACGGAAAAAGCTTTTTATCAAGATTACAGTAGGGGGGACTTTTTTTGAAACAAAAGATCGAACGTGCTGCTGCATTTATTAAAGAACACGTGAAAGAAACACCAAAGATCGGTCTGATTTTAGGGTCAGGGCTCGGCGTATTGGCCGATGAAATTGAAGGAGCTGTCAAGCTTACATATGAAACGATCCCTGATTTTCCGGTCTCAACGGTAGAAGGCCATGCCGGCCAGCTTGTGATGGGAACGCTTGAAGGTGTGCAGGTCATCGCGATGCAGGGCCGCTTTCATTACTATGAAGGCTACTCAATGGATCAGGTCACATTTCCCGTCCGCGTGATGAAGGCGCTCGGCGTTGAATCTCTCGTCGTGACGAACGCAGCCGGCGGTATCAACACTGAATTCCGGGCCGGCGATCTGATGATTATTACAGACCACATCAACTTTACGGGCACCAACCCGTTAATCGGGCCGAACGAAGCTGAATTCGGACCGAGATTCCCGGACATGTCAGAAGCCTATGACAAAGAGCTGTCAGGCTTGGCTGAAAAAACGGCCGATGAGCTGGGCATTCCTGTCCAAAAAGGGGTGTATACAGCTGTTACGGGGCCGTCTTACGAAACGCCTGCTGAGGTTCGGTTTTTAAGAACGATGGGTTCTGACGCTGTCGGCATGTCGACCGTGCCGGAAGTCATCGTCGCCAACCACGCGGGGATGCGCGTGCTCGGCATCTCATGCATTTCCAACGCGGCGGCAGGTATTCTTGACCAGCCGTTATCCCATGAAGAAGTAATGGAAATGACGGAAAAAGTAAAAGGCGGTTTTTTGAAGCTTGTAAAAGCCGTAGTCGCACGATCTCAAAAATAAGTCAGCATCAGTCAGCTGTTTCTTCGGAAGCAGCTGTTTTTTTTGTGCCCTCAACACGAAACATTTTCCAGATGAGGCGTATAAAACCACCGGATTTGGAAAAAATAAAAAGGATTATGAAATGGAGGGCTTTGGAGATGAAACGTCTTATATCCACTTTGTTGATTGGCATTTTATTAACGGCATCAGCACCGTCCGCTTTTGCAAAGCCGGACGGAAAACATACATCGGAGCTCGCTCATGAAGCCAAAAGCGCCGTGCTGATTGAACGCGATACGGGAAGCATTCTTTATAACAAGAACAGCCGGGAGCGTCTGGCGCCGGCAAGCATGACAAAAATTATGACCATGCTTTTAATCATGGAAGCGCTTGACAAAGGGAAAATAAAGATGAGCGATAAAGTCAGGACGAGTGAACATGCCGCGTCCATGGGCGGATCACAGATTTTCCTTGAACCCGGAGAAGAAATGACGGTAAAAGAAATGCTCAAAGGAATTGCGATAGCTTCCGGAAATGACGCATCCGTCGCAATGGCGGAGTATATTGCCGGTTCAGAAGAGGATTTCGTCAGCCGGATGAACAAAAAAGCAAAAGAATTGGGATTGAAAGATACCTCCTTCAAAAACCCGACGGGACTGCCTGAAAAAGACCATTACAGCTCTGCTTATGACATGGCGAAAATGGCGAAGGAATTATTGAAGTATGATAAAATCACTCAATTTACGGGAACGTATGAAGATTATTTAAGAGAAAACACAGACAAAAAGTTCTGGCTCGTCAATACAAACCGGCTGATCAAATTTTATCCGGGTGTAGACGGCGTGAAGACGGGCTTTACAGGCGAAGCGAAGTATTGTTTAACCGCCACCGCTAAAAAAGGAAATATGAGGGTCATTGCTGTTGTTTTCGGAGCCAGCACTCCGAAAGAAAGAAATGCCCAAGTGACCAAAATGCTTGATTACGCCTTCAGCCAGTTCAAAACACACCCGCTGTACAAACGGGATCAAATCGTCGGAACGGTAAAAGTGAAAAAAGGAAAACAGAAACTGATCAAGCTGACCACATCTGAGCCGATTTCTCTTCTGGCCAAAAAGGGAGAGAACATGGACAAAGTAAAAAAAGAAGTGAAAATCAACGGCAATGTAACGGCTCCGGTTAAAAAAGGAGAGGTGCTCGGCAGCCTCGTTCTGAAAAAAGACGGAAAGGTGCTCGTTGAAAGCCCGGTCACGGCAAAAGACGACATGGAAAAAGCGGGTTTTCTCACTTTTCTGAAGCGGACGATGGGAGATTGGACTAAATTTAAATAATCGTGGCGAACGGGCACTAGTTTTGTCATAGTGAAGGAATTGCTTTCCCGAAAATCGAAACACTCATTATCCGATCATATCAAGGAGGAATGAGCATGAGCCTTGGAATTGACTTTCATGTCAAAGAATCCGTGCTTTGTATTCGATTAACAGGTGAACTCGACCATCATACGGCAGAATCATTAAAACAAAAGGTTACTGAATCGCTGGAGGCTGACGGCATCCGTCACATTGTGCTGAACCTTGAAGATCTTACCTTCATGGACAGCTCCGGCCTCGGCGTGATTTTAGGGCGTTATAAACAAATTAAACAGCTCGGCGGAGAAATGGTCGTGTGCGCGATTTCACCCGCGGTGAGACGTCTGTTTGACATGTCCGGCCTGTTTAAAATCATCAGGTTCGAACAATCAGAACAAAAAGCGCTTTTAACGTTGGGGGTGGCATCATGAAAAACGAGATGCATCTTGAATTTTCAGCCCTCAGTCAGAACGAATCGTTTGCGCGCGTAACAGTTGCTTCTTTTATCGCACAGCTCGACCCGACGATGGATGAGCTGACGGAAATCAAGACCGTCGTATCAGAAGCGGTAACAAACGCGATCATCCACGGCTATGAAGAAAACTGCGACGGAAAGGTGTACATCTCCGTTACGCTGGAGGATCATGTCGTCTATCTGACCATACGTGACGAAGGCCTCGGGATCACGGATCTTGAGGAAGCGCGCCAGCCGCTCTTTACGACAAAACCCGAGCTTGAACGCTCCGGAATGGGCTTTACCATTATGGAAAACTTCATGGATGATGTCACGATTGATTCCTCGCCGGAGATGGGAACGACGATACGCTTAACAAAACACCTATCAAAAAGCAAAGCGCTTTGTAATTAAGGAGATTTGTTATGGATGTGGAGGTTAAGAAAAACAGCAAAAACGCGCAGCTCAAGGACCATGAAGTCAAAGAATTAATCAAAAAGAGCCAAGAGGGCGACCAGCAGGCAAGAGACCTCCTCATAGAAAAAAACATGCGTCTTGTGTGGTCCGTCGTTCAAAGGTTCTTAAACAGAGGCTATGAGCCGGACGATCTGTTTCAGATCGGCTGTATCGGATTGTTAAAATCCGTTGATAAATTCGATTTGTCCTATGATGTCCGTTTTTCAACTTATGCCGTGCCGATGATTATCGGAGAAATCCAGCGCTTCATCCGCGATGACGGAACCGTCAAAGTTTCAAGATCTTTAAAAGAGCTCGGCAATAAAATACGCCGGGCGAAAGATGAACTGTCAAAAACATACGGAAGAGTGCCGACCGTCCAGGAAATCGCGGACCATTTAGAAATTGATGCGGAGGATGTGGTGCTTGCGCAGGAAGCGGTGCGGGCGCCTTCATCCATTCATGAGACCGTGTATGAAAATGACGGAGACCCGATCACCCTGCTTGATCAGATCGCCGATCATTCAGAAGAGAAGTGGTTTGACAAAATCGCCCTCAAGGAAGCGATCAGTGATTTGGAAGAACGGGAAAAACTCATTGTCTATCTGAGATATTATAAAGATCAGACACAGTCGGAAGTAGCCGAACGGCTCGGGATTTCCCAAGTCCAGGTATCGAGGCTGGAGAAAAAAATATTAAAGCAGATTAAAGTGCAGATGGATCATACGGAAAGCTGACCTTTTACGGGCCGGCTTTTTTTATTTGTGCATCGGTGGTAATTTATGGTCTTTTGCCGCTGATGAATGAGAACAAAAGTGAACCGCATACTACATATATAACCACCCGAAAGATGGTGATGCAAGATGGAAAGACGAATATTTCTCAGACTTCGCCACCGCGTGAAGGCTCATACCGGAGATATCATCACAATCGGCGACGCCGCGCAGATCGCGGGACAGCAAAAGCTGAAAAAAAAACTGTCGGCACTGCCGCTGTATAAGGTCACGAAAAAAGACAAAAATATCGTCGTGCTGGACATCATAAAAGTGCTGAAAACCATTCATACCGCTTTTCCCGCTCTTGATGTACAGACCGTCGGCGGCGCTGAAACGATAGTGGAAATCCATTACCAGAAAAAGCAGCTGTCAGCCGTTTTGTTCGTCGGTGTCTGGCTCCTGCTTTTTATCGGTTCATGTCTTGCCATTATGAATTTTCATGAAGATGTCAGTATGAGAGAAGTTCATATCGCCTTATATGAAATCATAACGGGCGAACGGAATGAATATCCGTATCTGCTTCAGATTCCGTACAGCATCGGCCTCGGTCTCGGTATGATCGTCTTTTTTAATCACATCTTCAAAAAACGCCTGAATGAAGAGCCAAGCCCGCTGGAAGTCGAGATGTTTAATTATCAGCTTGATCTCGATCATTATGTCGCAATGCACGAAAATGAAGAGACGATGAAAGATCTGCATGATCGTTAGCATTCTTTTCGTTATATTTGTCGGGCTTGGCGGAGGGCTGACCGTGGGTGCGGGATTTGTGGCTTTTTTAACCGTTATGGGAATCATCCCCCGCCTTATGCAGCTGACAAAAACAATGCGCTTTGTACAGGCCTACGAAGGAGCTGTTATTTCAGGAGCTGTGTTCGGCGGCTGGGAAACCTTAAATATGAATCATTTTTTTTTATCTGAATGGCTGGCCGTTCCGGTCGGGCTTTTGGCCGGCATGTTTGTCGGCATGCTGGCCGCCGCGCTTACAGAAGTGCTGAATGTGCTTCCCATTCTTGCCAAACGGATCGGCTTCGGCAGCAAAATCATCATATTGCTGATGGCCATTGTGTTCGGCAAAATAGCCGGCTCTTTATTTCATTGGCTGTATTTTATCCATCATTCATAAGGAGGAACCGACATGACAAACTTAAAAGAAAATTACAAAACAAAAGTGAAAGACTATCAGCCGAAACCGCCATATGTTTGGAATTGCGTCAAAGCCTTTCTGATCGGCGGTTTGATCTGTCTGATCGGGCAGGCTCTTCAAGACTTTTACATCCACTTTTTTAATTTTAATGAAAAAACAGCGGGCAACCCGACGGCCGCCACTCTTATTTTAATTTCCGCCCTTTTGACCGGATTCGGCATTTATGACAGACTCGGGCAGTTTGCCGGAGCGGGTTCAGCCGTGCCGGTGACGGGTTTTGCAAACAGTATGACAAGCGCCGCTCTGGAACACAGAAGTGAAGGACTCGTGCTCGGAGTAGCGACAAACATGTTTAAATTGGCGGGAAACGTCATTGTATTCGGCGTCGTGGCAGCCTATATCGTAGGCCTGATACGGTTTGCTTGTGAAAAACTGTTTTCGTAGGAGGAGAAAAAATGAAATTGACCGGAAAGCAAACCTGGGTGTTTGAAAACCCGTTATTTGTAAATGCGGCGGGAACGGCAGCCGGACCGAAAGAAAAAGACGGCCCGCTCGGTTCGCTGTTTGATAAGACATACGATGAAATGCATTGCAATCAGAAAAACTGGGAAATGGCGGAACGTCAGTTAATGGAAGATGCCATCAACTCCGCTTTGCAAAAACAGAACTTGAAAAAGAGCGATATTGATTTGTTACTCGCGGGGGATCTTTTAAATCAAAATGTGACCGCCAACTACGTCGCCAGACATCTGAAAATTCCGTTCCTCTGTCTGTTCGGCGCCTGTTCGACATCAATGGAAACGATTGCCGTCGCATCCGCGCTCATTGACGGCGGTTTTGCGAACCGGGCGATCGCAGCCACGAGCAGCCATAACGCGACGGCAGAACGGCAATTCCGCAATCCGACGGAGTATGGCGGGCAAAAACCGGATACCGCCACTTCAACGGTTACGGGGGGCGGGGCGGTCATCATCAGCCAAAACCCTTCTGATATCAAGATTACAAGCGCAACAGTGGGAAAAGTAAGCGACCTTGGAATAACAGATCCGTCCGATATGGGATCCGCCATGGCGCCCGCTGCCGCCGACACAATCAAACAGCACCTGCAGGACTTAAACCGCACGGCGGATGATTATGATCTGATTTTAACGGGAGACCTTTCAGGCGTCGGCTCGCCGATCGTGAAAGATTTGCTCAAAGAAGAAGGCTATCCCGTGGGAACGAAACACGATGACTGCGGTCTTCTCATCTATACGCCGGACCAGCAGGTGTTTGCGGGCGGAAGCGGCTGCGCCTGCTCCGCGCTTGTTACGTACACACATATTTTTAACCAATTAAAAGCGGGGACTCTAAACAGGGTACTCGTTGTCGCGACAGGAGCGCTTTTGAGTCCGACAATGATCCAGCAGAAGGAAACCATTCCGACCATCGCGCACGGTGTGGTATTTGAGCGGGCGGGAGGTGCATCATAAATGGAATATCTGTTGGCTTTTGTTTGCGGGGGAATCATATGCATTATCGGTCAGCTGCTGCTTGACATTTTTAAACTGACACCCGCCCATGTGATGACAACTTTTGTCGTCATCGGCGCCTTGTTAGATGGGTTCGGAATTTATGACAAATTTATCGAATTCGCGGGCGCGGGCGCAACGGTTCCCATCGTCAGCTTCGGTCACAGCTTATTGCACGGCGCCATGCATCAAGCTCACGAGCATGGATTTATCGGGATCGCCATGGGGATTTTTGAACTTACTTCCGCCGGTATATCTTCAGCGATTTTATTCGCATTTCTTGTAGCCGTTATTTTTAAACCGAAAGGATAATGCCTGATGACGAAACGGAAGGTCATTCTTGTGACAGACGGGGACGTGTACGCCGCCAAAACAATTGAATATGCCGCGGAAAAAGCAGGCGGACGGTGTATTTCCCAATCAAAAGGCAATCCGTCAACGAGAAGCGGCCCCGAACTTGTTCAGCTGATTAAAGCCGCGCCGAATGACCCGGTGTTTGTCATGTTTGACGATTCAGGCCTGCAAGGGGAAGGGCCGGGCGAAACGGCGCTGAAATATGTCGCCTCTCATCAGGACATTGAAGTGCTGGGGGTGATTGCGGTCGCTTCTAAGACCCATCAGGCTGAATGGACGAAAGTCGATGTCTCCATTGACCGTGATGGAGAAGTGACGGAGTTTGGCGTCGATAAAACCGGAATGAGAGAAATGGACGAGCACAGAATGAACGGAGATACGGTGTATTGTCTGGATAAATTGGACGTTCCCCTCATTGTGGGCATCGGCGACATAGGTAAGATGGGAAGAAAAGATGACATATCCAAAGGCTCGCCGATCACGATGAAGGCGGTCGAATTCATTTTAGAAAGGAGCGAAAGCCATGCCGGAAAAACCGGAAAACATGATCAAGGTGTACCGGGATCCTAGAAAAAATGAACAATTTTTTAAAGACCGCGTCGGTATGGGAACGAGCTATGATGTCGGCGTCCGCAAAGTTCGAGTATTAGACCGGGAAGTCCAGATTTACTTTGTCAACGGATTAACCGATACTTTGTTTATCATTCATTTAATGGAACAGCTCGTCGACGTCAATAATTATGACGAGAATGCGGATGAAGCGATTGACGTTGTTGAAAACAGGCTTGTCAATCAGCAGGTTCAAAAAGTCAAAACGCTCGACGAAGCAACGGATCAAGTGCTTTCCGGACTTGTGGCGGTTATCGTTGAAGACGCGGGCTTCGCCTTTATCGTTGACGTCAGAAGTTATCCCGGACGCACGCCTGAAGAACCGGATACGGAAAAGGTCGTCCGCGGGGCAAGAGACGGTTTTATCGAAAATATCGTCATTAATACAGCATTGATCAGAAGACGAATCAGGGACGAAAGGCTCCGCGTCAAAATTACGAAAGTCGGCGAGCGCTCTAAGACCGATCTTGCGATTGTGTATATAGAGGACATCGCGGACCCGGACCTTGTCAGCATCGTCGAAAACGAAGTGAATGCGATTGACATTGACGGACTGACGATGGCTGATAAAACGGTGGAGGAATTCATCGTCAAACAAGGCTACAATCCGTTTCCGATGGTCAGATACACGGAGCGGCCGGATGTGGCCGCCAATCACATTTTGGAAGGGCACGTCATCATCGTCGTCGATACGTCACCGAGCGTGATCATAACGCCGACAACGATATTTCACCATGTTCAGCATGCGGAAGAATACAGGCAGGCGCCTTCAGTGGGCACATTTTTAAGATGGATCAGGTTTTTCGGTATTATCGCTTCAACCGTTCTGCTTCCGATCTGGTTCCTCTTTGTTCTCGAGCCGTCTCTTCTGCCTGAAAGATTGGATTTTATCGGTTTAAATAAAAATACGCACATCCCGATCATTCTGCAAATCTTTTTGGCCGATTTGGGGATTGAGTTTCTCAGGATGGCCGCGATCCATACGCCGACCGCTTTATCCACCGCCATGGGTCTGATTGCGGCGGTGCTGATCGGTCAAATCGCCATAGCGGTGGGGCTGTTTTCAGCAGAAGTGATTCTGTACGTATCGATCGCCGCCATCGGATCATTTACCACGCCGAGCTATGAGCTCAGCCTCGCCAATAAAATGATACGCCTCATCTTAATGGTTCTCGTAGCCATTTTCCAAGTGAAAGGCTTTGTGATAGGTTTTACATTGCTGCTGATCATAATGGCGAATATCCGCTCGTTTCACACGCCGTATTTATGGCCGTTTTTACCGTTTAACGGCAAGGCGCTGTGGCAGGTGCTCGTCCGGACGACAGTGCCGGGAGCGAAAGTCAGACCGAGCATTGTTCACCCGAAAGACCGTCAAAGACAGCCAAGCGGTTCATAATCGCATTGAAACCGACAGAAGATTATGATATTGTATGTCTTAACTTATACGGGACTTGTATAAGGACAGCTCAAAAGAAGCTGTCCTTTTCACCCATATGCGGATCAGAAAGAGGGAATGAGCATTGTTCTTACATGGCACAAGCAGACAAAACAAACTAGGTCATTTGGAAATCGGAGGTGTGGACGCGCTGTATTTAGCGGAGCATTACGGCACGCCTCTTTATGTTTACGATGTGGCTTTAATACGTGAGCGCGCTAAAAGCTTTAAACAGGCATTCATTGACGCGGATTTAAAGGCGCAGGTCGCGTACGCGAGCAAGGCGTTTTCTTCCGTTGCGATGATACAGCTCGCTGAGCAGGAGGGGCTCTCATTGGACGTTGTATCCGGCGGAGAGCTGTTTACGGCGGTTGCGGCTGGTTTTCCGGCTGACAGGATTCATTTTCACGGCAATAACAAAAGCGAAGAAGAGTTGAAAATGGCGCTCGATCATCAAATCGGCTGCATTGTCGTTGATAATTTTTATGAAATATCCTTACTCGCGGAACTGTGCCGCAAATCAGGGCGCACAATGGATGTGCTTCTGCGGATCACTCCGGGGGTAGAGGCGCATACGCATGATTATATTACGACGGGACAGGAAGATTCCAAATTCGGTTTTGATCTGCATAACGGGCAAATAGAAAAGGCGATTGAACAAGTATTACAGTCAGACCATATCCGCCTTCTCGGCGTTCACTGCCACATCGGATCGCAAATTTTTGATACGGCGGGCTTTGTGCTGGCCGCAGAAAAAATCTTCACAAAACTGAATGAATGGAGAGAATCATTCGGCTTTGTCTCTGAAGTGCTGAATTTAGGGGGCGGCTTTGGCATCCGCTACACGGAGGAGGATGAACCCCTTCATCCTGCCGTTTATGTGGAAAAAATTATCGAAGCGGTAAAAGAAAACGCAGCGCTGCACGCTTTTGACATTCCGGAGATCTGGATTGAACCGGGACGCTCGCTCGTCGGAGACGCCGGAACGACGCTTTATACCATCGGTTCGCAAAAAGAAGTGCCCGGCACCCGTAAATATGCAGCGGTTGACGGGGGCATGAGCGATAACATCCGTCCTGCGCTGTATCAGGCGAAATATGAGGCCGTATCGGCAAACAGAATCGGAGAACACCACGATAAAACGGTATCCATCGCGGGTAAGTGCTGTGAAAGCGGTGATATGCTCATTTGGGATATAGACCTTCCGGAAGTGAAAGAAGGCGATCTTCTCGCCGTTTTCTGCACGGGAGCATACGGATACAGCATGGCTAACAACTACAACCGCATTCCGCGTCCCGCCGTCGTTTTTGTGGAAGACGGCGAAGCGCATCTTGTCATTAGAAGGGAAACTTATGAAGACATTGTAAAACTGGATCTGCCGTTTAAGACGGGGGTCAAACAATAAATAAAAAAGAGACCGGAACAATGGCGTCCGGTCTCTTTTTGCATTCAGCTGTTGTTAGAACTTGATCCGCTGTCTCCTGTAAATACAGACACGATCGCATTCCAAATCGAAGCGAAGAAGTCAATGACTTTTTGAACAAAGCTTTTGCCTTCATCGGATTGAATGAACTTCGTGATTTTGTCTTTTGCCTTGTCAAGCTGGCTGCCGACTTGGCCCCAATCAATCTTGGCATTTTTCATTTTATTAAACAATGAAACGAGCTGGTCTTTTTGAGCGTCAGTCAGTGTAATGTTAAGGTTTGAAGCCGCATCATCGACCTTTTTCTCGATTCCTTCTTTTGTATCGGGCACACCGTTTTTCGCGAAATCATCTTTAATGTTTGCGATGAGCGCGGAGGCGTTTTTATCCCCGATTTTATCCCCGAGATTTGAAGTGGTGACAAGCTCTTGGTTGGCGACCTGTTTTACATCTTCTGAAATCGCTTTGTCTGATGAGACTTCATATGCCTTGATGATTCCCGTTAATGCTGCGGTGCCTGATACCTCAAACGGCGCCGTCACGTATACTTTCGCATCTTTCACTCCTGCTGTCATCAGGGCGTTTAAGTACATTTCATCCGTGATGGAATCGATATTATGGGTCTTAACGTCAAGCCCGGACCCTTTCTTTGCCACCGTGATGGATGATGAAGAGATGGCTCTTGTGCCGATTTGGGCATTCGATATATATTTTCCCAGATATTCATGTTCTTCTTTATTCGTGACCGTCACTTTTGTCGCGTTATCAGGGACATTTAATTCGTCAAGCACTTTCTGACGGTTTTCGTTTGACAGATCCGCCCCCAGTGTGACGATGACATCTCCGACTGCGGCATCGGCCAGGCTGATTTTCGGTATTGTACACAATACAACGGCCGCCGCCAGCAATCCAATCCACATTTTTTTCAAAGCGGTTAACCTCCTTCTTTTCACAAATGCCGTTTTGAAGCGGTTTGTGAGGACCTGCGTGAAGCAGTTCCGATACATAGACGGCTGTGAAGCTGTTCTGGTTTCATTTTCTTTCTGCGGAAGCGTGGAGATTCGTTTTCCGGCTGAAGGTGTGGTATAATAGCCGCGAAAAGAAGAGCAGAGGCCTCTTCCTTCAAAAGAATATCAAAAAGAAAGCCGGCTTACAATTGAAATTCATATTGAAGAAGGCTTTGACAAAAAACAATACGGAAGTAGGAATGAGAATGAAAACTGGTTACATCGAAATGGAAAACGGCAGCAGAATTGAATTTGAACTTTATCCGAATGAAGCGCCTAATACAGTCGCTAACTTTGAAAACCTGGCGAATACGGGCTTTTATGACGGCGTTATTTTCCACCGCGTGATTCCGGGCTTTGTCAGCCAAGGCGGAGATCCGACTGGGACAGGCATGGGCGGAAGCGGAAAAACGATCAAATGTGAAACAGAAGGCAATCCGCATAAGCACGAAGCCGGTTCTTTATCAATGGCGCATGCCGGTAAAGACACGGGTTCAAGCCAATTCTTCATCGTACATGAGCCGCAGCCGCATTTAAACGGCGTTCATACTGTATTCGGAAAAGTGACAAGCGGTTTAGAGCATGCGAAAAACATGTCTAACGGAGACAAAATGAAAGAAATCCGTGTAGAAGGATAATGACAAAAAACCCGCCTTTTTCAGGCGGGTTTTTTTATGTATATGAAAATTCTCATGTGTAAATCATGAAAAAATACATATATGAACATCAGCGATCATTCTGGTATAGTGAAAAAGACCGATTACAACAATGAAAAGAGGTAGAAACGTTGGTTCAATTGGCAACCGTTTTATTTGTCATTATCATTCTCGCACTTATGATTTGGTTCAGGGTGAAAAAGGGAAACAGGCCGATTAAAGGCGGCGGCTTCGGCATCATTCTCCCGCTATTGATTATCGCCGTCATTTTTACATTCAGCATCAGCCAGCTCATGAATATCCCGGGAAAGCCGTTTCATTTTCCCGCTCTTTGGGAGCTCGCCATCGCCGGACTGTTAGGCGCGGTATTCGGCGTCATCATGCTGTCGCAAACCGCCTATGAAATCCGGGAAGACGGCTTTGTCTACTCCAAGCGGAATAAAAACTTTAAATATGTCATTATCGCGATTATTGCGATCCGTATCGTGCTCAGCCAATATTTCAAAAACATTGACGCGGCGGAATTCGCCGTTTTAACGATGGAACTTGCTTTTGTGTATTTGTGCATTTGGCGGATCGGAAGCTTCGTGAAATACCGTAAAATCAGCAGATCCGGCTTATAAAATGAAAAAAATGGATGAGGTGCGGGGCTTATTTGCCCTCTGTGCAGGGATTCATGGTAAAATAAAAACGACCATGGCTAATGGGAGGAAATCACTTGAAATCAGAAAAAGAAAAAACTTCTAAAAAAAGCGCCGTACTTGATTGGGCGAAAGCCATTATCATCGCTGTCGTTCTGGCACTGCTCATCCGAAACTTTTTATTTGCCCCTTATCTCGTTGATGGAAGATCAATGGATCCGACGCTGCATGACCGCGAGAGAATCTTTGTCAATATGACGGTCAAATACATAAGCGACTTCAAACGCGGCCAGATCGTCGTGCTGAACGGAGAAAACGAGCACTATGTCAAACGGATTATCGGACTTCCCGGCGACACGGTGCAAATGAAAAACGATCAGCTGTACATCAACGGCAAAAAAGTGTCCGAACCGTATTTAGCGGCAAACAAGCACAAGGCGAAGCAAGACGGCTATGACCGGCTGACAGAAGACTTCGGCCCGGTGAAGGTGCCGGACGACAAATATTTCGTCATGGGTGATAACCGCAGAGAATCTATGGACAGCCGCAACGGCCTCGGTCTCTTTACGAAAAAACAAATAGCGGGCACATCAAAATTCGTCTTCTTCCCGTTTAACGAAATTCGCAAGACGAAATAAACCGTACAGGCAGTTTTCTTCATGAGGAAAACTGCTTTTTTTATATAAATTTATCTTTCCACCCTCAAAAACAGAACATAAATTCGTATATCTATTTAATAGATAGAAAGTTTTACAGATACATGAAACATCTTCCCTTTATGAAACGTTATATGAATAACTCACGCAGGGAAGAACGGTTTTCTATTCATGAAAAAAAGGAAAATGACATAGTAATGAATAGATTGATACGGGCTGGAGGTAGAAAAATGGGAAGAATTAAAACAAAAGCAGCCATTTTACTTGTACTGCTGCTGTTATTAGCGGGCGGTTATATGGTCATAAACGATATTGAACTGAAAGACGTGCCGACTGCAATCGGACAAACCCTGTCCCAGGAAAAAGAAGAATATACAGTCAAAACATATAAAATTACGAAAATCGAAGGAACTGAGTACCACGGTACGGCAGAAAACGGCACAAAAATTATTTTTAACGGCGACAAGCTGAAGCAGGATCTCTCCGATGTGAAAAAGGGAGATAAGATTAAAGCGTATTTCAGCAAATCAAACCGGATTGACGGCTTATTGAAGGTCGTCAAAGTGAACGAATAAATAAAGGCGCCTTTTATGGGAAAAGGGCGCTTTTTATTTTTCTGAATAATTAGGTGCAAATTCATTGCGCCTGCCGCAAAGGATGTTATAATAGCGGATAAGGACAAAAAAATATTGATTGTATCCTTCGGGGCTGGGTGAAAATCCCGACCGGCGGTAATAAGGCGTTTTGCGCTTTACAGCCCGTGACCCGTATGCATCTGTATACGGTGGATTCAGTGAAAAGCTGAAGCCGACAGTGAAAGTCTGGATGGGAGAAGGATGAGAGAAGCTATGCAAAAAATAAACTTACTGTATAGTCTTATTTCCTATGGATTAAAACTGGCAAAGCCCCGAACTGTGTAAACATTCGGGGCTTTTTTGACGCCAAATTGCGTGGAAGAAGGGAGGGATAACGATGGAAGAATATTATATGAATACGGCAATAGAACTTGCCAGACGCGGTGAAGGACAGACACAGTCCAATCCTCTTGTCGGCGCTGTCGTCGTCAAAAACGGACAGATCGTCGGAATGGGCGCCCATTTGCAATACGGAGAAGCGCATGCCGAGGTTCACGCGATTCATATGGCCGGCAGACACGCAAAAGGCGCCGATTTGTATGTGACGCTGGAGCCTTGCAGCCATTACGGAAAAACACCGCCATGCGCCGAACTGATAATAAAGTCGGGGATAAAAAGGGTGTTTATCGCTGTGAAAGATCCGAATCCGCTTGTAGCCGGAAAAGGCATCGGAATGCTGGAAGCAGCGGGCATCGAAGTGAAAACCGGACTTCTCAGGCAGCAGGCAGAAGAGCTGAATAAAATGTTTCTTCACTTCATGCGGACCGGACTTCCGTATGTCACCTTGAAAGCGGCCGCGAGCCTTGACGGGAAAACAGCGACTGAAACCGGTGACAGCAAATGGATTACATCAGAGGCGGCAAGGCTTGATGCCCAGCAATACAGGAAATCGCATCAAAGCATTCTTGTCGGAGCAGGCACAGTCAAAGCCGATAATCCGAGCCTGACCTGCAGGCTTCCTGATGCGGTGAAGCAGCCGGTCAGAGTGATTCTCGATACAAAGCTGACCATTCCTGAAACGGCAAATGTGCTCACTGACGGCGCTGCGCCGACATGGATATTTACGGCCAAAGGTGCAGACGTGCAAAAGAAAGACCGGCTGACCGCACTCGGAATAAAAGTTATTCCGCTGGAAACAGACCGCATTCACGTCCCTGAGGTGCTCAGTATTCTCGCTGAAAACGGCATAATGTCGGTTTATGTGGAAGGCGGAGCATCCGTACACGGAAGTTTTGTCAAGGAAGGCTGTTTCCAAGAGCTTCATTTCTATTTCGCCCCTAAATTAATCGGAGGAACGCTTGCTCCCAGCTTGATCTCCGGTGAAGGTTTTCAATCAATGAAAGATGTCCCCCATTTACAATTCACACAAATCACCCAAATCGGGCCGGATATAAAACTGACGGCCATACCTAAAGATGGAAAGGATGGTGACGATGTTTACAGGAATCGTTGAAGAAACAGGCACGATCCAAGCAATCAAAAAGACAGGCCTTTCCATGGCATTAACCATCGCCGCTTCAAAAGTGACAAGTGATGTGAAACTTGGCGACAGCATTGCGGTAAACGGCATCTGCCTGACCGTAACCGGATTTTCTGACAATCAATTTACGGTTGATGTCATGCCGGAAACAGTGAAAGCCACTTCGCTGAACGGCTTGTCAAAAGGCAGTAAAGTAAACTTGGAAAGAGCGATGTCCGCCAACGGGCGGTTCGGCGGCCACTTTGTATCAGGGCACGTGGACGGAACGGCGGAAATTACGCGGATCGAGAAAAAAAGCAACGCGGTCTATTACGATTTAAAACTTTCGCCGGAACTGACAAAAGCGCTCGTATTGAAAGGTTCAATTACGGTAGACGGCGTGAGCCTGACGATTTTCGGTTTATCAGACGAAAGCGTGACGGTATCCATCATTCCGCATACCATCTCAGAAACGATTTTTCAGACGAAAACAGTCGGATCGACCGTAAATATTGAGTGTGACATGATCGGCAAATACTTATACCGCTTTTTGCACAAAACAGAACAAACGAAAAGCAATCAAACTATCACGGAAGCCTTTTTAAGCGAGAACGGCTTTTAGAAAGGAAGATCGATATGTTTCATCCGATAGAAGAGGCGTTAGAGGCGCTGAAAAAAGGTGAAGTCATCATTGTTGTCGATGATGAAGACAGAGAAAACGAAGGAGATTTCGTAGCGCTGGCTGAGCATGCCACGCCGGAAGTGGTGAATTTTATGGCGACCCATGGGAGAGGCCTGATCTGCACGCCGCTGTCTGAAGACATCGCCGGCCGGCTGGATCTTCACCCGATGGTCGATCATAATACGGACTCACATGAGACCGCGTTTACGGTCAGTATTGACCACAGGCTGACAAAAACGGGCATCAGCGCGCAGGAACGATCCTTTACCATTCAGGCGCTGTTGAACGAAGAATCTGTGTCTGACGATTTTCAGCGTCCGGGCCACATTTTCCCCTTAATCGCAAAAAAAGGAGGCGTCCTGAAGCGGGCCGGCCATACGGAAGCAGCCGTTGACCTTGCAAAAGCCTGCGGATCTCAGGGAGCGGGCGTCATTTGTGAAATTATGAATGAAGACGGCACTATGGCCAGAGTGCCGGAGTTAGCCGAAATCGCCGAACGCCACCAGCTGAAAATGATTACGATAAAAGACTTAATAGAGTACCGTTACAACATTACGACCCTTGTGAACAGAGAAGTTGATATTACGCTGCCGACTGACTTCGGCACGTTTAGAGTTTACGGATATACAAACGAGGTTGACGGAAAAGAACATCTCGCCTTTGTCATGGGGGATGTCCCGTTTAACAGCGAACCCGTTCTTGTCAGAGTGCACTCAGAATGCCTGACGGGCGATGTGTTTGCATCCCATCGCTGTGATTGCGGACCTCAGCTTCATGCCGCGCTTGCGCAAATTGCTGAAGAAGGCCGCGGCGTTCTATTGTATTTGCGCCAGGAAGGCAGAGGGATCGGTTTAATCAATAAGCTGAAGGCGTACCGATTGCAGGAACAAGGGTATGACACGGTTGAAGCGAACGAAGCGCTCGGCTTTCTGCCTGATCTGCGCAACTACGGCATCGGCGCCCAGATTCTCCGCGACTTAGGGGTTCAGCATATGAAACTTTTAACCAATAACCCCCGGAAAATCGCCGGCCTCGAAGGATACGGTCTCAGCATTTCAGAACGGGTGCCGCTTCAAATGGAAGCGAGTGAGCATAACAAGCAATATTTACAGACCAAAATGAAAAAACTTGGACATCTGCTTCATTTCTAAAAACAAATCTCACAAAAAAGGATGGATAACATATGAATATCATACAAGGAAACCTAGTAGGAACAGGACTTAAAATCGGAATCGTCGTCGGCAGATTTAATGAATTTATTACGAGCAAGCTGTTAAGCGGAGCGGAAGACACGTTGCTTCGCCACGGTGTAGAATCAAACGACATTGACGTCGCTTGGGTGCCGGGAGCGTTTGAAATCCCGTTTGCGGCAAAGAAAATGGCGGAAACGAAAAAATACGATGCCGTCATTACGCTCGGCACGGTTATCAGAGGAGCGACAACGCATTATGACTATGTCTGCAATGAAGCGGCAAAAGGCATTGCCCAGGCGGGAACGGCGACGGGCGTCCCGGTTATCTTCGGCATCGTGACGACTGAAACCATTGAGCAGGCCATCGAACGAGCCGGAACAAAAGCCGGAAATAAGGGAGCGGATTGCGCAGTATCTGCCATTGAAATGGCAAATTTAAACCGTTCATTTGAATAATTTGTTGAAAAGCGTTTAAAACAGCGGCGAAAATGATATAATGTGAGGAAACGGATCGCCTTTATGTATCCGTTTGATAGGACATGAATGGACATTTTGGATATAGAGGGGTTTTTATGTTAATTCGTTATAAAAAATCGTTTGAAAAGATTGCGATGGGTCTTCTGTCATTTATGCCGAATGAAAAAGATCTCAAGCAGCTTCAGCAGACAATAAAGGACTATGAAACGGATACTGGCCGCCAGCTCTTTCTTTGGAAAGAGGATGAAGATATCGTCGGAGCGATCGGAGTCGAAAAAAAGGACTCAGAAGTTGAAATCCGGCATATCAGCGTGAATCCTTCTCACCGCCATCAAGGAATCGGAAAGCAAATGATGGACGCCTTAAAACGTCTGTTCAAAACGGAGGCACTCGTTCCGAATGAATTAACGCAAAGCTTTTTTGAACGCTGTCAACATCAAAAAGATCAGGATATCTCATATAATAACTGACAAATGCTCCCGGAATCTTCACGGTTTCGGGAGCTGTTTTGATATAGAAAAAGCAGGGCTGACCGTCAGCCTCTGCTTTTTTTTCTTCTCTCAATTTCCCGTTCGCGTTCCTTAATGACATCCGTCCTGTCCCGCAGGCGGTGTTTATGAATAAGAAAGGTATCTGATACGCCGTCTTGCCCCCATGTATAGCCCTTTCGGCGGCATTCGGCAAGACATGCTTCTTTCAGGGCTTCATCTGTAATCGGCAGCATAACACTTCTGTAAGGCAGGCCCGCTTCTATATCGTCTGACAGCGTTTCTATCAGCTCAATCAGCTTCGGGTGGCTGAGACCGAGAGAACAGACCGCCTGCTTTTCAGACCGGAGAATACGTAAGCTGTTGGCAATCAGCCGTTTCGCCCCGGCTTCATTTCCCCTGCGCTGGTGATACAGAGCGACGGCAAGCTGAATCAGGCCGACCCAATGAATGCTCCGCTTTTCAGCCGGGCTTTCTTTCCAATATTCCTCTAACAGTTCATGACACTCAAAATAATCTCTTGATGCGTGAAATTCGGCCAAAAAGCCGATATAAGCTTTAGGATACAAGCCGCTTCCTCCTTTTATGCTAAAACCAGTGTACCACAGCGCTATGAAAAGGAAAAAAAGAGCGGCTTGGTGTCTGAAGCCTGAGGAACTAGCAGATGTAAGATGCTCCTACGACAACGAGCAAAATAAACAGAACGACAATTAATGCAAAACCTCCGCCGAAACAAGCTCCGCTCATGTGAAATCAGCCTCCCTTTGTTTCAAGTTTACACGGCTATCATATGTGCATCCGCCTTTAAAGGTATAGGCGTATATCTTCTTTTTCAGTATTTTCTAAATAACGGAGGACGTGTATAAAAGTATTGGACGAGAGCATTTCGGTGGATTATACTAAAGGGTAGCCAGTTTTTCCGGCAATGAGAGTGATATTGAAAATGGTGAGATAATGGTAGAATATCAAGTGAAAATTGATACGTTTGAAGGCCCATTGGACCTGCTGCTTCATCTGATTAACCGTCTTGAAATCGACATATACGACATACCCGTGGCAACCATTACTGAACAATATTTATTATATGTACATACAATGCAAGAGCTTGAACTTGATGTCGCCAGTGAATATCTGGTCATGGCGGCGACGCTTCTCAGCATTAAAAGCAGAATGCTGCTTCCGAAACAAGAGGAAGAGCTGTTTGAAGACGAAATGCTTGAAGAAGAAGACCCTCGGGACGAGCTGATTGAAAAGCTGATTGAGTATAGAAAGTATAAAACCGCTGCGAAGGATTTAAAAGAGCGGGAAGAAGAAAGACAAAAGTCATTTACAAAGCCGCCGAGTGATTTAAGTGAGTATGCAAAAGAAATCAAACAGACGGAGCAGAAACTGTCGGTGACCGTTTATGACATGATCGGCGCGTTTCAAAAGGTGCTTCAGCGTAAAAAAATCACGCGGCCGAAAGAAACGACCATTACAAGGCAGGAAATACCGATTGAAGACAGAATGAACGAAATCGTAAAAAGCTTAAAAACGGCGGGGAGAAGAATAAACTTCACGGAGCTTTTTCCTTCTCGGCAAAAGGACCATCTCGTCGTGACGTTTTTAGCAGTCCTGGAACTGATGAAAAATCAGCAGATTATCATTGAACAGGAAGAAAACTTTTCAGATATATACATTACGGGGAGTGAATCCATTCATGGCGCTTGATATCGTGAATTGGAAAGCGATTGTGGAAGCCCTGCTGTATGCGGCGGGTGATGAAGGGCTGACCAAAAAGCAATTGGTGACGGTGCTTGAAATAGAAGAAGCGGAACTGGCCGGAATCATGGAAGAAGTGGCCGCTCAGTACAAGGAAGACGACAGAGGCATCGAGCTTACCGAATATGCGGATACGTATATGCTTGGAACGAAAAAAGAATTCGTGCCTTATTTGAAAAAACTAATCGAAGTGCCGTCAAAAGGGCTGTCACAGGCTTCTTTGGAAGTGCTGGCGATCGTTTCGTACAAGCAGCCGATCACACGGGCGGAAATTGAAGATATCCGGGGCGTGAAGTCTGAGCGGATTCTGCACAGCCTCGTGTCAAAAGCGCTGCTGTGTGAGGTGGGCCGCGCCGACGGTCCCGGCCGGGCGATTTTATACGGCACGACACCGGTATTTCTTGAACAATTCGGCTTAAAAACATTGGAGGAGCTCCCGCCGCTTCCTGAAAATGCGGAGGAAGACGTTCTCCAGGAGGAAGCCGATTTATTCTTTGAAAACTTCAACCAAACTTTTGAGGATATTAAATAATAATCGTTTTTCATCATACGATAGTAGGGAAAGGCCATTGATGAATGACGCAAATGACGACGTACAAGAGAGGAAGGAAACGGACGGAAATGGGAAATTCGATTGTGAGGGCCCATACTGAAGAAACTGGTGAATTTTTAGCCGAGGTTGTCACGATGGTCAGCAGCTATTTAAATCATACAACTTTGCCGGAGATGCGGGCTCAAGGAGAGGCGGATGAAGCATACTGCCGCGACGTGCTCAGTGTGCTGAGGAGGATGACCGTCTTTTGCGAAGGCGCCCAGGAAGCCTGCAGGCGGCTTTTAATGCAGGAGCCGTTTCATGAGGCGAGAGCGGAAAAAACGCTGTATAAAGTATATCATCAGTGCGTGGAAGAGTTTTTCATGCCGAAAAAGGATACATGGTACGAAAACAGCCGCGCCGCTTATACAGGCCAAAGCGCGATTGAATTCTACCAGCAAGTGCCGGACTCGCTGCGGAGCCTTCTGCTTTCGCTCAGCAGTGAATTTCTGCGCATGCGGGAAGAATTGGCGCAATATGAAGCATCAGGCTCAAATATGGCATCAGTCAGATAAAAACTCTTCCTTTTGGGAGAGTTTTTTTATGTGAAAGTGATGCAATTGGTATTCATAAGTCATGGACATGCGCATAAACTTGTACAAACCCACAACAAGGACGTGAGCATTCATGCGCTTTCTCAAAAAAGCTGCCGTATTTCTTTTGACTTTTGTTATTCTTTTTTCCATTACAGACGGCAATACGGCACATGCCCAAATACATGTCAGCGCAAAAAGCGCGATTATAATCGACGGAGCATCTGGCCGGGTGTTATTCGCCAAGGATGAACATCATAAGCGGCGGATTGCAAGCATTACGAAAATCATGACGGCGGTGCTGGCGATTGAATCAGGGAAGATGGAAGAGACCGTGACGGTTTCCCCGAATGCCGTAAAAACGGAAGGCTCAGCCATTTATCTTCAGCCGGGACAAAAAGTAAAGCTGAAAGATCTCGTATACGGGCTTATGTTAAGGTCAGGAAATGACGCCGCTGCGGCAATAGCGGAATATGTCGGCGGAAGCCTTGACGGTTTTGTATTTATGATGAACAAAAAAGCCGAGCAAATCGGGATGGAAAATACAAAATTTCAAAATCCGCACGGGCTGGACGACCATGAAAATTTATATTCAACGGCGTATGACATGGCGCTTTTGACTAAATACGCGATGAAAATCAAGGAATACCGGACCGTTTCAGGCACAAAAGTGTATAAGGCGGAAACGATGGACCGGGTATGGAAAAATAAAAACAAGCTTCTGACTGGGCTCTACCGTTACAGCACAGGCGGAAAAACGGGTTACACAAAAATCGCGAAACGGACGCTCGTCTCGACGGCCTCAAAAGACGGTACGGATCTCATCGCGGTCACCATAAATGATCCGGATGACTGGGATGACCATATGAATATGTTTAATTATGTCTTTGATCACTATAGAACCTATGTCGTCGCTAAAAAAGGCGGCATTCCGAAGCTGAAAAAGACGTTTTACGGAAAACACGCTTTTATTGCCCGGGATGTAAAATATTTGTTAAAAGAGGATGAAATCGACGATGTAAAAATCAGCACAACCTTAATAAAACCGAAAAAAGCCTGGAAAAAGGACGCCTCTCTCATTCCTGATGTCGTCGGCCGGATGACTGTTATGCATGATGGGAAAGTGATCGCCAAGATCCCCGTCTATTATGAAAATGAGCGCCATAAAAAACCGAAAAAGCATTTCATTGAGACGTTTACGAGCCTGTTTATGAGCGCGGCGGGCGGTTCGTCATGGTCAATTTAATCTGGGTATGTCTGACGGTAATCGGACTTGTCTTTGCGATGTTTAACGGTACCTTGCAGGATGTGAATGAAGCCGTTTTTAAAGGAGCGAAAGAAGCGGTTACGATCTCGTTCGGATTAATGAGCGTTCTCGTGTTCTGGCTCGGCCTGATGAAAATAGCCGAGCAGTCCGGCCTTTTGGATATATTCAGCAGAATGTGCCGCCCGTTTATTTCTAAGCTGTTTCCCGATATTCCCCCTGATCATCCGGCGATGGGATACATCTTATCAAATCTCATGGCAAACTTTTTCGGACTGGGAAATGCGGCGACACCGCTCGGCATTAAAGCCATGGAGCAGATGAAAAAGCTGAATGGAGGTAAGTCTGAGGCCAGCCGTTCCATGATTACCTTTTTGGCGGTAAATACTTCGAGTATTACATTGATACCGACAACCGTCATTGCCGTGCGCATGGCTTACTCGGCGAAATCACCGACCGATATCGTCGGGCCGACCATCTTAGCGACTTTAATTTCGGGAATCGGCGCGATTTTCATTGACCGCTACTTCTGGTACCGCCGCAAAAGAAAAGGGAGGTAAGCGAATGGAAATGGTGAATTGGGTGTCTTTAGCCATGATTCCGATTATTATCGCCGGTATATTGGTATACGGCACGATCAAAAAAGTGCCGACGTATGAATCATTCGTTGAAGGCGGAAAAGAAGGAATTGAGATTGCGTTTTCCATCATTCCGTATTTGGTCGGGATGCTGGTGGCGATTACCGTATTCCGGGCCTCGGGCGCGCTGGATTTTGTCATGGGGCTGTGCAAGCCTTTCTTTACAGCGCTCGGCATTCCCGCAGAAGTCGTGCCGCTTGCTCTGATCCGCCCGATTTCGGGGACGGCGGCGCTCGGCATGACGACAGATCTGATCGCCGTGTACGGGCCTGATTCATTTATCGGCAGGCTGGCCTCGGTCATGCAGGGATCGACTGACACGACGCTGTATGTCCTGACGGTGTATTTCGGGGCGGTCGGCATCAAAAAAATGGGGGATGCTTTAAAGGTTGGTCTTCTTGCTGATTTGATCGGGGTGGTTGCATCAATCATCATAGTTACGTTATTATTTGGAAGCGCCTGAAATCAGGCGCTTTTTATATATCAGAATAACTCTCCTTGAAAAAGCTTGTTTGTTCAAGGGGAAAAAAGTAAGATTATACTTGAGGTGAACGACATGGAAAGACTGCAAAAAGTTATTGCTCATGCCGGCGTGGCATCACGCAGAAAGGCGGAAGAGCTGATAAAAGAAGGAAAAGTAAAGGTGAATGGAAAAGTAATAACAGAGCTCGGCGTAAAAGTGACCGGTTCTGATCAGATTGAAGTAAACGGATTAAAGGTGGAGCGGGAAGAACCCGTGTACTTTCTGCTTTATAAACCGAGAGGAGTGATCTCAGCAGCTGATGACGACAAAGGGCGGAAAGTGGTGACCGACTTTTTCAAAGAAGTGCCGCAGCGCATTTATCCGATCGGCAGGCTTGATTATGATACGAGCGGACTTTTATTGCTGACAAATGACGGCGAGTTTGCCAACAAACTCATGCATCCGAAATACGAAATTGATAAGACGTACGTCGCTAAAGTGAAGGGGATTCCTTCCAAGGAACTTCTGAGAAAGCTTGAGCGCGGCATTCAGCTTGAAGAAGGCAAGACGGCGCCGGCCAGAGCGAAAATGCTTTCCCTGGACAAAAGAAAGCAGACGAGCATCATTCAGCTGACGATTCATGAAGGCCGGAACAGACAGGTCCGCCGCATGTTCGAGGCGATCGGTCATGACGTGCTGAAACTAAAACGTGAAGAATACGCATTTTTAGATTTAAGAGGCCTGCGCACAGGAGACGCAAGAGAATTGTCGCCGCATGAGGTGAAAAGGCTGCGGGCTTTAGCTGAACACGGTAAAAACGCTTTCTAATTTTCACATAACCTTCAAAAATTACAAAACGTGTTGATGATATAATTGAATGGATTTGCAGGCAGGGGAGGGGAGCAGTGTACAATGAACAAAAAACGGCGGCGTTTATTCATTCGGACCGGCATCCTTCTCATCTTACTCTGCGCGCTCGGATATACCATCTATAATGCCGTATACACAAACGGTGAGCGTATATCTGAGGGGTCCAAAGCCCCGAATTTCGCGCTGAAAGATACAGAGGGCAGACTCATAGAACTGAGTCAGTTAAAAGGAAAAGGTGTTTTTCTGAATTTCTGGGGAACGTGGTGTGAGCCGTGCAAGCAGGAATTTCCCTACATGGAGAATCAATACAAGCATTTTAAAGACCTCGGTGTCGAGGTGGTTGCGGTAAATGTCGGCGAATCAAAAATTGCAGTACATAATTTTATGAAAACATACGGCGTCAATTTCCCGGTTGCGCTCGATACTGACCGGCAAGTGCTGGACGCGTACGGCGTATCACCTATTCCGACGACATTTTTGATCAATCCCGACGGAAAAGTCGTGAAAGTGGTGACCGGCACGATGACAGAACGCATGGTTCATGACTATATGAATTTAATTAAGCCGGAGGCGTCTTCATGAAAAAGGTCAAATGTGAATGCGGGCACGTGAATCCAGCCGGGACGGTTTTGTGCGAGTCGTGCGGGAAGCCGCTTGATGATCAAAAATCGCCGCTTGCCGATATGCGGTACGACGGCAGCGCAAGGCGTTCGCAAACATATAATAAAACAATCGTAGATAAGGTATGGAACTTCTTTTCTTCCGTAAAAGTCGGAATATGGCTGATCGTCATTACTCTGGCGGCGTCTGCTTTCGGCACGGTTTTTCCGCAGGAAGCTTATCTGCCGCCGGGCGCCCAGCCGGATACATATTATGAACAGCAGTACGGCATAATCGGCCAAATGTATTATCTGTTGGGATTTCATCACCTGTACGGCTCATGGTGGTATATGCTCCTGATCGCATCTATTGGCATATCACTGGTCATCTGCAGCCTGGATCGGGTGATTCCTTTGTACAGGGCGCTGAAAAATCAAGGAGTTCGGCGGAATCCGGTCTTTTTGAAGAGGCAGCGTCTATACAGCCGGACAGAAACCGAGCTGAGCGGGGATGCGGCTGATAGCCTCAGAACACGATTGAAAAAAAAGCATTATAGAGTGCGAGAACAAGAGGGCAGCATTCTGGCGGAAAAAGGCCGTTTTTCAAGGTGGGGGCCCTACGTCAATCATATCGGCCTGATCATTTTTCTGATCGGAGCCATGCTGAGATTTGTACCCGGTATGTATGTCGATGAAACGCTCTGGGTCCGTGAAGGCGAAACCGCCCAGATCCCAGGTACTGACGGCAAATATTACTTAAAAAACAACCGGTTCACGATGCAGACATATAACAAAGACACTGAGAAAAAAGTATTCGCCGACGCCATTGACAGAGCCGGAAACGGCAAAGTCGCCAAATCCTTCACAACGGACGCGGTTTTGTATAAGAGGGAAGGCGACATTGTATTCGGTGAAAAGCCGAAGCTTAAAAGAGTCAAAGAAAACAATATCCGCGTCAATGAACCGCTGCGCTTTGACTCCTATTCTGTGTATCAGGTGGACTATAAAGAAAACCAGCTCGATCAGATGGTATTTCACCTGATCGACCAAAAAACAAAACAGTCATTCGGCAAACTGAAGATCAATCTTCTCGATCCCGACACGGACTATGATCTTGGTAACGGTTACAAAGTGCAGATCGCCAGTTATCTTCCTGATTTTTATTTTAACAAGGACGGAGAACCGAGCACGAAAACGAAGGTTCCTAACAATCCGGCTTTTGTCTTTAAAATCACGGCTCCTGACAAGCCGAAAGGGGAGAAAAGTTTTGTTGCGATTCAGCAGACTGTTGAAGGTTCCGAAAGTAACAAGTACAAATTAAAATTCGACCATGTGGAAACGAAAAACATTACAGGACTCACCGTCAGAAAAGACTTAACCTTATGGGTGCTTGCCGTCGGCGGCGCGATCTTTATGATCGGCGTCATTCAAGGAATGTACTGGCAGCACAGAAGGATCTGGATCAAAACAGGTGATCATGAAGTGCTTGTGGCGGGACATACGAACAAAAACTGGTTCGGTCTGAAAAAGGATATCGAATTTGTTCTTAGCGGGACCGGGATTCAAGAGCCGGCCGATCAAAAAGAATTGGCCAAAAATCAGGCCTAGTGAAAAAGGAGTGGTGTCATGGCGGAGCTGAGCGCAAATTTTCTTTATGCTGCCTTTTTGATTTATTTAATTGCCGTCCCGGTTTTCGGCGGCGCCATCCGGGGAACAAAAGGTGCTAAGGACGGTAAGGGCCGCTGGTCGGCTATCGGAATCACGTTAACCATTTTCGGATTTCTTTGTCATCTCGGCTACTTCATTGCGAGATGGTCGGCAAGCGGACATGCGCCTGTCAGCAATATGTTTGAATTTACGACGTCATTCGGCATGATGCTTGTTCTCGCTTTTATTATTATTTACTTTATTTACAGACTGCCTTCATTAGGCATGTTCACATTGTCTATCGCGCTTTTGCTTATCGCATATGCAAGCATGTTTCCGACAGACATCACGCCGCTTATTCCGTCACTGCAGAGCAATTGGCTGTACATTCACGTCACGACGGCGGCGCTCGGGCAGGCGATTCTTGCGATCAGTTTTGTAGCCGGCGTCATTTTCCTGTTAAAGCATGTCGACCAATCCAGACCGGGTAAAAAAACGTTCTGGCTTGAAGTCATCATGTTTATACTCGTGACGACCGTGGCATTTATCGCCGTCACGTCGGCATTCCGGCTGGCGGACTACAAAGCTGAATTTAATTGGGTGGATAAAAAAGAAGCCAAAAGCGTCATGATATATGATATGCCTGCGCTTGTCGGCCCGCATGAGGGAGAACTGCTTACGGAAAGCGCTATGAAGCCGCTTATTGAGCTTCCGGCCATTTTTTCAGGCAGAAAGGTCAATACGGTGATCTGGTCGTTTGGCGCAGGCCTCGTTTTATACGGTGCGCTCAGGCTGATATTCAGAAAGAGAATCAGCGCTCTTATCAGCCCGCTCGTCAAAAATGTGAATCTGGACTTGGTCGATGAAGTCGGCTACCGCGCTGTTTCCATCGGTTTTCCGGTATTCACACTCGGCGCGCTTGTGTTTGCGATGATTTGGGCGCAGCTTGCATGGACGCGTTTTTGGGGCTGGGACCCGAAGGAAGTATGGGCGCTGATCACCTTTTTATTTTACGCAGCGTATTTGCACTTGCGGCTGTCAAGAGGCTGGCATGGCGAAAAGTCCGCGTGGCTTGCCGTCATCGGCTTCGCCATTATTATGTTTAACTTAATTTTTGTGAATCTCGTGCTTGCCGGACTTCATTCGTACGCATAGATGCAAAAAGCCGATACAGTTCTCAAGCTGCTGCACAGTTTGTTAAAATGAAAGTAACAGAAGGAAAGCAGGGGGAAAACGATGGATCAAACAAATGAAACTAAAATATTAGTAGTAGATGATGAAGCCAGAATTCGACGCCTTTTAAGAATGTACCTTGAACGGGAAAACTATGTGATTGAAGAAGCGGAAAACGGCGACGAGGCCATTAAAATGGGGCTGGCATCAGATTATGATCTGGTGCTCTTGGATTTAATGATGCCGGGAACGGACGGAATCGAAGTATGCCGGCAGCTCAGAGAAAAAAAAGCGACGCCGATTATCATGCTGACGGCAAAAGGGGAAGAAGCCAACCGCGTCCAGGGGTTTGAAGCGGGTACGGACGATTATATCGTCAAGCCTTTCAGCCCGAGAGAAGTGGTGCTTCGGGTAAAGGCGCTTTTAAGAAGGGCTTCCCAAACATCTTATCTGACAGCAAATACCCCGACAAAAAATGTGCTCGTCTTTTCGCATCTATCCATTGATCACGATGCTCACAGGGTGACTGCGGACGGCACGGAGGTGAGCCTGACGCCGAAGGAATATGAACTGCTGTACTTTCTGGCGAAAACACCGGACAAAGTGTACGACAGGGAAAAGCTTTTAAAAGAAGTGTGGCAGTATGAATTTTTCGGAGACCTCAGAACGGTGGACACCCATGTCAAACGGCTCCGTGAAAAATTAAATAAAGTGTCCCCGGGGGCGGCGAAAAAAATCGTCACCGTATGGGGAGTCGGATACAAATTTGAGGTAGGCGCTGAATGAAGTTTTGGAAAAGCGTAGTAGGTAAGCTTTGGTTTACCATTCTTTCACTCGTGTTAATTGTTTTATTTATTTTAACGGTGCTGCTTCTGGAATTTATAGAAAATTACCACGTTGAAGAAGCGGAAAAAGATTTAACGCAGCTTGCCGACAAAATTGCGGTCATAATAGAAAATCATGAAGACCAGCCGCTTGCCAGATCCATCACGTGGGAACTGGCGGACAATTTAACGAGCATCGCGATCATTCAGGACGATAAGCATGTCTGGTATTCGCCCAATGACGATAATCATTTATCCTCTATTACATTAGAGCAGATCAAACATGACCGGGATCTGCACAAGGCGCTGACAGACCGCAAAAAAGTAAGCAAACGCGCGGTCCCCAACAATGCCGGTTCGGATAACGAACGGCTGATCGTCGGAGTGCCGTATGAAAAAGACGGCAAAAAAGGCATGGTCTTTTTATCCCAATCGCTGCTTGCCGTCAAAGATACGACGAAACATACGACACGCTATATTTTTCTTGCGGCGGGCATTGCCATCGTCTTGACAACGTTTTTCGCGTTCTTTTTATCCAGCAGGGTGACATATCCCCTTCGGAAAATGCGGGAAGGCGCCCAAGACTTGGCGAAAGGAAAGTTTGATACAAAAATTCCGATTCTGACCCAAGATGAAATCGGGGAACTGGCCATTGCCTTTAATCAGATGGGACGGCAGCTCAATTTCCATATTAACGCGCTGAATCAGGAAAAAGAACAGCTGTCCAATATTTTAAGCAGTATGGCAGACGGGGTCATCACCATTAATATCGACGGCACCATTTTGGTGACCAACCCGCCGGCCGAACGTTTTCTGCAGGCATGGTATTATGAGCAGAACATGAACATTAAAGAAGGAGACAACCTTCCCCCTGAAGCAAAAGAGCTATTTCAAAATGCAGTGAACACGGAAAAAGAGCAAATGATTGAAATGACGCTTCAAGGAAGGTCATGGGTTTTATTGATGTCGCCTCTTTATGCGGAATCACACGTCCGCGGCGCCGTGGCCGTGCTCCGTGATATGACCGAAGAGCGCAGGCTGGATAAATTGCGTGAAGACTTCATTGCCAATGTCAGTCATGAGCTCAGAACCCCGATTTCTATGCTGCAGGGATACAGCGAAGCAATAGTGGACGACATTGCAAGCACAGAAGAGGAGAAAAAAGAAATCGCGCAGATCATTTATGATGAATCTCTTCGCATGGGCCGGCTTGTCAATGATTTGCTGGATTTGGCCAGAATGGAATCCGGACATACGGGCCTGCACTATGAAACGGTAAACCTGCATGAATTTCTGGAGAAGATCTCCCGCAAATTTTCCGGGGTAGCGAAGGAAAAAGGCGTTTCGCTCACAGAGGACATCTCAGTGTCTCAGCCGGAGTGTGTCTTTGATGAAGACAAAATGGAACAGGTGTTTACCAACCTTATAGATAATGCGCTGCGCCATACGGAGTCAGGCGGAAGCGTTCATATCGCGGCTCAGACCGTAAAAGACGGACTGAAGATCGATATCAAAGATTCCGGCTCTGGAATACCGGAAGAGGACCTGCCTTTTATTTTTGAACGTTTTTATAAAGCGGACAAAGCAAGAACAAGAGGCAGGGCGGGAACCGGACTCGGACTCGCCATCGTAAAAAATATCGTGGAAGCCCACGGCGGCTCAATTGCGGTTCACAGCAGCATCGACAAAGGGACGACGTTTACATTTTATATTCCGACAAAAGTGCAGGATGACGTCTGAAATTGACGAACAATCTTGTTCCATACGAAACACCCGCATGTTCTGCGGGTGTTTTTTATTTGTTTCTCCTTTAAAAATTTAAGAATATGTTAATATAAATTCCCTTCCAAATTCCAGTTTCTCGTAATATAGTTGTAATGTAACTTTTCAACGCATTTTTACGACAAAAAAGTGAACGGAGGGGTTTCCCATGGAAGAAACCTTTCAGATATTATATGATGCATACCATCAAGATTTATATCAATTTTTATTTTATATGGTAAAAGATAAGTCGCAGGCTGAAGATTTGACGCAGGAAGTGTATATCCGCGTCTTGAATTCCTATCATACATTTGAAGGAAGAAGCAGTGAAAAAACATGGCTGTTGTCCATCGCACGCCATGTGGCGATTGACTGGTTCCGCAAGCAGCAGACGATCAGACAGCGTATTATGGGTACGTTTGATTGGGATACACAAGATGTCAGAGATCAGCATTTGCTTCCGGACGAACTCGCCGTACAGCATGAAAACGTCCGGGAAATTTATACCGCGCTTGATCATTGCACCATTGATCAAAGAGCTGTTATTATCTTGAGATTTATTCAGGGATATTCCATTCAGGAAACAGCCGCCGCTCTCCGCTTCTCGGAAAGCAAAGTCAAAACGACCCAACACAGAGGGCTCAAAATACTTCGGAAACAGATGGAGCTTTTGAGGGAGGAGCTAATGGATGATGAAGTCATATTGGAACGAAGAAAGAGTAGAGGAGTTGTTAAGACAACTTCCGGCGGTTAGAGATCATCGTTCACCCGAGGCCATTTACCGGAATATTGAAACGGGTAAACCGTACAGGAAAAAACCGGCCCGAAGCTGGATCGGCCCCGCCGCAGCCGGCGTCTGCGCATTGTGCATCGCTCTGATTATATCTCCTCACCTGATGACAAACAAATCTTCCGGTGATCTTACCGCTGACAGCCGCCAGACAGAAAAAGCCAGTCAGTCAGCTTCTGTCAAGCCGCCGGATCAGAAGACGTTCGTCGTCTCAAACCAAAACAAAAACAATTACATTACTTTGGCATTTGCCGATTCAGAAACATCCGCCGTCATTCCGGTCAGTTTTGAAAAAAAGAAGCCGGATGAATCGGTTTCAGAGGCTTTATCCGAAGCGGAAGACCTAGAAGTGCCCGAATCCTTCCTGTCTGTGCCGAACCTTTTGGACGGTGTGCAGGTAACGGCGGATAAGAAGGATTTGCTTGTGCAGGTAAACGGACGGCTCTCTATCGAATCAGTTGCCGATGCTGACTTATTGAAAAAGATGCTGAAAGAGACTTTGACATGGAGTCCTTACGAGCGGATTAAATTGAAAAAGATTCAAAACGGAGCCGGACAGGATTTTTATAAATCTTACGGCATATCCGCTGAAATGTCCGTACATAAACAGACAAACCGGGCGTATTTTTCTTACAGCGACAGTCTGGGACAAGAGTATCTCATCCCGTCTGAACAAACCTATTATTCAGTATATCAGGCTATTGACGGGATGAAGACAACAGACGGAGGCTCACAGACCGCGAGCATTATAGAAGCCGATGCGATTGCATCGGTATCGGAAAGGGAAGACGGCGAGCAGCTGCGGATTCAATTGTCCGAAAAACATAAGGTTGAAGATTCGCTGGAAGGGATTTTAATGATCGAAGGGCTTCTGTTAACTGCGAAGGAATTCGGTTATTCTGAGGTGCTGTTCACACATGCGCATACAAAGAAAATCGGTAATTATGATGTGACAAAACCTATCGCTGTGCCTGCCGCGCCTAATCCGCTTCCAAGCCATTAAACGTAAAAAACCCAAAACATATGAATGTTTTGGGTTTTTTGTTGGTTACGGAAGATCAATCAGTTTAACGGAAACAATATCCTGAATTGAAGTCAGCTCATTGACGACTTTATCATCTAAATGTTTATCAAAAGAAAGCATCATAATGGCTTCTCCGCCTTTTTCTTTACGGCCTACCTGCATGGTAGCGATATTGATATCGTTATCGCCGAGGATGCGTCCGACGCGTCCGATTACACCAGTCGTATCCTGGTGCTGGATATAAACGAGGTGGCCGGCAGGATTTAAGTCAATATTAAAGCCGTTCAGCTCAACGATTCGTTCACCGAAGTGAGGGATATACGTAGCCGTTAACGTAAATGTGCTCCGGTCTCCGGTTACTTTTACGCTGATGCAGTTATCATATCCTGATTCATTGGAGGAAATCTTCTCGCTGAAGCTGATTCCGCGTTCTTTTGCTACACCGCCGGCGTTCACTTCATTGACCGTTGAGTCTACACGCGGTTTTAAGAAACCGGACAGCAGACTTTTTGTAATAAATGATGTTTCAAGTTTGGCGATGGTGCCTTCATATTGAATCGCAACATCTTTGACGGGTTCCTTCATACATTGTGACACGAGACTTCCGATTTTATCGGCAATTTGGTGATAAGGCTGGATTTTTTTGAATTCATCTTTCGTCATCGCAGGCAGGTTGATCGCTGACATGACAGGCAGACCTTTTGCAAACTGCAGCACTTCTTCAGAAACCTGTGCCGCGACATTCAGCTGTGCTTCTTTCGTTGAAGCGCCTAAGTGAGGTGTGGCGATCACCAGCGGATGGTCGGGAAGCTTTGATTCAACTGGCGGTTCCACTTCAAACACGTCAAGGGCAGCGCCTGCGACATGGCCGCTTTCCAGCGCTTCCAAAAGCGCCGCTTCATCAATAATGCCGCCTCTTGCGCAGTTGATAAGACGGACGCCTTTTTTCGTTTTGGCAATGGTTTCTCTGTTAAGCAGTCCTTTTGTTTCCTTTGTTAAAGGCGTGTGGACGGTAATGATATCCGCGCTTTCAAGCACTTCTTCGAATGTCCGGCTGTTTACGCCGATTTTACCGGCTCTCTCTTCGGTTAAGAAAGGATCGAATACATGAACCGTCATACCGAACGCTCTGGCGCGCTGGGCAATCTCGCTTCCGATCCGGCCCAGACCGACAATGCCTAAAGTCTTTCCGTAGAGCTCCGCCCCGACAAAAGCCGTCCGGTTCCATTCTCTTGATTTTACTGAGATATTGGCTTGCGGAATGTGTCTCATTAATGAAGAAATCATCGCGAATGTATGCTCTGCCGTTGAAATGGTGTTTCCATTCGGCGCGTTTATCACGATAACCCCATGTTTTGTAGCCTCATCAATGTCGATGTTGTCTACGCCGACACCGGCTCTGCCGACGATTTTTAAAGAGGTCATTTTTTTAAACAATTCTTCGGTTACTTTCGTGGCACTGCGGACTAACAGGGCATCAAAGGTATGTAATTCATCTTCTGCATCCGCGACGTTTTTTTGAACAATTTCTATAAAGTCTGATTCCATCAGCGGCTTTAAGCCGTCATTGCTCATCTTATCTGAGACCAAAACTCGAAACATTGTTAGATTTCCTCCTAGTTTAGCTGACTAAATATCTGATAATTTATCATATTCTCAATAGAGTGTCAATGTGTATTGACGCAGTAAAGGAGAAAAGGAAACCGCTGAATCAGCTTAAATTGGGCTTCCCCAATATTTTATTTAAATTTGAGCAGTTCTCTATACAATTGCAATTTGATCATATATAATGTGAATAAATTCATAAGATCAATCTTCGGGGCAGGGTGAAATTCCCTACCGGCGGTGATGAGCATCATGCTCTAAGCCCGCGAGCTGCTTCGGCGGCAGGATCCGGTGAGATTCCGGAGCCGACAGTATAGTCTGGATGGGAGAAGATGGAGGTTCAGCAGACGTTTTGATGCTTATATCAAACGTTTCTTTGCCAAGCCTTAGTAAGCTCCCGCTTTTTAACAAAAGCGGTTTTTTTATTGGGGCGCAAAAGAACCTTTCCTCTTTTCGAGAGATTTGATCGAAAAGGAGAGAGCATTGTGAAAGTAAAAAAATTAGTTGTCATCAGTATGCTTAGCAGTATTGCTTTTGTGCTTATGCTGTTAAATTTCCCGTTTCCGGGGCTGCCGGATTACTTGAAAATTGATTTCAGTGATGTTCCTGCAATTATCGCCATTTTGGTTTACGGGCCTGCGGCGGGGGTTGCGGTTGAAGCGATTAAAAATATTCTGCAGTATATCATTCAAGGAAGCATGGCCGGCGTGCCTGTCGGGCAGGCAGCCAATTTTATCGCGGGAACGCTGTTTATTCTGCCGACGGCGTTTATGTTTAAAAAGCTCAATTCGGCAAAAGGGCTTGCAGTGAGCCTGCTGGCCGGAACCGCGGCGATGACCGTGCTGATGAGTATTTTGAACTATATTCTTATCCTGCCCGCGTATACTTGGTTTTTACATTCACCGGCACTGTCAAACAGCCAGTTAAAAACGGCGGTTGTCGCAGGAATTCTGCCGTTTAACATTGTAAAAGGCGTTATCATCACCATTGTCTTTACGTTCATCTTTACGAAGCTGAAACCTTGGATTGAACAAAAACGCAGCATCCAGACACAATAACCACTCCAAAGCGCCCGCTCTGTAAAACACAGACCGGGCGCTTTTTTGTTTGTGCTGATCGCAAAAAATAAGACTCCGGCCGATAACAGCCGGAGTCTTATTCAGGACGAAAAAGCTCCTCTCACGGGGAGGGCTTTTTTATTCGTATTTCAGCGGGTCGCCTTCGAACGGTTCATCCGCAACTTTGATTGAATCAGTAGGGCATCCTTCAAATGCGTCAATCATATCTTCTTCCAGAACTTCCGGAACTTCGACGACGCCTTTATTTTCGTCAAGCGTAACGAACGCAATGCCTTCATCATCATAATCATAAATGTCTGGTGCCGCAGCTCCGCAGGCGCCGCATGCAATACACGTATCTTTATCTACAATTGTGTACTTTGCCATGAATAAAACCTCCCAGATTGTTCGTGTTGGAACAAATGGTTTACCTTATATATTTTTAAATATAACACCTATTCCTCTTACTTATTGTAATGATGTTAGTGTCAAATTTCAACAGAAAAATGATTGAGAATGCTTATCACATAAGGGATTCTCTTTAGCACTTCCCCCTAAAAGATGACTTTAAACGTCAAATTTATATGAAAATCTGTTAAAATAAAAAGAACCAAAAAACGAAACTTGTCACAAAAGAAATGTAGGTGTGTTTAGATTGGCGATAAACTACTTTGATACCGTGGTTCTCGACTGTCTGGACAAAATAGACGGCGAACGGACTCCGAGTGCTGTGTTTCATTTATTAAAAGGAAAAAAGTCGTCTCAAACCATTCAGGATGCCGGCTTATTTCATATCGCTAAATATTTCGGCATGGCTTCACAGTGTGAACGCGGCGATATTGCGGCTTCTTTGCATAAACTCACCGAGAACTCATACATTACAGCCGGAAAAGAAGAGGGAACGTGGAAAGTGACTGCGCGCGGCGTTCAAAGGCTTGAACGGGCGTTTGCCGAACGGCCTTGGCCGAAGCACTGCCACGGCGCGAATTATCAAACGCCTGCCGTTACCCTGTGGAGGCGGCTTTCCCTGCTCATTCAAGTCCTGTCAAACAAAGAGCATCAATGCAGTCAATATATCCCGGTTACAAACGATGTGCAGACGCTGAGATGGGTCAAACGGTTCATGCGCAAAAACAGAGACGCTAAAGAGCTCTCCGTCCAAATGCATGAGACGCTGTTTCACCTTCTGCAAGGCGTAAGTGAACGGCAGGCGCTTATTTTTGTCTATTCTTTAACTTCATTCAACAGAATCGGCAAAACGAATAAGCAGCTCGCTCTCCAGCTGAACGAAGATGAATGGTATGTGTCCGTCCAGTTTTGGGGAGCGGTACATTATGTTATTCAATCGCTTCCGCAATGTGCATATCCCGCTCTGCGCGAGCTGTTGTCCGATCTGCAGGCGGAAAGCGCGCTGACACAGTCTGCCAGAAAAACCTTTGAGCTGTTGGAAAAAGGGTTTCCGATTGAACGGATCGCCGCGGTCAGAAATTTAAAAACCGCCACAATCGAAGATCATATCGTAGAAATATCATTGCATCAGCCTGCATTTTTTACAGAACAGTATCTTTCTGAAGAGGAACAGCGTATGATAACGGCATTTGCAAAACAGCATCAAACGAATAAAATTAAACGGATTCGCGAAGGAATGCAGATGCGCTTCAGCTATTTTCAGATCAGGCTGGCGCTGGCAAAGACGGTGAATCAGCATGACTGAGCTGCATAAAGCTTTATCCAGGTATTTTGGTTTGCATTCCTTTAAAAAAGGGCAGGAAGAGATTATGACTAGCGTGCTCCAAAAAAAAGATACGATCGCCATGCTTCCGACCGGCGGGGGAAAATCATTATGCTATCAGCTCCCGGGTTACATGATGGACGGGCTGGTGCTGATTATTTCACCGCTTCTATCATTAATGGAAGATCAGGTGCAGCAGCTGAAAGCGAAAGGAGAAAAGCGGGTTGCTGCATTAAACAGCATGCTGAATTCCGCAGAGCGGCATTTTATCCTCAGCAACATCAGCCGGTATAAATTTCTCTATATGTCTCCTGAAGCCCTTTCTTCACCTTATGTACTGAACCGCTTGAAAAACGTCCCGGTCAGTTTATTTGTTATTGATGAGGCTCATTGCATATCAGAATGGGGACATGATTTCAGGCCTGATTACTCGAAGCTCGGACCTTTCAGGCAGGCACTCGGAAAGCCGCCTGTATTGGCGCTGACCGCAACAGCGACAAAAGAAACGCTCAGAGACGTGACGGATGTGCTCGGACTTGAGCATGCGGTGCGTCATCTTTATTCAGTCAACCGGCCGAATATTCTCCTGGCGGCAGAACATTTGGCTGATAATGCCGAAAAAATAAGCAGGCTCACGGAGCTTGCCGAAAAGCTTGAAGGCCCGGGTATCATATATTGTCCGACCAGAAAATGGGCGGAAGAGCTTGCGGCTGAGCTGAACGAAAAAACGGGAAAGCGGACGGATTATTATCACGGCGGAATGGATACAGGCGACAGGATTTTAATCCAGCAGCAATTTATCCATAACCAGCTTGATTGCATCTGCTGCACCAATGCGTTCGGCATGGGTGTGGATAAGTCAGATATCCGCTTTGTCATTCACTTTTATCCTCCCCAAACGGCCGAGGCCTTTATGCAGGAAATCGGCAGAGCGGGACGCGACGGCAGCCCGAGTGTCAGTATTTTGCTGAGGGCGCCCGGCGATACCGAGCTTCAGCAGCAGATTATTCAGACAGAAAGCCTGTCTGATTATGACCTGGAAGGCATTCTGGCCGTCATACGGGATGCCGGTACGAGTGATGAACGAAAGCTTCGGGACGTTCTGATCAATAAGGGAGTCCAGGAAACACAGGCGCGAACGGCCGTCCATCTGTTTCTGCGAGGAAAAACCACAAAAGACCAGCTGCGGGAAGAACTGACATACCGCATGGAAAAGAAGCTGCGTAAAATGAATCGTTTTTCGGCGTTATTAGAGCGGAAAGAATGTATAAGAGAAGCGCTGCTGTCTTATTTTGATGAACCGTATGAGCCTGATGGTCAAACCGGACAATGCTGCAGCAGCTGCGGACTTGATCTGGCTCCGTACGAGCAAAAAGGAGAACGTAAAAATATGGAACGGTTAGAAGATTGGAAGCTGGAATTAGGCCGGATTTTCGGATCAGAGTCTGCGGGTGAGTTCAGCTGAGACGGCAAAGCGAATTGATCCGGCAGCTCTCAGACCGGGAGATTGTGATGCAGCTGTACGCCACCCAATTGCTCATATTGGCGGTTTCAGCTGTTATCGGCTTTTTCTTTTTTACCGACATTCACGATTTTTTAAAGCTGTGGCATATACGTGACGATAATATCATATGGTACGGTGTAACTCTTGCCGTCCTTGTCATTTTTGCCGATCTGGCGGTGATGAAATGGTGTCCTTCGCATTTATATGATGACGGCGGCATTAATGTATTGCTTTTTAAGAACAGGCCGGTTCTGCACATTTTGTTTTTGACGCTTCTCATTTCGTTCAGCGAAGAGATTTTGTTCAGAGGCGTTCTGCAGACACATATCGGCTTATGGGCCGCCAGCTTCATTTTTACCGTGCTTCATTTCAGATACTTGGCGAAGTGGCTTCTGTTTATGATGGTTGCGGGCATCAGTCTTTTGCTGGGGCTTATCTATGAATGGACCGGCAATTTATTCGTTCCGGTTACAGCGCATTTTATTATTGATGCGGTATTTGCCTGTCAGATCCGTTTTCAATATGTTAGGAGGGGTTTGCATGACGGAAATGTCAAGAGTTGAAAGAAGAAAAGCTCAGCTGCGTGCCGAGCAGCAGGTTGCCGCGGCCGCGGATGAACAAATTGAATATCTTGAAGACAGCCTCCCGACAAGACAATCTGTAAAAGAGGAGCGTAAAAAAAAGGAAGAGCAGGTGAAGGAAAAAACCAAAACAAAAACGCCGCTGTTCACTTTTCTGACCGTCCTGTTCATTATCGTAACAATCGGTGTCTTTTTCGGTCTTCTTTATATGACGAACAGCAGCAGATTTGACCCGAAGGACTATGAAGATGTCTTTATAGACCACAGTGAAAGCGCGCCTGCCGTTATTCCGAAAGGCGCTCAGAAAGAAACGTCAGAAACCGCTCTTTTAGAACAACCGAAAAAAAAGTCTGACGACAAAGATAAGAAAGAAGCGGCTGCACCTGAAAAAACGAAAGAAAAACCAAGTGAAAAAACACCTAAAAAAACGGAAACGCCCTCAGAAAAACAAGTAAAGCCGACAGACACCGAATACGCGGAGACAAAACAGCAGTCTCCGCCGGCTGTCCGTGAAAAAGCGGCTCCGGCTGAGGCGAGTGATCAAGCCGGGACTGTCCCAAAAAAAGTGCGGACCGTACAGCATACTGTACAGCCGAAAGAAACGCTTTACCGCATTTCAATGAAATATTATAAAAGCCGGGCGGGCGAAGAAAAAATCCGCAGCTACAACGGATTAAACGGAAACGACGTGTACACCGGCCAGGTTCTGAACATTCCGCTGTCTGATTAAAATAAATGCATGTTTTCACCGCGTTTTTCATATAGTGTACCAATGAAAACGGACAAGGTGTGAAGCGCATGGATTCTTTATGGAAGCAATTAGACCGATTTGCTGACGGACCGACGAAACAAATGCTTCAGGCGCTGGTGAAACGGAAATTAAAATACGAAAATTATGCCGCACAATGCCGAAGATGGCAGTGGGCGTCCCTCGTTTGTTTTTCCCTGATGTGCATACTGCTGATGTTTAAAAGCTTTAATGCCCCCCAAGCCTCTCCGCAGCTGATTCTGCAGGAAATATTAGGCCATACGGTTTACTTGTGCTGGATTATGGCTTCCGCTTTTGCGTATTGCACTTCTTATTATTTCAAAAAAAAGGAAGAAAAAGCTGAGGGTGAATTTCATAAACTGAGGTGTGAAATTATCCAAAAAAGCACGGATTTATGGCCCCAGCCTGAAAAATGGAGGGCGAGAGAATCTGTTTTTCACTTGATGAAACATCGGTATGATATCAATCTTTATTTTGAAAGCAAATAAAATGAGGCGTTTTCCGGAAAGGATAGAAACGTCTTTTTTTGTTTGTCCGTCTAATATAAGACAATGACAGAATGGAGAGTGCGTTTATGAAGCTTACAGCGGGAATTCTCGGCTCATTGGCGGGAGCGGCTGCGGTTATGGCGGCCGTTATGTACAAAACGGCAAACGGCAGCCATCTGAAAACACATACATTTACGCTTGATAAAATGAAGGGGATGAAGCCGCTCACCATCTTTTTTATATCTGACGTGCACCGCCGTTTAATTGATGAAAAGCTTCTCCGCGAAGCGGCAGGTTATAAGCCGGATGCCGTTTTGCTCGGCGGTGATTTGGCGGAGGGCGGAGTTCCTTACGCCAGAATTGAAGAAAACATCAAACGTCTGACGGCTCTTGCGCCTGTCATGTATGTGTGGGGAAATAATGATTACGAGGTCAGCCAGCAAAAACTGCTCTCTCTTTTACGGGCATATAAAGTGATCCCGCTGAGAAATGAATCGGTTCAGTTTGCTTATAAAGGGGAAACCGTTACGATCTGCGGCGTGGATGATATCAGGATGATGATGGATGATTACGATGCTGCAATCAGATATACGGATGCTGACAAAGTAAACCTCCTGCTTTGCCATAACCCCGACATCCATGAGCAGATGAGGGAGTCAGACGGGATTGACGCTGTGTTCAGCGGCCATACGCATGGCGGCCAAATCCGTTTCGGCCGGTTCGGGCCGTACGAATTGGGCGGGACGGGAACGGTAAAAAAAGCGCATTACCTGATCAGCAACGGCTACGGGACGACAAAAGTTCCGCTGAGGCTCGGGGCGAAACCGGAGACGCATATGATTACGCTGTGCGGACCGGATGAGCCGTCTTCCTGAAACAAACCCGGCCGCGGTGATAAAAAACGGCATTCTGCTTGTCTTCCCGCTGTACACGGTGTAAACTGATAACAAATTAAGAACCTATGACTCATTTATTCATATACTGTGTTATATGATTTGTGTGCAAGAAGAGGCAGGAGGGAACATTATGCGGCTTGAGCGTCTGAACTATAATAAGATTAAAATCTTTTTAACCCTCGACGATCTGACTGATCGGGGACTGACAAAAGAAGACCTCTGGAAGGACTCGTTTAAAGTCCACCAGTTATTTAAAGATATGATGAATGAAGCAAATACAGAGCTCGGCTTTGAAGCGAATGGTCCGATCGCGGTGGAAGTATATTCTCTTCAGGCACAAGGCATGGTTGTGATTGTAACGAAAAATCATGACGCGGACGCAGAAGATGACGAATATGACGATGATTATATCGAGATGCAGGTCAAACTTGACGAAAGCCCGGATATTATTTATCAGTTCCATTCGTTTGAAGATATCATTCAGCTTGCCGGAAGCCTTCACCGAATCGGGATTACCGGCGGCACCGTCTACCACTATGAGAACCAATACTATGTAAGCCTTGAAGACCTCGGCTCCCGTTCCGCCGAAGGCGTCATCGCGGTGCTGGCTGAATACGGACACCCGGCGACGATTACGATTTACAGGCTCCATGAGTACGGAAAACTCATCATGGACGGCAATGCTGTGGAGACCATCCAGAAACATTTTTCATAAAAAAGATTTGAAACGGCAGCTGTTTTCAGCGGCCGTCTTTTTTTAAGCGAAATAATGGAAAAATCATTGTCTTTCTTCTATGCACGGAGATATTGAAGGTGTATACTAGTCACTGAAAGGGAGCATGAGAGAAACAGAAGATTTTAGGAGGTTAACTCAAATGGCAGCCGATCGATTCACCGGTCATAATGAAGAAGACAAACATGATGTATTAAAATCAACCCAAACCGTAATACATAAAGCTCTGGAAAAATTGGGGTATCCAGAAGAAGTGTATGAACTGCTGAAAGAGCCGCTCAGATTATTAACGGTTAAAATTCCTGTTCGGATGGATGACGGGTCTGTGAAAATATTTACAGGCTATCGTGCGCAGCACAATGATTCCGTAGGTCCGACAAAAGGCGGCATTCGTTTTCACCCGAATGTAACGGAAAAAGAGGTGAAAGCACTTTCCATCTGGATGAGTTTAAAATGCGGAATTATTGATCTTCCTTATGGCGGTGGTAAAGGCGGAATTGTTTGTGATCCGAGAAATATGTCATTCAGAGAGCTTGAAAGGCTGAGCAGGGGATATGTCAGAGCAATCAGTCAGATTGTCGGACCGACTAAAGACGTCCCGGCACCTGACGTATTTACAAACTCACAGATTATGGCTTGGATGATGGATGAATATTCAAGAATTGATGAATTTAACTCACCCGGCTTTATTACGGGAAAACCGCTTGTACTCGGCGGATCCCACGGCAGGGAATCAGCGACGGCAAAAGGCGTTACCATCTGCATAAAAGAAGCGGCCAAGAAAAAAGGTCTCGATATTCAGAACGCGCGCGTCGTCGTACAAGGTTTCGGAAACGCGGGCAGCTATCTGGCCAAGTTTATGCATGACGCCGGCGCGAAAGTTGTCGGAATTTCTGACGCGTACGGAGGCCTTTACGATCCGGACGGTCTTGATATTGATTATCTGCTTGACCGCAGAGACAGCTTCGGAACGGTGACGAAGCTTTTCAATGACACCATTACGAATCAGGAGCTGCTTGAGCTGGACTGTGATATACTTGTCCCGGCGGCGATCGAAAACCAAATTACAGAAGAGAACGCTGACCGCATCAAAGCGAAAATCGTTGTAGAAGCGGCAAACGGACCGACGACACTGGAAGGAACGAAAATCCTGACAGACAAAGGAACGCTGCTGGTTCCCGATGTTCTGGCGAGCGCCGGCGGTGTAACGGTTTCTTATTTCGAATGGGTTCAAAACAACCAAGGCTTCTACTGGAGTGAAGAAGAAGTCGAGGAAAAACTGGAAAATATGATGATAAAATCGTTTAATAATATTTATGAAATGTCCCAAAACCGCCGGATTGACATGAGGCTTGCGGCTTACATGGTCGGCGTGCGGAAAATGGCGGAGGCTTCGCGTTTCAGAGGCTGGATATAAACCAATCGTTTGCATAAACAAAAAAAATCTCCTATGATAATATAGGAGATTTTTTATATGAGTGGAAACTTATGATGGAAATGCCAATCGCAGGAGTTGAAGGACATGACAGAAGAAAAAGCAATTATAATAGGCGGAGGTCCTTGCGGATTATCGGCGGCTATACATCTGAAGCAAATTGGCGTGAACTCGCTTGTGATCGAAAAAGGGAATGTCGTAAACAGCATTTATAACTATCCGACCCACCAAACTTTTTTCAGTTCAAGTGAAAAATTGGAGATCGGCGATGTCGCCTTTATTACGGAAAACAGAAAACCGGTCCGCATACAGGCTCTCTCTTACTACAGAGAGGTTGTCAGAAGAAAAGAGCTGCGCGTAAACGCCTTTGAAACGGTGGAGCGCGTAACGAAACAGGAAGACGGCCGTTTTCTTGTAGAAACATCAAAAGACCGCTACCTCACTCCGTTTTGTATCATTGCGACAGGATATTATGATCATCCGAATTATATGAACATACCGGGTGAAGGGCTTCCTAAGGTATTTCATTACTTTAAAGAAGGCCATCCTTATTTTGATAAAGATGTTGCTGTGATCGGCGGGAAAAACTCAAGTGTGGATGCGGCTTTGGAACTGGTGAAGTCCGGTGCGCGCGTCACGGTGCTCTACAGAGGACATGAGTACTCCCCGAGCATCAAGCCGTGGATTCTGCCTGAGTTTGAGGCCCTCGTCAGAAACGGCACAATCCGGATGGAATTCGGCGCTTGTCTTGAAGAAGTGACGGAAGATGAAATCATTTTCCGCTCCGGCCGAAATGAGACGGTCCGGCTGAAAAACGATTTCGTATTTGCCATGACGGGATACCATCCCGATCACGGTTTCCTCGAAAAAATCGGTGTGCGGATTGATGCGGAATCAGGCCGGCCGTTTTTCCGGGAAGAAACGATGGAAACAAATGTTGACGGTGTTTTTATCGCCGGAGTCATTGCGGCTGGAAATAACGCCAACGAAATTTTTATCGAGAACGGCCGTTTTCACGGCGGCTTGATCGCAAATGAAATATCAAAACGGCTGGGTGCAGAGAGCATATGATCATTCATATGCTCTTTTTTAAAAAAATTGAAAGATGTAAAAATATGAACAACATGGTACGATAGATATAGGAATATAAAGGAAAGAGGTTGCCTGATGTTTGCAATCATCTCTGCAGGAATTGCTCCCGGCATTGCGCTGTTAAGCTATTTTTATTTAAAAGATCAGTATGACAATGAACCCGTACATATGGTGCTGAGGTCTTTTTTTCTCGGGGTTGTTCTTGTGTTTCCGACCATGTTTATCCAATATGTTCTTGAAAAAGAGCATGTAGGGGGAGGAAGCTTTTTCGTTTCGTTTTTGTCTTCGGGATTTCTGGAAGAATCGGTGAAATGGTTCGTTCTGATGATCAGTGTGTATCCGCATGCTCATTTTGATGAGCATTATGACGGAATCGTTTACGGGGCCAGTGTGTCTTTAGGATTTGCCACGCTTGAAAATATTCTGTATCTATTCGGCCACGGCGTTGAGCATGCTTTCATCAGGGCGCTTCTGCCGGTCTCCTGCCATGCGCTGATCGGAGTGATTATGGGATTTTATCTCGGAAAAGCCCGCTTTTCGCAGAAAAAAGCCCGTGTCAAATGGCTTGTGATTTCGCTGGCCGTGCCTTCATGTCTGCACGGTTCTTACGATTTTATTCTTACCGCCCTCAATCATTGGGTATATTATATGCTGCCGTTTATGCTGTTTTTATGGTGGTTCGGGCTGCGAAAGGCAAAAAAAGCACGCTCCGTCAATATGATCCAAGTGTGAAGAAACCGCGCGTCGCGTGCGGTTTCTTTTTTATGCCTTGACAGGGGATAAGAAGGAAACGTGCATAAAAATAACCTCGTGACAGACAATACGGGTACACTTTAAATTTTGCAGTAGGAGGCTTGAAGAGATGAAGTGCAAAGGAGCCTTTATGGCATGTCTCATTCTATTTTCTTTCGCCGCCGCTTTCTTCGATCATCATGAAACGGTTCATGCGTTTTCAAATCAAGTGATTCAAAGAGGCGCGACGGGTGATGATGTTATAGAATTGCAGGCCCGTCTTCAATATAACGGATTTTATAACGGGAAAATCGATGGTGTTTATGGCTGGACCACATACTGGGCCGTGAGAAATTTTCAGGAGAAATTCGGCATGAAGCCGGTTGATGGCCTCGTCGGCGCGAAAACCAAACAGGTGCTGATTTCTAAATCAAAATATTACCGTGAATATGTAATGGAGCAGATCCAAAAAGGGAATACGTTCACTCATTATGGCAACGTCCCATTGAAAAACCAAACAAAACCGAGAGCCGGAACGCAGAAGCCGGCGGGAACGAATAAGCCTGCTCAAAAGCCGCAAAACAATACAGGCGGTCAGTCAAATCAAAAGCAAAATACGACAGCGGCCAATATGCCTGGCGGTTTCTCAAACAACGACATCAATCTTCTGGCACAGGCTGTGTACGGGGAAGCGCGCGGTGAGCCGTTTGAAGGGCAGGTTGCCATCGCCGCGGTTATTTTAAACCGTATTAAAAGCCCGTTATTTCCGAATACGGTGGCCGGCGTCATTTTCGAACCGCTCGCGTTTACCGCCGTTGCCGACGGCCAAATATACATGCAGCCGAATGAAAGAGCAAAAGAAGCGGTTCTTGATGCGATCAACGGCTGGGATCCTTCTGAAAACGCGATTTATTATTTCAATCCTGATACGGCGACAAGCAAATGGATTTGGGGACGTCCGCAAATTAAAAGAATCGGAAAGCACATTTTCTGTGAGTAAAAGTACGCAAAATGAGGTGTTAACATGATTAGAGGAATCATTATCGCTGTTCTCGGTGTCGCGATCGCCGCAACCGGATACTGGGGATATAAAGAGCATCAGGAAAAAGATGCGGTCCTTCTGCACGCGGAAAATAATTATCAGAGGGCTTTTCATGAATTGACGTACCATGTAGATCAGCTTCACGACAAAATCGGGACGACGCTTGCGATGAACAGTAAAAAATCTCTGTCTCCGGCGCTCATTGATGTATGGAGAATAACATCTGAAGCTCATAACAATGTGAGCCAGCTGCCCTTGACTCTCATGCCTTTTAATAAGACGGAGGAGTTTTTATCCAACATAGGAGATTTCAGCTATAAAACATCCGTCCGGGATTTAGACCAAAAACCGCTTGATAAGAAAGAATATACAACACTGAACAGCCTGTACAAACAGGCGGAGAACATTCAAAACCAGCTCCGCAGCGTTCAGCATCTCGTCATGAGCAAAAATTTACGGTGGATGGATGTTGAGATGGCGCTCGCCTCTGACAAAAAACAAAGCGATAATACGATCGTCGACAGCTTTAAAACAGTCGAAAAAAATGTAGGCGCTTTTTCTGAAGACAGCATCAGCCCCACATTTACGGGAGCAAATACAGAACGAAAAGGTTTTACGCATCTGAAAGGAAAACAAATTACGGAAAAAGAAGCGGTCAAAATCGCGCAACGGTTTGCGCCTGATCATAATTATTCAATTAAAGTGGTCAAAAGCGGCAGGAAGACGAATCGGGACGTATACAGCATCCGCATGAAAGACGCCGACAACAAGTCTTTTATCTATATGGATATTACCCAAAAAGGCGGACATCCGGTCTATTTGATTCAAAAACGGGCCGTGAAGAAACAAAAGATCAGCCTCAATGAAGCATCTAACCGGGCCGTCGCGTTTTTAAAGAAAAATGGATATGAAACAAAAGGCCTCGAAATTGATGAAAGCGCGCAATATAATAACATCGGCGTCTTTTCTTTTATCCCCGTGGAGAAAAATGTCCGCATTTATCCGGAAGCCATCCGAATGAAAGTGGCGCTGGATGATGGTGAAGTCGTCGGTTTTTCCGCGCGTGATTACCTGGCGGCGCACCGCACGAGAACGATTCCGGCTCCCGCTTTGTCAGCTGATGAAGCGAAAGCGAAGCTGAATAAAAATGTTGAAGTGCGGGAGACCCGGCAGGCGCTGATCACGAATGAGCTCGGTCAGGAAGTGCTTTGCTACGAAATGCTCGGGACGATCGGGAAAGACACATATCAAATGTTCATTAATGCGGACGACGGAAAAGAGGAAAAAATAGAAAAGTTAAAAAGTGCAGAACCTATATATAAAGACCTATAAAAATAAAGGAGGAAAGGACTAAAAAGTCTTTTCCTTTTTTTCGTTACATGCTTTAATAAAAGCATAAATAATGAAAGAGTGAAGGCCCATGATAGCTGTCGGAGATTATATTTGGATTGAATACATAGAGAACAATGAGCCCAAAAAAGCGAGGAGCAAAGCAGTAAGCGTTGAAAACGGCGAACTGCACATCTCATATCCCGTCGATCTGGATTCGGGACGGACGGTCTTTTTGCATAAAGGATTGGAAATAACAGCGGAATTTATGGGGAATGGCCACGTGCCGTATCAATTTAAAAGCATAATCAAAGGAAAGAAAAAAGACCCCATCCCGATGATCGGATTGGACATCCCCCCTCAGGAGGAAATGAAGCGGATTCAAAGACGCCGATACGTCCGTGCAGACGCAGTATTGGATGTATCCGTCAAAATGGAAGCGAAAAAAACCGCTTTCCAAACGGTTTCCTCTAATATCAGCGCCGGCGGAATCGCTGTTGTGATGCCTGAGCATATTTCCGCGGAACCAGGTGAAAAGCTGTATGTCTCATTTTCTCTTCCCGGCAAGGAAAATACAGCCGATATTACGGCCGAGGCTGTTACCCAGCGGATTTTTTATGATGAAAAGGCGGATAAACAAAAAATGACGCTTGAATTTGCAGAAATCGATCCCGCATCGCAGCAGCTTTTACTCCAATATTGTATGCGCGCGCAGCTGCAGCAGAGAAGAAACAGTCTGTCGGAATAAACAGCAGCGCACTTTTCCATACTAATCCTAATGGAGGTGCGCGTGTATGAAAACGTTTGAACGTCTGCTGGTCAAATTGGTCTGCATTCAGCTTATAATTTTGGGCGCGGTGCAATTTTTGCTTCATTATCAGCCTATTGAACCTTATATTTCGAAAGCTGTGAAATATGAGGGAGTTGATAAAATGGAGAAAAAAGAATGGATTGAAACGGTAAAGCGGTAAATCAGCTCAATTTTTTCGCCCCTTTTCCGGCAGTTCATGATACAATCCATAGAGGAGTAAAGAGCAAGGAGAGAGATTATGGACAAGAAATTATCAATTGCGATCGACGGGCCGGCCGCTGCCGGAAAAAGCACCGTTGCTAAAATAGTGGCTGAGAAAAAATCATATGTGTACATTGATACAGGAGCGATGTATCGTGCCATTACATATACGGCGCTCAAGCAGAATGCCAATTTAACTGATGAAGCGGCGCTTACAGAGCTGCTGAAGCGTACGGAAATTGAGCTTGTATCCGTTCCGGAAGGACAAATCGTTCTGGTAAACGGAGAAGATGTGACAGAAGAAATCCGTAAAGACGAAGTCAGCAACCAAGTATCAATCGCCGCCAAGCATAAAGGCGTCAGAGAAGAAATGGTCAAAAGACAGCAGCAGCTCGGACAAAAAGGCGGTGTCGTCATGGACGGCCGTGATATCGGTACTCACGTGCTGCCTGATGCCGAAGTGAAAATTTTTCTGCTCGCGTCCGTAGAGGAAAGAGCGAAGCGCCGATATGAAGAGAATAAGAAAAAAGGCTATGACGTGAATTACGAGACGCTCATTGAAGAAATTGCCAGACGCGACAAGCTCGATTCAGAGAGGGAAGTTTCCCCGCTGCGCAAAGCGGAAGACGCGATTGAAATCGATACGACGTCACTCAGCATTGCCGAAGTCGCAGGAAAAATTCTGGAGATCGTCGAACAGAAATCACGTTAACTTCGGGCGGAGTGCTTTATAATTTTTTTCGAAAGACAAGATGTTATTGCTTGACAAACCAGTCCATTTATTAGAAGTTAATACTAATAAAACTTTTTATTGATCATTCAAAATCTTTTTTGGATGATTCTTTAATACATATTCGGCTGAAAAGCGGACATTCACATGTTCAGCTTTCAAACCGTATTAATTAAGCTGTGTAGGTTTGGACCAAGGAGGTTATTCAAATGACAGAGGAAATGAATCAAATTGATGTTCAAGTGCCAGAGGTTGGAGATGTAGTAAAAGGGATTGTGACAAAGGTAGAGGACAAGCATGTAGATGTCGAAATTGTCAATGTCAAACAGTCCGGAATCATTCCAATCAGTGAATTATCAAGTCTTCATGTAGAGAAAGCATCGGATGTCGTAAAAGTTGACGACGAGCTTGACCTGAAAGTAACAAAAGTGGAAGACGATGCTTTGATTTTATCTAAACGTGCCGTTGATGCTGACCGCGCTTGGGAAGACCTTGAAAAAAAATTCGACACAAAAGAAGTGTTTGAAGCTGAAGTGAAAGATGTGGTGAAAGGCGGTCTCGTCGTTGATATCGGCGTTCGCGGCTTCATTCCCGCATCACTTGTCGAAGCTCATTTCGTCGAGGATTTCACTGACTATAAAGGGAAAACCCTCTCTCTTATCGTCGTTGAACTCGACCGTGATAAAAACCGGGTGATTCTGTCACACCGGGCTGTAGTGGAAAAAGAACAGACAGCCAAAAAGCATGATTTTCTCCAAACGCTTGAGGTTGGAAGCGTGCTTGAAGGAAAAGTGCAGCGTCTGACTGATTTCGGCGCATTTGTCGACATCGGCGGAATTGACGGGCTTGTTCATATTTCGCAGCTGTCTCATTCACACGTCGAAAAACCGTCTGACGTGGTGGAAGAAGGTCAGGACGTAAAAGTGAAAGTACTGTCCGTAGACCGCGATAACGAACGTATTTCTTTATCTATTAAAGAAACGCTGCCGGGACCTTGGAGCCAGATCGGCGAAAAGGTAAAACAGGGAGATGTGCTTGAAGGAAAAGTGCAGCGCCTTGTAAGCTTTGGCGCCTTCGTTGAAATTCTTCCGGGCGTGGAAGGACTTGTGCACATTTCGCAAATTTCCAATAAACATATCGGAACGCCGCATGAAGTGCTTGAAGAAGGACAGACTGTTAAAGTGAAAGTGCTTGACGTGAACGAAAGCGAAGAGCGCATTTCCTTAAGCATGCGTGAGCTTGAAGAAGCGCCGAAAGCCGATCAGGAGGACTTCCGCCAATACCAGGCGAAAGAAGAGCCGAGCACCGGCTTCCAGCTTGGCGATTTAATCGGAGACAAGCTTAATAAATTAAAATAAATTGGTGATAAAACGTGACACGAGCAGAACGAAAAAGAGAACATATAAATCATGCGCTGTCTACCGGCCAAAACCGGGAAACGGGGCTTGATGATATTACGTTTGTTCATGTCAGCCTACCGAACCTAGCATTGGAAAAAGTGGATATATCAACGAAAATCGGCGGACTCACAAGCAGTTCGCCGATTTTTATCAATGCGATGACAGGCGGCGGCGGACAACTTACATACGAAATTAACAGATCGCTGGCAAGATCCGCGCGCAAAGCCGGCATGCCGCTGGCTGTCGGTTCGCAAATGTCAGCTTTAAAAGATCCCTCCGAACGGTGTTCTTACGAGATCGTCAGAAAAGAGAATCCGGATGGGCTGATATTTGCCAATTTAGGCAGCGAGGCGGATGCCGAGCAGGCGAAAAGGGCAGTTGATATGATTCAAGCAGATGCCCTCCAGATTCATTTAAATGTGATTCAGGAGATCGTCATGCCAGAGGGTGACAGAAGCTTTACTGGCGCTCTCGGCCGTATTGAGCGGATTGCGGCGGAAGCGGGAGTTCCCGTTTTTGTCAAAGAAGTCGGCTTCGGAATGAGCAGGGAATCGGCACGGCAGTTATTTGATGCTGGCGCAGCAGCAGTTGATGCCGGCGGATACGGAGGTACGAATTTCTCTAAGATTGAAAATATGCGCAGAGAGAAGGCGCTTCATTTTTTTAATACGTGGGGAATTTCCACTGCCGCAAGCTTAGCGGAAATCCACTCGCTCTCCGCTGATCAATCAATTATCGCATCCGGCGGGCTGCAAAGCGCCCTGGATGTCGCCAAATCGATTGCCCTCGGCGCTTCCGGCGCGGGAATGGCGGGCACTTTCCTGAAAGCTCTCACCTCTAAAGGAGAAGAGGGCCTGTTTGACGAGATGACGGCGCTTTTACAAGAGCTGAAAATGATTATGACCGCCCTCGGATGCCAATCGGTTTCCCAATTGCAAAAGGCGCCTTTGGTCATAAAAGGTGAGACACATCACTGGCTTTCTGAACGGGGGATTGACACGTCCCGTTTCAGCAGACGTTAAAAGGCATGCGAACCCGCATGCCTTTTTCTGTTTTTTACGATTTTCTTTTTCGGAATTCCCCGTTTTGCTCAAGGCTTGTCGCTCCTTTATGGTGAATCGAATCATCGCGATCAGATTCCACCCGTCGGGAGGCTTTCAGTTTTTTCTCCTGTCTGTCTTTTCCCATCCTTATCCGCTCCTTTCAGGCATAATTGGTTTAAAAAATGCGTTCCCGCTCCATACTGATCAGAGGAGGAGCGATTATGGAACCGTTTTATTATTACTGGTCAATGTGGTTTTTATGGATACTTGCGACTTTTATTTTTGCCAAAACAAAAAGCCGCTTTTACGTATCAGTCTTTATTTTGACTAATATGATGGCAAGCATACATCAGATTACGGCTTATTTTACGCTGAACGCGGCATATGTCATGTTTTTTGCTGCGGCATTTGTTTATGCGGGGAGCCTCGGCATGCATAAACGGCTCCGTAATATTGTGATTCATCTGACGGCGGCTGCGGCGTACGGCTTTATTTTTCTTTTTGCATTATATGATCCTGTTTGGTTTATCATAAAACCTGAATGGGCGGCGGTTATACTGCTTACCGTTATTACGCTTTCCGTTGAGGGGCGGTTCCCTGAGAGGCTTTGTCTTTTTGTTCTCGGCATGTGCCAGGGGGAGCTATTGTATGCTGCGGTCATCCGCAACATTGCGGGTGCGGCAGCCGTCGGGGATTATCAATGGCTTTCAGGCTGTTCGGCGGGAGTGATTCTCCTCGTCGGGCTGACTACATATGAACAGCTTGCGGCGCGCATCAGCCAAAAAAGCAAAAAGCAGGGCAAAGGAGCGACAAAAATGTCTTGAAAACAGACGGAGACTGTTACATGAATGCGAAACATTTTGAAGAATACATTGTGATCTCAGTGAAAACTGATATAATAAATGAGTTAAGCCCTTCTGTTTGAAGGGTTCTTTTCATAGCGAAGATGATTTTTAATAACCGGTTGAACAATTTTTTGTGAAAATGTAAGCGGCTGGATTGAAAGGAAGGGTACTATGGGTAAACCTGTCGTAGCCATTGTCGGAAGACCGAATGTGGGAAAATCTACAATCTTTAACCGGATTGCGGGTGAAAGAATTTCAATAGTAGAAGATACCCCCGGAGTGACGCGGGACCGGATATACAGTTCGGCGGAATGGCTGAATTATGATTTTAACCTGATTGATACGGGCGGAATTGATATCGGAGACGAACCGTTTCTGACACAGATCCGCCAGCAGGCTGAAATCGCCATGGACGAGGCTGATGTGATCATCTTTATGGTGAACGGCCGCGAAGGTGTGACGTCTGCGGATGAAGAAGTGGCAAAAATACTGTACCGGACGAAAAAACCGGTCGTATTAGCCGTAAATAAATTAGATAATACCGAAATGAGAGCGAACATCTATGACTTTTATGCGCTCGGCTTTGGAGAACCGTATCCGATTTCGGGCACACACGGTTTAGGATTGGGAGATTTGCTCGATGCTTGTGCCGAGCATTTTAAAAACATTCCGGAGACGAAGTATAGTGATGATGTCGTTCAATTCTGCCTGATCGGCCGCCCGAATGTCGGAAAATCATCCCTTGTCAATGCGATGCTCGGCGAAGAGCGGGTTATCGTGAGCAACGTAGCCGGAACGACTAGAGACGCTGTGGATACGGCGTTCACCTACAATCAGCAGGAATTTGTAATCGTTGACACGGCGGGAATGAGAAAAAAGGGTAAAGTATATGAAACAACAGAAAAATACAGTGTGCTTCGGGCGTTAAAAGCCATTGACCGCTCAGACGTCGTCGGCGTTGTGCTGAATGCAGAAGAAGGCATCCTTGAGCAGGACAAGCGGATCGCCGGATACGCCCATGAAGCCGGGAAAGCCGTCGTCATTATCGTAAACAAATGGGATGCCGTTGATAAAGACGAACGCACGATGAAAGAATTTGAACAGAATATTCGGGAACATTTCCAATTTCTCGATTACGCGCCGGTGCTGTTTATGTCGGCACTGACGACAAAGCGGATTCATACACTCATGCCTGCGATTATTAAAGCGAGTGAAAACCACTCTCTCCGCGTACAGACAAATGTCTTAAATGATGTCATCATGGATGCGGTCGCCATGAATCCGACTCCGACGCACAACGGCTCCCGTCTGAAAATTTACTATGCGACTCAAGTCGCTGTTAAGCCGCCGAGCTTCGTTGTTTTTGTCAACGATCCGGAACTGATGCATTTTTCTTATGAACGCTTTTTAGAAAACCGAATCCGGGACGCTTTCGGATTTGAAGGTACGCCAATTAAAATATTTGCAAGAGCAAGAAAATAAAAAGGTGTGATACAGAGATGAAAAAAGTGGCAATGCTTGGAGCGGGAAGCTGGGGCACTGCACTTTCTTTAGTGCTGGCTGATAACGGACATCAAGTCATGATGTGGGGACACCGTGCCGAATTGATCGATCAAATCAACGAACTGCATGAAAACAAAGATTACCTGCCGGGGGTGGAGCTATCAAGTTCTATCATCGGTACAGCTGATTTAAGCGAGGCTTTAAAAGGAGCTGACTTCATCATTGTGGCAGTTCCGACAAAAGCCATTCGGGAAGTGCTGAAAAAGGCTCTGCCGTACATCCCGAAACAATCGATTTTTGTTCATGTCAGCAAGGGAATTGAGCCGGATTCGCTTCTCCGCATTTCAGAATTAATGGAAGAGGAGCTGCCTGAGGAGTACAGAAAAGACATCGTCGTGCTTTCAGGGCCGAGCCACGCTGAGGAAGTCGGATTAAGACACCCGACGACTGTTACATCATCTTCAAAAAATATCAAGGCTGCAGAAGCGGTTCAGGATTTATTTATGAACCAGCATTTCCGCGTCTATACCAATCCGGATATGATCGGTGTTGAAATAGGGGGAGCGTTAAAGAATATCATCGCTCTTGCAGCGGGGATTACAGACGGATTGGGATACGGAGATAATGCAAAAGCGGCCTTAATCACCCGAGGTCTTGCTGAAATCGCCAGACTCGGCACAAAGATGGGCGGAAATCCGCTCACCTTTTCCGGCCTGACCGGCGTAGGCGATTTAATCGTGACGTGTACAAGCGTTCATTCCCGAAACTGGCGCGCCGGCAACCTGCTCGGCAAAGGATACAAGCTGGAAGCTGTCCTGGATAAGATGGGGATGGTTGTTGAAGGCGTGCGGACGACGAAAGCTGCGTATCAGCTGTCTCAAAAATACCAAGTGAAAATGCCGATCACAGAGGCGCTTCACCAAGTATTATTTAACGGGCAGAAGGTAGAAACGGCCGTAGAATCCTTAATGGCCAGAGTGAAAACCCATGAGATGGAAGACTTGGTCAACACATTCGAAAACCGGGTGAAGTGACAATAACATGCCGTCAGCATATTCTGAAGTGACGAAAGTCCAAAACGCAGAACTCTCCGGCTGAAATCGCTTAAAACATTTGCTGATTTAGGCAGAAGAGGATGCAGACGTATGCATCTGCGCATACTATAGCATCGAAGTCCAAGAGAGTGTATCTCAGACGTACAGGTGAATATAGTCAACTTGACTGAAGCAAAGTCCCCCTCTTTGCTTCAGTTTTTTTTGTTTTTTCAATAGATGGAAAACCTGTTGATCTTTTCAACATTTGTATATTAAAATGAAATATAACGCTTACAATGATGGGACGGGGGGCACGAACGTGAGTGTGGCATTGATGAAAATGTGGTTTGCGCTTGGTGCTATGGGATTAATGTTTGTTGCGGTGGCCTCTATTTATGTCAGCAGGTACAAAGTGAAAAACAAACTGATAAAAGCAGCGGTTTCTTCACTCGCTTATGCCTGCATGGTCATCTCGGGATTGATCGTGTTAATGGTCGTTTTCAGCGGGCCTGTCAATGAATAAAGCAAAAAGGGGGCGCGGAATGCATAAGTTAAAAATGGCCGTCATAACGGCAATGGCGGTGCTTCTGCTGTCCGGCTGTCTGTACCCTGAAGCGGAAAAAACTGAAAATAAAGTATCTTACAAACATCAGCTTCAGCAGGTGCAAGCGGCAGTGGATGAATTTAAAAAGGCGAACGGCGGACTTCTGCCGATTCAGACAAAAGATATGAAAACACCGCTCTATCAAAAATATCCGATAGATTTTAAGCGGCTCGCGCCCAGATACATAGAGGAGCCGCCGGCCTCAGCTTATGAAAGCGGAGGAATGTACCAATACGTGCTTGTCGATGTGGAAAATAAGCCGACCGTCAAGCTGGTCGATCTCCAAATGGCGGAAGCAATCCGCGACATGAAGCTGCGTGTCAAAATGTATCAGGAAAAGCATACATATCCTCCCTATGAGGACGCCGTTTCAAAAGGGCTTTTCACTTTAAATAAAAAAAAGCTCGGCATGAAAGACTCTCCTTCAGTCAAAAGTCCGGTTTCAGGCACGTCTCTGCCGCTTTTAATCGGCGCTGACGGAGAAATCTATGCTGACTATCGCGTCGATCTCGCCCGCTGCCTGAAGGAAAACAAAAAGAAAATCAAACCGGGCGCGGAAATTCAAGATATTTTATGGAAAGAGACTCCTTTCGTCCCGGCCTTTTCAGTCACATACACCGTAAATGAAAAACAGGAACCCGTTTTTTTAGAAAGTCAAACGAAACAGGAATGAACCTTTTTCCCGCGCATACAAATAGGGAGAAAGGTTTTTTTGATTTTGATAGAAAAGACTGTCTGAAAATTTTCTAAAGATGTCATATTGAAATAGGACAACGTCATACACATATAGTGTCCTGTATTTGATTGGAGAATGGTGAATGAAAAATGATAAGGATAGGAAGTCCGGGAGGGGATCACTTGGAAAAGGTCGATATTTTCAAGGATATCGCTGAACGAACAGGGGGCGATATATACTTAGGAGTCGTTGGCGCTGTCCGTACAGGGAAATCTACATTCATTAAAAAATTTATGGAGCTCGTGGTGCTCCCGAATATCAGCAATGAGGCCGATCGAGCGCGGGCGCAGGATGAGCTTCCGCAAAGCGCAGCAGGAAAAACGATAATGACCACAGAACCAAAATTTGTCCCGAATCAAGCCATGTCCGTTCATGTCGCGGAAGGACTTGATGTCAACATCCGTCTTGTGGATTGTGTGGGATATACGGTTCCCGGGGCGAAGGGATATGAGGATGAAAACGGCCCGAGAATGATCAATACACCTTGGTACGAAGAACCGATTCCCTTTCATGAGGCAGCGGAAATCGGTACGAGAAAAGTCATCCAGGAACACTCCACAATCGGGGTCGTCATTACGACAGACGGCTCAATCGGCGATATTGCGCGGGGCGATTACGTGGAAGCGGAAGAAAGAGTCATCGACGAGCTGAAGGAAGTCGGCAAACCGTTTATTATGGTCATCAACTCGGTAAAACCGTACCACCCGGAAACAGAAGCGCTCAGAGCTGAATTAAGCGCGAAATATGATATTCCCGTCCTCGCCATGAGTGTTGAAAGCATGCGGGAAACAGATGTGTTAAGCGTCCTCAGAGAAGCGCTTTACGAGTTCCCTGTGCTGGAAGTCAATGTCAACCTTCCGAGCTGGGTCATGGTGCTGAAAGAAAATCACTGGCTCAGAGAGAGCTACCAGGAATCAGTGAAAGAAACCGTAAAAGATATTAAACGCCTGCGCGATGTCGACCGGGTTGTCGGCCACTTCAGTGAATTTGAGTTTATTGAAAGCGCCGGATTGGCCGGAATCGAACTTGGCCAGGGTGTCGCAGAAATTGATTTGTATGCGCCGGATCATTTATATGACCAGATTTTAAAAGAAGTGGTCGGCGTTGAAATCCGCGGGAAAGACCACCTGCTTGAATTAATGCAGGACTTCGCCCACGCGAAAAAAGAATATGATCAGGTATCAGATGCGCTGAAAATGGTGAAACAGACCGGCTACGGCATTGCCGCCCCGGCCTTAGCCGATATGAGCCTTGATGAACCGGAAATCATCAGACAAGGATCAAGGTTCGGAGTAAGGCTCAAAGCGGTCGCTCCGTCCATTCATATGATCAAAGTGGATGTGGAAAGTGAATTCGCGCCGATCATCGGGACGGAAAAACAAAGTGAAGAACTTGTCCGCTACTTAATGCAGGACTTTGAAGATGATCCGCTTTCTATCTGGAACTCCGATATTTTCGGCAGATCATTGAGCTCTATCGTAAGAGAAGGAATCTCCGCAAAACTGTCACTCATGCCGGAAAATGCGAGATATAAACTGAAAGAAACGCTGGAGAGAATTATTAACGAAGGCTCAGGCGGCCTTATCGCCATTATTTTGTAAGCTGAAGGACCTCTTCCTGAAACGGGGGGTCTTTTTTTATTCTTTTTAGATACTGGAAATCAATCAAGGATTAGGAGGAAAAAAGCAAAAAAAGGAATATTTGTTCGGTAAAACACGTGAAAACCTTGACGAGCAAGGGATTGAGGCTTTAAAATGCTTGATATGGCTTTTTATATGTGTTACTCTACATACAGAAAATCTTCACTTTGTTGGACAAACATTCCTCAAAGTGTCTGTTTTCTTTTGAAAAGCCGTTTACTTGTCTGTTCTTCCCTGCTTTGATTTTTTATCAGACAGGTTTAGAATCAGGCTGAACTGTGAAGAAATGATAATAAACTGCTGATTTGATACCCTTTTGGGAGGAGGTGAAAGGCATGAACAAGACAGAACTAATCAATGCGGTTGCTGAAGCAAGCGAATTGTCTAAAAAAGACGCTACAAAAGCAGTTGATTCTGTTTTTGATACGATTTTAGATGCACTTAAAAACGGTGATAAAATCCAACTGATCGGTTTCGGTAACTTTGAGGTGCGCGAGCGTTCTGCACGTAAAGGACGTAACCCGCAAACAGGTGAAGAAATCGAAATCCCTGCAAGCAAGGTACCTGCTTTCAAACCAGGTAAAGCTCTTAAAGACGCTGTTGCAGGAAAATAATTGTGAATATAGATCGTGTATGCATCTGATACATACACTTTGTTTCTTCACAGAAAAGCCCCTTGATAAAGGGGCTTTTCATATTTAAGCAGCCTCGGTCACCGGGCAGGACTTTCGTTTTGCTTTTGGCGCGGCAAATGTGCTAGAATCGAAATTAAATGTATTCAATGGTGGAGGACACAGACAATGAAAGAAGTTAATAAAGAACAGATTGAACAGGCGGTTCGCCAGATTTTAGAGGCGATTGGAGAAGACCCGGACCGGGAAGGGCTTTTAGATACGCCGAAACGCGTGGCAAAAATGTACGCGGAAGTATTCTCGGGATTAAATGAAGACCCGAAAGAACACTTTAAAACCGTTTTCGGAGAAGACCATGAGGAGCTTGTTCTTGTAAAAGATATCGCGTTTCATTCCATGTGTGAACATCACCTTGTTCCTTTTTACGGAAAAGCGCATATTGCCTACATTCCGCGCGGCGGCAAAGTGACGGGCCTGAGTAAATTGGCGCGGGCGGTGGAAGCCGTCTCAAAACGCCCGCAGCTCCAGGAGCGCATCACTTCAACGATTGCAGAAAGCATCGTAGAGACCTTAGATCCCCACGGCGTCATGGTTGTCGTCGAAGCTGAGCATATGTGCATGACGATGAGGGGCGTAAGAAAGCCGGGCGCAAAAACAGTGACTTCCGCTGTAAGAGGTATTTTTAAAGATGACGCAGCGGCGCGTTCCGAAGTGTTAGAACATATTAAACGTGCGGATTAATAATGATAGAGGGTGCAGATATGAATTCAAAGCATTCAAGTGATTTTGTCGTCATTAAAGCGGTCGAGGACGGCGTGAACGTCATCGGTTTAACGAGAGGAACGGATACGAAATTTCACCATTCCGAAAAACTGGACAAAGGCGAAGTGATTATCGCTCAGTTTACTGAGCATACCTCTGCCATCAAAGTGAGAGGCAACGCCCTCATCCAGACCGCTTACGGAGAAATGAAGAGCGAAAAAAAATAAGCCGGCTGTTTCCCGCTTTTGCCAAATGCCCGCAAACGGCGGGAGAATACAGCCAATTTCTTTTTTTTATGCTATAATGATACCTGCGTATAATAATGACGAGTAAATCTCATACATATTAGAATAAATGTGAATTTGGGGACAAGGGTGATATTTTTGCAAGACATCTACGGAACTTTAGCGAATCTAAATACGAAATTAAAACAAAAGCTGTCTCATCCTTATTTAGCGAAACATATTTCCGCGCCTAAAATCGATGAGGATAAGCTTCTTCTTTTTCACGCTTTGTTTGAAGAGGCGGACATTAAGAACAACGACAGAGAAAATTACATAGTAACTGCGATGCTTGTCCAAAGCGCCCTTGATACCCACGATGAAGTGACAACAGCCAGAGCGTTAAAGCGAGACGAAAATAAAAACCGGCAGCTCACCGTGCTTGCCGGCGACTATTTCAGCGGACTGTATTATTCGCTTTTATCTGAAATGAAGGATATCTATATGATTCGGACGCTCGCTACGGCAATTAAAGAAATCAATGAGCATAAAATCCGTCTGTACGATCGGTCTGTCAATGACTTGAATCAATTGATTGAAAGCATGGCGATTGTGGAAGCGGCCCTGTTTCACAGAGTGTCAGACCACTTTAATCTTCCGCGCTGGAAAGAGCTGGCGAGTGATTTTTTTGTATATAAGCGGCTGATGAACGGCAATGCTATATTTCTCGATGTCATCGGCAATATTGTAAAGTCAGGGAAATCAAAGGCTGACATAATGGAAGATAGCTTCCGAAAGGCAAAGCAAAGCATTGAAACGCTGCTGCCGCTCAATTCACCAATCCAAAACCTCATGCTGAACCGGCTTAAAGCGATCAGCCAGGACAAAACATATCATCAGAAAGTGGAAGAAGGGTAATCAACATGCAGGAGTCAAAAGAACAGCGCGTACACGGCGTGTTTGAAAAAATCTATAAAAATTATGACCAAATGAACTCTGTTATCAGTTTTCAGCAGCATAAAAAATGGCGCGATAAAACGATGCAGATCATGAATGTAAAAGAAGGCGCAAAAGCGCTTGATGTCTGCTGCGGAACGGCTGACTGGACGATTGCCCTCGCAGAAGCGGCCGGAAAAAGCGGCGAAATCAAAGGACTGGATTTCAGCAAAAATATGCTGAGCATCGGTGAGAAAAAAGTGAAAGAGGGCGGTTACAGCCAAATTGAGCTTTTGCACGGAAATGCGATGGAGCTTCCTTTCGCTGATGATTCTTTTGATTTTGTCACCATCGGCTTCGGGCTGCGGAACGTTCCCGACTATCTGACCGTGCTGAAAGAAATGCGGCGGGTCGTCAAACCGGGCGGGCAGGTCGTATGTCTGGAAACATCCCAGCCGGAAATGTTCGGATTCAGACAGGCATATTTTCTTTATTTTAAATACATCATGCCTTTCTTCGGAAAAATGTTTGCGAAGAGCTATAAAGAATATTCTTGGCTTCAAGAATCGGCAAGAGAATTTCCCGGTATGAAAGAACTTGCGCGTCTGTTTGAAGAAGCGGGCCTGACGAATGTCAAATACCATTCGTTTACCGGCGGAGTGGCCGCTACGCATATCGGTTGGAAATGATGAATATACAGATGTTTGGGTGAATGATATGAAATTTAAAATGGCCTATTCTTTTTTAAATGACGATATTGATGTGATCGAAAGGGAGCTTGAGCAAACGGTGCGGTCAGACTATCCTTTGCTGAGTGAAGCCGGGCTCCACCTGCTCCAGGCGGGCGGCAAGCGGATCCGCCCTGTTTTCGTATTGCTTTCCGGCATGTTCGGCGACTATGACATTAATAAAATAAAATATGTTGCGGTGACGCTGGAAATGATTCATATGGCGTCCCTCGTGCATGACGACGTCATTGATGACGCTGAGCTGCGGAGGGGAAAACCGACCATCAAAGCCAAGTGGGACAACCGCATCGCCATGTATACCGGTGATTATATGCTTGCGGGCTCACTTGAGATGATGACGAGATTGGATGAGCCGAAAGCCCACCGAATCCTGTCCAAAACCATCGTAGAAGTATGCCTCGGAGAAATTGAACAGATCAGAGATAAATACAATATGGAACAAAACCTCAGAACCTATTTGCGCCGCATCAAACGGAAAACGGCTCTTCTCATTGCCGTCAGCTGCCAGCTCGGCGCCATCGCTTCGGGAGCTGATGAGAAGATTCACAAAGCATTATATTGGTTCGGTTATTACGTGGGCATGTCCTATCAGATTATTGACGACATTCTTGATTTCACTTCAACGGAAGAGGAACTGGGAAAACCGGTCGGAGGGGATCTGCTGCAAGGAAATGTCACTCTGCCCGTTTTGTACGCGCTCCGTCAGCCTGAATTGAAAAATCAGCTGAAATTAATTAACAGTGAAACAACACAGGAGCAGCTCGCCCCCATTATTGAAAATATTAAACGCACAGACGCGATTGAAAAATCAATGGCCGTTAGTGACAGGTACTTAAAAAAAGCGTTTGAAAAACTGAATACACTGCCGAGAGGACGTGCGCGCTCATCATTGGCCGCCATCGCCAAATATATCGGCAAACGGAAATTTTAAATTCCTTTTTACGAACAAGATGTGAACATTCTCCGCCCTGGATTGATTAATTGTCAGAAAGATGTTACGATTTCGGTGTGCAACTTGAAAGCCTATACATAATGATGGGGTGGAGAATCTTATGGAAAAAACTTTTATCATGGTAAAACCGGACGGCGTACAGCGCCAGCTGATCGGAGAGATTTTATCCAGATTTGAGCGTAAGGGCTTACAATTGGCAGGAGCCAAGCTAATGCAAGTTTCAGAACAGATGGCTGAAAACCATTATGCTGAACATAAAGGGAAGCCGTTTTTCGGCGAGCTTGTGGAATTCATTACATCAGGACCCGTATTTGCAATGGTATGGGAAGGGGAAAATGTAGTAGAGATCACAAGACAGCTGATCGGAAAAACGAACCCGAAAGATGCACTGCCGGGCACAATCCGCGGTGACTACGGCATGTTTGTCGGCAAAAATATCATTCACGGTTCAGACTCCTTAGAAAGCGCTGAGCGGGAAATTCACATTTTCTTTAAACAGGAAGAGCTTGTACCGTATCAAAAATTAATGGCCGACTGGGTGTACTAAACCGTCAGCCTTTCTTTTTCTCGTATTATGAAAAGGTTTACATCATTTATGAAAGACAGAGGCTGCGCTGCCCTGTCTTTTCGTTTCTCACAAATCAGCCCGCGGGCTGATTTTTTTATTGAAATCGTACAATTTCGACAGAAAACAGGCTATACTAGGACAAAAGACAGCGAGATTGGGAGAGAAGCAATGGAGCCTTACGACATTTTTATCACCAAGTGGAAACAAATAACCGGCGTTGATTTATCTTTATACAAAGAAGCACAGATGAAAAGGCGGCTGACGTCCCTTTATGAAAAGAAGGGGTTCAGAGATTTTCAGGAATTTGCCGCCGCTTTGGAAAAGGACAAGCTTTTATTAAACGAAACATTGGACAGAATGACGATCAATGTTTCTGAATTTTACCGAAATTATAAACGGTGGGAAGTTCTTGAAACCTCAATTCTTCCGTTAATAAAGCATAACAAACCGTTAAAAATATGGAGTGCGGCCTGTTCAACGGGAGAGGAGCCCTATACTTTGGCTATGATTCTCAATCAGCAGACGGGACTGGCCGGATTTGATATATTGGCGACAGATATTGATGAAAAGGCGCTAAGCAAAGCTAAGCGGGGCATCTACCAGGAACGCTCGCTGCAAGAGGTGCCGGCTTCCGTGAAAAGCCGTTATTTCACCAAGCAGGCTGACAACAGTTATCAAGTAAAACAAGAGATTCAGAACAACATCCGGTTTAAGCGGCACAACCTGCTTGCCGACAGCTATGAACAGGATTTTGATCTGATCGTCTGCCGCAACGTCTTTATTTATTTTACTGAAAAAGCAAAAGAAGAGCTGTATGTGAAAATGGCGGGCAGTCTGAAAAAGAACGGAATTCTGTTTGTCGGCAGTACAGAACAAATTTTCAGCCCGGAAAATTTCGGCCTTGAGAGCACTGATACATTTTTTTATCAAAAAAGATAGAAGACATTTAATGAAAACTTGTGGTATAGTTTTACTTAAAAGCGTTAATGCGATGAAGGGAGAAGAAAGAAATGAGATACTTAACAGCCGGAGAATCACACGGTCCGCAGCTGACGACAATTATAGAAGGTGTGCCTGCGGGGCTTTATATAACTGAAGAAGACATTAATTTTGAGCTTGCCAGACGTCAAAAAGGGCACGGCCGCGGACGCCGCATGCAGATTGAAACGGACAGAGCGAAGATCACAAGCGGCGTGCGGCATGCCCGGACACTCGGTTCACCGATCGCGCTCGTTGTAGAAAATAAAGACTGGACCCACTGGACAAAAATTATGGGCGCCGCACCGATTACAGAAGAAGAAGAAAGTGAAATGAAACGCCAGATTTCAAGACCGAGACCGGGGCACGCAGATTTGAACGGTGCTATTAAGTATAATCACCGTGATATGAGAAATGTGTTAGAACGATCTTCCGCGCGTGAGACAACGGTTCGCGTGGCTGCCGGAGCCGTCGCTAAAAAGATTTTAGCGGAGCTTGGCATTAAAGTCGCCGGGCATGTCCTGCAAATCGGCAGCGTAAAAGCAGAGAAAACCGATTACACATCCATTGAGGATCTCAAACGGGTAACGGAAGAATCACCGGTCAGATGCTACGATGAAGAAGCAGGCCGTCAAATGATGGCAGCCATTGATGAAGCGAAGGCAAACGGCGACTCGATCGGCGGAATCGTTGAAGTGATCGTCGAAGGTATGCCGGTCGGTGTCGGAAGCTATGTCCACTATGACCGTAAGCTGGACAGCAAGCTCGCTGCTGCCGTTCTGTCGATTAACGCGTTTAAAGGCGTAGAGTTCGGCATCGGTTTTGAAGCGGCCGGCAAAAACGGCAGTGAAGTTCATGATGAAATCGTATGGGATGAAGAGAAAGGCTATACACGCGCCACAAACAGGCTCGGAGGATTAGAAGGCGGTATGACGACGGGAATGCCGATTGTCGTCCGCGGCGTTATGAAACCGATCCCTACTTTGTACAAGCCGCTGAAAAGCGTCGACATTGAAACGAAAGAACCGTTTACAGCGAGCATTGAACGTTCAGACAGCTGCGCGGTTCCGGCAGCAAGTGTAGTGGCTGAAGCAGCAGTGGCCTGGGAAATCGCAAATGCCGTCGTAGAACAATTCGGGCTTGACCAGATCGACCGAATTAAAGAAAATGTTGAAAACATGAAAAAATTATCGAGGGAATTCTGATGAAAGAGCTTGAGGTTCGGACAGCTTCCTCCGCATATCCCGTGTATATCGGTGAAGGTATAAGGAAACAGGCCGCTGCCCTTTTGTCTTCACTGAACAGGCCGCTGACAAAGATCCTTCTCATCATCGATGCTGAAGTTGACCGGCTTTACGGTGATGAGATGTTCCGGCTTTTAAACGAAACATGGCCCGTGAAAAAAGTGATCGTTCCAAGCGGAGAAGAAGCGAAATCTCTAAAAGAGTATGAACGGATTCAAACGGAAGCGATCGCTTTCCATATGGACCGCTCCTCATGTATGATCGCCTTCGGAGGCGGCGTGACGGGTGATTTGGCCGGCTTTTGCGCAGCAACTTTTATGCGCGGAATTGATTTCATTCAAATGCCGACGACACTGCTTGCCCATGACAGCGCGGTCGGCGGCAAGGTGGCCGTCAACCATAAACTCGGAAAGAACTTAATCGGCGCGTTTTATCAGCCGAAAGCGGTGATTTACGATACGGAGCTACTGAAAACCCTGCCGGAACAAGAGCTGAGATCGGGCATGGCTGAAGTGATCAAACACGCGTTTATCGCCGATCATGCTTTTTTAGAAAAACTTCTCACGTTTGACACGTTGCAAGGACTGACAAGCGCTGAGCTGAATGAAATGATTTATAAAGGAATTTCAATCAAATCGGCTGTCGTGCGTGAGGACGAAAAGGAAGAGGGGATAAGAGCTTTTCTGAATTTCGGCCATACGCTCGGCCATGCTGTTGAGGCGGAATACGGCTACGGACGGATTACACATGGAGATGCGGTCGCCCTCGGCATGCAGTTTGCCCTTTACGTGAGTGAACAGGTTGCGGGTTGCAAGATGAACAGGAAAGAACTCACACAATGGCTGATTGGGCTCGGCTACCCGGGAAGCATCAGACAAGATATTGAAACGCCGGTTCTCTCCGCCCGGATGATGAATGATAAAAAAACGCGCGGAGGCATGACACAGTTCATCGTGTTAAAAGAATTAGGCGAAGCGCGGGACTGCATGCTTTCAAAAGATGAGCTCGAAAATTTGCTGAACAAATGGCGAATGGAGGAAACAGCATGATGATACGCGGCATTCGCGGAGCAACAACGGTGGAACAAGACACCGAACAAGAAATATTAGAAAAAACACAGCAGCTGCTTGAAAAAATCATTGAACAAAATGGATGCAAGCCGGAAGACGTTGTACAGATCCTGTTATCCGCCACGCCTGATATCCATTCCGTATTTCCGGCAAAAGCGGTCCGCCGCCTTTCCGGGTGGCAGTACGTCCCGGTGACGTGCATGCAGGAAATGGATGTCACCGGCGCTCTGCAAAAGTGTATCCGTGTCCTGATGACGGTTCAGACGGATACGCCTCAGGATGAAATCAAGCATGTCTATTTAGAAAAAGCCGTTGTGTTAAGGCCGGATTTATCATTGACAAAAAATACTGACATGTAATACGATAAACAAAGCTTAGAAATACACAAGAGTGTGTATAGAGCTGGTAAGTAAGACATTGAACAGTTGAGTTTAGAATAGGGTAGCAGAGAATGAGTTTAGCTGAGCTGAGATAAACACGTTTTTATTCTGCCCAAAAGAAGCCTTTCTTTTGGGTTTATTTCTTATACGCAAGACTCCTCTCACTCTTCATCTCATTCTCCTTACCGTAAGGAGGAGAATCATGAATTTACAATCGGATGTTTCTTTATTTTTAAAGGACAGTCTGACACACCGCACCATTCCAATCGCAGAGACTTTTACGGTCGACACGATCACACCCATTCAGATGGTTGAAAAACTGGACAGAAACATTACGTATCTTTTAGAAAGCAAGGATGAGTCGTCAAGCTGGTCGAGATACTCTTTTATCGGCCTTGATCCTTTTATCACCATTAAAGAGAGTCATAACACATTCACTGCCGCTGATCCAAACGGGCATACGCTGTTTGAAGCCGGAGAATTAAAAGCCGTGCTTGACTGGATGAATGAGAGCTTCCGCATTAAAACACCCGAGCTTGATATCCCATTTTCGGGAGGGGCGGTCGGTTATCTGAGCTATGACATGATTCCTTTGATTGAGCCTTCCGTGCCAAGCCACGCGAAAGTAACAGATTTCGAAAAATGTATGCTGTTTGTCTGCCGGAAAATCATCGCGTACGACCACGAAACGAAACAAGTGCATTTCATTCAATATGCGGAGCTTAACGGCCGGGAGACGGAGGGAGAAAAGCGGGCCGTTTTTAAAGAAAATTGCGCGGAGCTTCGTAAGCTTATCGGTATTTTGACAGAATCGAAAGATATGAAAGAGCCGTTTTTTTCTAAAGAAACGTTTGACACGCCAAGTTTTGCCGCTGTGACATCCAATTATACGAAAGAAGAGTTTATGGCCGGCGTCGATAAACTGAAAGAATATATAAAAGCGGGAGACATTTTTCAAGGGGTGCTTTCGCAAAAGTTTGACATTCCGGTATCCAGACATTCATTTGAGCTGTACAGGGTGCTCCGCATCATCAATCCTTCACCCTATATGTACTATATCAAACTGCCTGACAGAGACATTGTCGGGAGTTCGCCTGAACGTCTGATCCGCGTGCATGACAGGCACCTGGAAATTCATCCGATTGCCGGAACGAGAAGAAGGGGCGCCGGAAAAGAAGAGGATGAACGCCTGAAAAAAGAGCTGATGAATGACGAAAAAGAAAAAGCTGAACATTACATGCTCGTCGATCTTGCGCGCAATGACATCGGCAGAGTTGCGGAGTACGGTTCCGTAGCCGTTCCGGAATTCACAAAGGTCGTTTCTTTTTCACATGTGATGCACATCATCTCTGTTGTAACCGGCCGTTTAAAACAGGGCGTCCATCCCGTTGACGCGCTGATGTCAGCATTCCCGGCAGGAACACTCACGGGCGCTCCGAAAATCCGCGCGATGCAGCTTTTAAATAAATTAGAACCGACTTCCAGAGAAACCTACGGCGGATGTATCGCTTATATCGGATTTGACGGGTCGATTGATTCGTGTATTACCATCCGCACCATGAGTGTCAAAAACGGTACGGCGTCGGTGCAGGCGGGCGCGGGAATAGTCGCCGATTCCGTCCCGGAAGCCGAATATGAAGAAAGCTGTAATAAAGCGGGGGCGCTTTTAAAAACGATTCAAATCGCAGAAGACATCTTTTCTGGCGGGGAGGAGAAGACGGATGAACAAATTTCTGCAATCGTGCGTTAATGGCCGTACGCTGAAAACCGGAGAAGCCGAAAAGCTGATGGAGATGATGATGAACGGGGACATGTCGCAGTCTGAGATCGGAGGGATTTTATCGGTATTAGCCCACCGAGGTGAAACGGCGGAGGAGCTTGCCGGATTTGTAAAAGTGATGCGGGCGCGGGCACAGACATCAGGTGGCTTGGCGGATGTCGTTGATACGTGCGGAACAGGCGGAGACGGGATTTCTACGTTTAACATATCCACGGCAGCGGCGATTACAGCTTCTGCTGCCGGAGCTAAAGTTGCCAAGCACGGAAATCGCTCCGTTTCGTCTAAAAGCGGCAGCGCGGATGTGCTGGAAAAACTGGGGGTTTCCATTCAAGCCACTCCAGAAAGCGTTAAACGCAGCATTGAAATGAAACAAATGGGGTTTTTGTTTGCGCCGCTGTTTCATTCGTCAATGAAGCACGTCGCCGCCGCAAGAAAAGAGCTTGGCTTTCGAACCGTATTTAATCTGCTGGGCCCGCTCAGCAACCCGCTGCAGGTGAAGCGGCAGGTGATCGGCGTCTATTCATTTGATAAAGCGCGCCTGATGGCAAGCGCTCTGGAACAATTTGATGTCAGACACGTCATGCTTGTGTCGGCCCGTGACGGATTAGATGAACTGTCCATCTCAGCACCGACCGATATCATTGAACTGAAAAACGGTGAACGTCTGGAATATTCCGTTTCACCTGAACAATTCGGTTTTACAGAAGGTTCACTAAAGGATATTCAAGTGAGTTCATCGGAAGAAAGCGCGCTCCTCATTCAGAATATTTTTGCAAATAAAGCTCCGTCATCCGCTCTGCATATTACCGCCTTAAATGCGGGCGCGGCCATTTATACGGCAGGTCTTGCAAATGATCTGAAAGAAGGAACGAAAACCGCCTTAGAAGCGATTCAAAACGGAGATGCCAAAAGGCAGCTCGAACGTCTGAAACAGAAAGAGGAAGAAATGTATGCTTGATCAAATCATTCAGCAGAAAAAAGAAGAAATCAAATCCATCGTGCTGCCGGAAACCTGTCAAATTGAACGGAGATCCTTTAAAGAAGCGCTCCTGAACCCGAACCGTTTTATCGGGCTGATTGCCGAAGTGAAAAAAGCTTCGCCGTCTAAAGGATTGATTAAAGAGCATTTTGTTCCGGAAACGATTGCGGCGGATTATGAAGCGGCTAAAGCCGACGCCCTTTCGGTTCTCACGGATACCCGTTTTTTTCAGGGGAGAAATCAATTTCTGACAGATGTTAAACAAACCGTGTCTCTTCCTGTCCTGAGAAAAGATTTTATTATTGATTCCCATCAGGTGGAGGAATCGTTCAGGATCGGCGCCGATGCCATTTTGCTGATCGGGGAAGCGCTGGAACCTTCAGAGCTTCATGAGCTTTATCTGGAGGCCCGCGAGAAGGGCATGGACGTGCTCGTTGAAGTCCATGATGAAACTGTGCTTGAACGGATTTTACAAGTGTTTCAGCCGGACATTCTCGGCATAAACAACCGGGACTTAAAAACGTTCCGTACTTCTGTTTCGCAAACGGAAAAAATAGCCCAGCTTGTACCGGACGGCTGCCTGCTGGTCAGCGAAAGCGGCATCGGTTCTTTGGCTGACCTGCAATTCGTCAACAAGCACGGGGCGCAGGCTGTATTGGTCGGAGAATCCTTAATGAGAGAGGATTCGCAGCAAAAGGCGATCCGCGGACTGTTCGGGGAGTGATGATATGAAAAAGCCTGAGGTAAAGTACTGCGGGATACGATCGAAGCGTGATTACGAACTTGCGGCAGCTTCAGGAGCGGATTATCTGGGATTTGTTTTTGCCGCAAGCAAACGGAGAGTAACGCCGGATGAGGTCCGGAAATGGAAAGAGCAGGTCCGGACAGACAAGAAACATGTCGGAGTATTTGTAAATGAAACGATAGAAAACATCGCGCAAATCGCCTCTGATCTGGCACTTGACGCCATCCAGCTTCACGGAGATGAATCGCCTGAGGATGCCCTCCGTCTCCGTCCGCTTGTGCGCTCGGAGATATGGAAAGCGCTCCATCACGGGGAAGGGACGCTTCGTCAGATGGCTCAATTTGCACCTGCTGTCGACGGCTATGTCATTGATTCTTCAGTAAAAGGAATGAGAGGCGGCACGGGAATCGCGTTTTCGTGGGCTCGTGTCCCCTTGTACCGAAAGCAGGCTCAAAATGCAAACAAGCGCTGTTTTATTGCGGGCGGCGTTAATCCTGAAACGATTACCGGCTTACTGAGATCGCGTCCGTGCGGTATAGATCTTGCCAGTGGAATTGAAAAAAACGGACAAAAGGATCAAACACTGATCCGGCTTTTAGAAGAAAGGATGAACCACTATGTATCCATATCCAAATGAAATCGGAAGATACGGCGAATTCGGCGGCAAATTTGTCCCTGAAACATTGATGCGGCCACTTGAGGAAATCGAGACGGCTTTCAAAGAATTAAAGAATGATCCCGTTTTTCATGCCGAATATAAAAAACTACTGTTTGATTACTCCGGAAGACCGACCGCATTAACGTTCGCAGACAGGGTGTCAGAGTATTTGGGAGGGGCGAAAATCTATCTGAAAAGAGAAGATTTAAACCATACCGGCTCTCATAAAATTAACAACGCGTTAGGCCAGATTCTGCTTGCCAAAAAGATGGGCAAAACGAAAATCATCGCCGAAACCGGTGCGGGACAGCACGGTGTCGCTGCCGCGACAGCCGCCGCAAAATTCGGTTTTAAGTGTACAGTTTTTATGGGTGAAGAAGACGTTGCACGCCAGTCGCTGAATGTATTCCGGATGAAACTGCTCGGCGCGGAAGTGGTGCCGGTCACAAGCGGAAACGGCACGCTGAAAGATGCGACGAATGAGGCGATCAGGTATTGGGTCCAGCATTGTGAAGATCATTTCTACCTTATCGGTTCTGTAGTGGGGCCGCATCCGTATCCGTATATCGTTCGCGAATTTCAGAAAATCATCGGCGAGGAAGCGAAAGAACAGCTCCGCCGGGTTGAAGGAACGCTCCCGGATAAGGTTGTTGCATGTGTCGGCGGCGGAAGCAATGCGATGGGCATATTTCAGGCCTTTTTAGACGAAGATATTGAGCTGATCGGCGCCGAGGCGGCCGGAAAAGGAATTGATACGCCGCTGCATGCGGCAACGATCGCAAAAGGGACACTCGGGGTGATTCACGGTTCAATGACCTATTTAATACAAGATGAATACGGGCAGATTATCGAACCGTATTCCATTTCAGCCGGCCTTGATTACCCGGGGATCGGCCCTGAGCACGCCTATCTGCATAAAAGCGGCCGTGTAACGTACGAAAGCGTGACAGACGATGAAGCGATTGCCGCGTTACGTCTGCTTTCTGAAACAGAAGGTATTCTTCCGGCTATTGAATCTGCCCACGCCCTGGCAAAAGCGTTTGAAATGGCAAAAGACATGGATAAAGACAAAATCATTCTCGTCAGTTTGTCGGGAAGAGGAGATAAAGATGTTCATACGCTGATGAATGTTTTGGAAAACGGGGTGGAGACACATGTTTAATCTGCGAGATTCTGAAAAATTATTTATCCCTTTTATTACGGCTGGCGATCCGCTTCCTGACATTTCTGTTGAGCTGGCAATATCATTGCAGAATGCAGGCGCTTCTGCCCTTGAAATCGGCGTTCCTTACACAGATCCGCTTGCGGACGGACCCGTCATACAACGGGCTTCAAAACGGGCTCTGGAAAACGGAATGAATATCGTAAAAGCAATTGAACTTGGCGGCAAAATGAAAAAAAACGGCGTTCATATTCCAATTATCCTCTTTACGTATTATAATCCTGTGTTACAATTAGAAAAAGAATACTTTTTCGCTTTACTGCGGGAAAACGACATAGACGGTCTGCTTGTACCCGACCTTCCATTAGAGGAAAGCGCCCTTTTGCAAATGACATGCAAAAAGGAGAACATCGCTTATATCTCACTGGTTGCGCCGACAAGTGAAGACCGTTTGAAAATAATTACTGAACAGGCCTGCGGCTTTGTGTATTGTGTATCCTCTTTAGGAGTGACGGGCGTACGCAGCGAATTCGATCCGTCTGTATACTCTTTCATACGTAAGGTGAAAGAATTCAGCCCTGTTCCGGTGGCGGTCGGTTTTGGCATTTCAAACCGCAAACAGGTTGACGGGATGAATGAAATATCTGACGGTGTCGTTGTCGGCAGCGCGCTTGTCAAAAAAGTTGAAGAGCTTAAAACAAAGCTTGTGAATCCCGAAACAAGAGCCGATGCGCTTCTTGAATTTGAAGAATACGCAAAGACGTTCGGACGACTGTACAGTGTAAAATGAGGTGACTGGATTTGCAGATTAAAGAACAGCTGCGGCAGCTGAAACCGTATCAGCCGGGCAAACCAATAGAAGAAGTGAAAATGGAATACGGGCTTGAGAAAGTAGTAAAACTCGCTTCTAACGAAAATCCGTTCGGCTGTTCACAGGCCGCTAAAGATGCGCTGCATCAGGAGATTGAGCAGCTTGCGCTGTATCCCGACGGTTACAGTGCCGCTTTGAGAACACGGCTCAGTGAGCATCTGCAGGTCAGTGAATCTTCGATCATTTTTGGCAACGGCTCTGATGAGCTTGTGCAGATTATCTGCCGTTCTTTATTAAATGATCAGGCAAACACGATTACCGCCGCCCCGACTTTCCCGCAATACAGACACAATGCGGTGATTGAAGGCGCTGAGGTGCGCGAGGTTCCGCTCCGCAGTGACGGCGCTCATGATTTGGACCGGATGCTGGAAGCAATTGACGGCGAGACGAAAATCATATGGGTATGCAACCCCAATAATCCGACGGGGACATATACTTCTGAGCAAGAGCTAATTGCCTTTTTAAACAGAGTTCCCGAGCATATACTCGTTGTACTTGATGAAGCGTACTACGAGTATGTTACGGCGGAAGATTACCCAGAAAGCATTCCGCTTTTAAAGCAATATCCGAATGTTATGATCCTCCGCACCTTCTCTAAAGCGTACGGACTTGCCGCGCTGCGCGTCGGATACGGCATTGCGGACGAAGCACTGATCCGTCAGATTGAACCGGCGAGAGAGCCGTTCAATACGAGCAGAATCGGTCAGGCTTCGGCACTGGCAGCGCTTGATGACCAGACATTTATTCAGGAATGCGTCGAGAAAAATAAAGCAGGCCTTAAGCAGTATTATGATTTTGCAGAAACTCACGGATTAACTTGTTATCCTTCACAAACCAACTTTGTGCTCATTGATTTTAACCGCCCGGCGGATGAACTGTTCCAAGCCCTGTTGGAAAAAGGATATATCGTCCGCTCAGGACAGGCGCTCGGATTTCCGACAGCGTTAAGGATTACGGTCGGTACGAAAGAGCAGAATGAGGAAATTCTCACAATTTTAGCTGAAATATTATAAGAGGTGATCAGGCATCACCTCTTTGCTCTATTAAAATAGTTGAAAAAGGAAATGAGTGAAATGAAGGATACTATATTGCTTGCGGGGATCGGGCTGATCGGCGGATCGATCGCATTGGCCATCAAAAAGGAGCATCCGCATAAACGGATTATCGGTGTGGATATTTCGGAAGAACAGCTCACTGCCGCGCTGAAGCTCGGAATTATTGACGAGCGGGCCGGCTCATTTACGGAAGGGGCGCAGCAAGCGTCTGTTGTCATTATCGCCACGCCTGTCGCCCAAACGCTGAAAATGCTCGATGTGCTGGCCGCATCAGACATCACCCATGAACTCCTGATTACGGATGTGGGCAGCACGAAACAGAAAGTCGTCAGCTACGCCGACAAAGTGCTTCCGGCTCACTATCAATTTGTCGGCGGCCATCCGATGGCGGGATCTCATAAATCCGGGGCCGCTGCCGCGAAAGAATTTTTATTCGAAAATGCGTTTTATATTTTAACACCCGGAAAATCAACTTCTAAAGAGTCAGTAACGCATCTGAAGGAACTCTTGAAAGCGGCAAACGCCCACTTTGTGGAGATGACCCCCGAGGAGCATGACGGCGTAACGAGCGTCATCAGCCATTTCCCTCATATCGTTGCTGCAAGCCTCGTACATCAGGCTCATCATGCTGAAGAAGATTATCCGTTTTTGACACGTTTCGCAGCCGGCGGTTTTCGGGACATCACCAGGATCGCCTCAAGCAGTCCGGCGATGTGGAGGGACATACTTCTTCATAACAAAGATAAACTGCTTGACCGCTTCAAAGAATGGAAACGGGAGATTGACACGATCGAATCTTATGTAGAAAATGAAGATGCGGACAGCCTGTTCGGATATTTTAAAAAAGCGAAAGATTATCGCGACGGTCTGCCGCTCCGTCAAAAAGGAGCGATCCCGTCCTTTTATGACCTTTATGTCGATGTTCCCGATCATCCGGGGGTCATTTCAGAAATTACGGCGATATTGGCAGAAGAAAAAATCAGTATCACCAACATCCGCATTATCGAAACAAGAGAAGATATTAACGGAATTCTCAGAATCAGTTTCCAGACTGATGATGACCGGAAGCGTGCGGAAACCTGCATTCAATCCCGCGCCAAATATGACACATTTTACGCTGACTGAGGTGGAAAACATTGAAAAGAGAAAAAGTGACGTCTTTAAACGGTGAAATTCATATTCCGGGGGATAAATCCATCTCCCACCGTTCTGTTATGTTCGGAGCGCTTGCGGAAGGAACCACAACGGTAAAAAACTTTTTGCCCGGAGCCGATTGTCTGAGCACCATTGCCTGCTTCAGAAAAATGGGTGTCTCCATTGAACAAAACGGAAGTGATGTAACGATATACGGGAAGGGCATTGACGCACTTTGTGAGCCTGACAGCCTTCTTGATGTCGGAAATTCCGGCACGACTATCCGCCTGATGCTCGGCATTTTAGCCGGACGCCCATTTCACAGTACGGTAGCGGGCGACGAAAGTATTGCAAAGCGCCCGATGAAGAGGGTGACGGAGCCTTTAAAACAGATGGGAGCCGCGATTGACGGAAGAGCGGACGGAGGATTTACGCCTTTATCCGTAAGAGGCGGACAATTGAAAGGCATTGATTACGTCTCCCCTGTTGCAAGCGCGCAGATCAAATCCGCCGTGCTGCTTGCCGGATTGCAGGCTGAAGGGACGACGACCGTCACTGAGCCTCATAAATCAAGAGACCATACGGAACGGATGCTGAACGCTTTTGGTGCCGAGCTTGCGGAAACGGAGACGAGCGCTTCCGTAACGGGCGGTCAGAAGCTCCGGGGAGCTGATATTTTCGTGCCCGGCGATATTTCTTCAGCAGCCTTTTTCCTTGCGGCAGGCGCTGTCGTTCCCGGAAGCCGGATTGTGCTGAAAAACGTCGGCCTGAACCCGACACGCACGGGAGTGATTGATGTCTTAAAGCAAATGGGAGCTTCACTTGAAGTGATTCCTTCAGAAGCGGACAGCGCAGAGCCTTACGGAGACCTGGTTATTGAAACCTCAGCTCTGAAAGCGGCAGAAATCGGCGGAGAAATCATTCCCCGTTTAATTGACGAGATCCCGATTATCGCCCTTTTGGCAACGCAGGCTGAAGGCGCAACTGTCATTAAAGACGCTGCGGAGCTGAAGGTGAAGGAAACGAACCGGATCGACACCGTCGTATCAGAGCTCCGGAAAATCGGCGCAGACATTGAACCGACTGAAGACGGCATGAAAATACACGGCAAAAAAACGCTTGCGGGCGGAGCCGATGTGTCAAGCCACGGCGACCACCGCATCGGCATGATGCTCGGTATCGCTTCATGCCTGACAGAAGAGCCGATTGACATCCGTGATACTGAGGCAATCCATGTCTCATATCCGACATTTTTTGAGCATTTAGATCAATTAGCCAAAAAAGCCTGAAGAGATTCTTCGGGCTTTTTTCTTCATGTGTCATAAAACTTTGGGCTTTGACATAGCTTGTCTTAAACAGAAAATAACAGAAAGGGGGAATGCGTTTTCGTTACAGAGACAGCCGGAACAAATTGCGCTGTTTGCGTATAAAGATGCCGTCCCCTTTTTTGCCGTTTTCCTCTTAATCATTTTCTGATAAACTATAATGCCGGGTGAAGCATCTTATTTGCGGGCAGGCCCTGTCTGAATTATGATAAGAATAACCCGAATAAAAACCCTTTTCATTGGTTGATGAGGTATAGGAAAAGAAAGGACCGGTCTGATTTGAATACATTGATCCAAGAAGCCATAAAATTAGTTGAAGCAGGTGAAACCGAAAAGGGACTCGAAGCGCTTTCAAAAGCTGAAACGCAGCTTCATGACGAAGACAAAGCCATTGCAGCCCAGCTCTACTATGAATGGGGAAACGCCGAAAAAGCGTTAGCGCTGATCAGTGATCTGCATGACCTTTATCCGGATGAGTCTGAGCTGACGAATTTTTACGCCGAATTGTTAATAGATATTGATGAAGAAGAAAAAGCTCTTGAGGTGCTGGAGACAATTTCTCCGGAAGACCCGTCTTACGCGGAAAGCCTTCTTTTAATGGCTGATCTGTATCAGATGCAGGGCTTATTTGAAGTAAGTGAGCAAAAGCTGTTACAGGCGAAAGCGATGTTACAAGATGAACCTGTTATTGATTTCGCTCTGGGGGAATTATACTTTACTCAGGGATCATACGCAAAAGCCGTTCCTTACTATGAAGAGACGGCAAAAGAACGGCACGAAATCGGCGGCGTAAATGTTCATCAGAGGCTGGCTGAGTCATTGAGCGCGGCGGGTGAATTTGAGGAAGCGATTTCATGGTATGAAAAAGCGGCGGCAGAACATACAGAACCGAATACGATTTTCGGGTACGGGTTTACAGCCTATCAGGCGGGAATGGTCAAAACAGCCATCAAGCAGCTGTCTGATTTAAAAGGGCTTGATCCTTCCTATTCATCGCTTTATATGCCGCTTGCAAAAAGCTACGAGGCAGAAGGCATGTATGAAGATGCATTAAAAACCGCTAAAGAAGGTATTACTTACGATGAATACAATAAAGAGCTTTTTCTCTATGCGGCGAAAATGGCGTTAAAGCTCGGCAACGAAGAGGAAGGCAAAAAGCTTCTTCAGGAAGCGCTGGCGCTCGATCCGGGTTACGTGGAAGCGCTCCATACGCTTTTAGCCGTCTATCATAAAGAAGAAAGCTTTGAAGAGATTATTGATCTGATTCAGGAAGTCCGCGGCTACGGAGAAGAAGATCCGAAATACAATTGGTATTTGGCGGGTGCTTATACAGGCCTTGAGCAATACGCTGAAGCGAAAAAAAGCTTCGAAGCTGCGTATCTCCATTATCAGGATGATCGGGATTTCTTATATGAATACGCTCACTTCTTATTGGAAGAGGGTCTCCAGAAAGAAGCGCTGCCGCTTTTAAAACAAGTGCTTTCAATGGATGGAACAAACGAAGAGCTTGAAGAAACAATCTTACGGATAGAGGATGAATTTTTAAGATAAGCAGGATTTTGGACCATGCTTGCTGAATGTATAAGTGATGTCAGATTATACGATCGATAGAGGAGGGAATTACATGCAGACCCCTGTTTCTGTCAATGAAAAAAAGGATTTTATCCGTTGGTTTTTAAATCATTATCAGCTTAAACGCCGGGAGTGCGTCTGGATTTTAAATTATTTAATGAGTCATGATTCATTAATGGAAAAAGTCCATTTTGTAGAACAAGCCGAATTTTGCCCGAGAGGCATTATCATGTCTACTCATTGCGTTGATGAGGTGCCGTTTAGGTTTTACAAAGAAAATGTCATGACTACGGACGCGGAAAAATCTTTTCACGACATCCGGTTAAATAAACAGCAGGATTTATTTATCCAGCTGAATTTCCGTTCGGCCTACAGCTCACCGGAATATGCCGCTGTTCTTGAATCAAATCCGCATCTGCCGAAAGACCTGTTTGAAAATAAACAGGATCAGGGGATGGCCGAAAAAATATTAGAACATGCCATTTCCACTTTCCAGCGGGAAAAGCTGCTTAAAGATATCGACGAGGCGCTGGACCGCCACGACAAAGAAACATTTGAAAAGCTTTCCCGCCAATTGAATCAGCTCACATAAATGACAGCCTTGCAGAATATGCAAGGCTTGTTGCGTAAAGAGGAGGAACGAGACATGAGATGGAGGGCCGCTGATGCCGATGCCTATTTACAATCTGCGGATTACATTGATACCGCTGTCATTCCGTTAATTTCCATAACATCTTCAGGAGGCTTGAAAGAGGCCGTTGAACAGGGGGAAAGCACCCAATTGCTTTCTGAAGAGCTTGAGCGCCAATTGAAGGGACGGGTATATTTATTCCCCTCTTATACATATGTTGATATAGACCAATCACAAATCGCCCTGCTTAAAAAACTCAAAGACGAGGTGATGACCAACTTTCGCCACGCCTTGTTCCTGACGGCAGACGAAAAATGGAAGGATTCTGAAATAGGGTCTGATGTCATATACATACCTGCCGTTCCGTTTGAACATATGAAAGACTCTTTAAAGAGAAAAATAGCGGATGATAAGTGCGGAGAAATTTTGAACGTTTTGTTACAGAAGTGGAACAATTCTTAAAAACACCAAGCATCCCGCAAAACACCCGTTTTGCCTCTGTTGACCTTGCTGAAAGATTCATATATTATGAGGGTGTTAAATCTCAGAATTATTTTCTATTTTAGTTAATTTTTGGTCAATCTTTAGGGGGGGGAAGAGATGGGCGGAAAACAAGATATATCAAGAAGACAATTTTTAAACTATGCGCTCACCGGCGTGGGGGGTTTTATGGCCGCCAGTGCGCTTATGCCTATGGTCCGTTTTGCGCTGGACCCGGTATTAAAACCGACAGGAGATCAAAAAATGGTGCAGGTTGTCAGTGTGGATGAGCTGACGAAGGAGCCGAAGCGGTTTGACTTTAAAATTCATCAAGTCGACGCCTGGTACGAATCGGAAGAATCCAGGTCAGCCTGGGTTTACAAGCATGGGGATGAAATTATAGCGCTTTCTCCGATCTGTAAGCATTTGGGCTGCACCGTAAACTGGAACAATGATCCTAAAAATCCGAACAAGTTCTTTTGTCCCTGCCATTACGGGCTGTATGAAAAAGACGGCACGAACGTTCCGGGCACGCCGCCGCTCGCGCCTCTTGACCGTTATGAGCAAAAAGTAAAGGACGGCTTTTTGTATCTTGGAAAAGCAAAGCCTAGGGGGGAAGGGTGACATGCTGAACAAAATTTATGACTGGGTGGATGAACGTCTCGATATTACGCCGATGTGGCGGGATATCGCCGACCATGAAGTGCCGGAACATGTAAATCCCGCTCACCATTTCTCGGCTTTTGTCTATTGTTTCGGCGGTTTGACGTTTTTTGTAACCGTTATCCAAGTGTTGTCCGGGATGTTTTTAACGATGTATTATGTGCCGGATATAAAAAACGCGTGGGAATCTGTGTATTATTTGCAGAATGAAGTCGCTTTCGGGCAGATTGTAAGGGGTATGCACCATTGGGGTGCAAGTTTAGTCATTGTGATGATGTTTTTACATACGCTCCGGGTTTTCTTTCAGGGAGCTTATAAAAAGCCTCGGGAATTGAACTGGATCGTCGGTGTTCTGATCTTTTTTGTGATGCTCGGTCTCGGTTTTACAGGGTATCTGCTTCCATGGGATATGAAGGCGCTGTTTGCGACAAAGGTAGGTCTTCAGATTGCGGAGGCGACGCCATTGATCGGAGCGCAGGTGAAAACTCTTCTTGCCGGCCACCACGATATTGTCGGCGCCCAAACGCTGACGAGATTTTTTGCGATTCACGTATTTTTTCTCCCTGCCGCTTTGTTTGCGCTCATGGGCGCCCACTTTGTCATGATCCGCAAGCAGGGAATTTCAGGACCGCTTTAATACAAATCTGATATAAAAGGGAGGGGATGACATGCACCGGGGGAAAGGAATGAAGTTTGTAGGAGATTCAAGGATACCGGCTGAAAAAAAACCGAATATACCGAAAGACTATTCAGAGTATCCTGGAAAGACAGAGGCGTTTTGGCCGAACTTCCTGCTGAAAGAATGGATGGTCGGGGCCGTTTTCCTCGTCGGATTTCTCGTTTTAACGATTGTGCACGAGCCGCCTTTGGAACGGGTGGCGGACCCGACGGATACAGGGTATATTCCGCTGCCGGATTGGTATTTTCTATTTTTATACCAGCTATTAAAATATGAATATGCCGCAGGGAGCTACACCGTTATCGGCGCGATGATTATACCGGGTCTTGCCTTCGGGTCGCTGCTTTTGGCTCCGTTTCTCGACAGGGGGTCTGAAAGAAGGCCGTGGAAGCGTCCGGTTGCGGTCGGCATGATGCTTTTGGCGCTTTGCGCTACGGTCTTTTTAACGTGGCAGTCAGTCGCGACGCATGACTGGGCGAAGGCGGAGGAGCAAGGGAAAATCAAAAAAGAAGCCGCCATTGATACTGAATCAGACGGTTATAAGGTATTTAAAGAACAAGGCTGTATTTCCTGTCACGGGGATAATCTTCAAGGCGGAAGCGCCGGTCCGTCCCTGGTCGATAACGGGCTGAGCCCGGAAGAAATTAAAAAAATCGCCGTTAAAGGGAAAGGGCAGATGCCAGCCGGTATTTTTAAAGGGAATGACAAACAGCTTGATCAGCTGGCGAAGTTCATTTCTGAAACGACAGCGAAATAACGTATTGTGAAGTAGACAATAGCAGGATATACTTTTATGAAAAGAGCTGACCGGATGTCAGCTTTTTTTGCATGATACATACTTTTTACGGACTGAGAGTTGATGGTATGAGGTGGATTTCTTATCTTTTAGGGTTGCGCGGCATGCTTCTGCTTGTTCTTGCCGTTAATTTTATCGGTACGGTGTACGGCTATTATTGGTATGTGCCTCAGCTTGCGGACACGCCGTTCCGATTTCTGATATTTGTGCCTGACAGCCCGACGGCGACGTTTTTCTTCCTGTTCGTGCTTCTGGCATTTCTCATGGGAAGAAACGCGCCGCTGTTTGAAGCGCTGGCTCTTGTAACCCTTGTAAAATACGGGCTGTGGGCGGTCGGAATGAATGTCTTTGTGCTGGTCAAAATGGGGCAGATGCCTTGGGAAGGGTACATGCTGATTGCTTCACATTTTGCCATGGCCGTTCAAGGCGTTTTATACAGCCCGTATTTTCGGTTCCGGTTATGGCATCTTGCCGTTGCCGCTGTTTGGACGCTTCATAATGATGTCATTGATTATCTTTTCGGCATGATGCCCCGCTACTCAATGCTCAATGACTATATGCAAGAGATCGGCTATGCTACATTCTGGCTGAGCATATTTTCACTCGGCCTTGCATACTATTTGGTGATTTCTAAAAGACGGATAAAGCTTGACTTACACTGATAGAATCTTGGTCTAACCTTGTCCCGCTCCTCATATTCTGTAAAGAGAAGGAGTGGGAGGGACCTCTATGAAACGAAAGCTGACGATCTGTCTTTTACTTGCTCTTATGTGTTTCATCACAACTGCCAAAGCTGAAGATGAGGGCGGTCTCAAGGAACTGAACGACCTTTCGGATACCGTTTTCCAAATGACGCGGCGTTCGCAGTATGATGAGGCTCTGCAAGTGCTTGGCTACTTTAAGAAAAAAATGACACACGTAAACTCACTGAGCGGCGCCGAAGTCAGGCAGGTGACTCTGGGTTTCAATGATTTAGTGCGCGTTCTGAAACAGGCAGACGCCTCAGATACCGAAAAAATCCGGGCAGCCGCCCAGTTCAGGTTGGTAATGGATGCGATGGAAGACCACTCCGATCCGCTGTGGGGTTCGCTTGAAAGACCGATTATGGCGACATTCAGCGCCTTAAAAGAAGATGTCAGCGGAAACGGAAGTGAAAATTTCAATGAAAAGTGGAATGAATTTATATCATTATATGATTTAATTTATCCCAGCCTGACAATGGATGTGTCGGCCGGCCAGCTTGATACGGTGGCGAAACATATCGAGGTGATTGAGCAGGACGGGTTTCAGCAGATGACAAAAGGAACAAAGCTTGAGCGTCTGACGCTCCTGCAACAGGATTTAAAGCGGGTTTTTGACAAGGTGGAGCGGGATGACGCTGACCCTTCGCTGCTCTGGGTCATTCTGACAACAGGCGGTATCATTATTACTGCGCTGACATATGTCGGCTACCGAAAATACAGAGCGGAAAAAAAGAAAGAGAAAAAGCGTGAGTATCCTAAGTCTAAATAAACACAAATTGCTGTAAAGGAGCTAAGTCAGTGAAAAAACTCATCCAGCAATTGGCTTCAAAACACCTCCCGCAGCCGATCAGAGGCAGAAAAGGGGCGACTGACGAAGGACCGCGAAACCTCGCGCGTGACTTCCAGAATCCTGACATGCTCGTTCCGCCTTCAACGGATGCAGGAACGGTTCAAAACTTGAAATTCTCATTTTCTGATACGCATATGAGGCTTGAAGACGGCGGATGGTCCAGAGAGGTGACGGTCAGGGAACTGCCGGTATCCAAAAACATCGCGGCGGTGAACATGAGACTGAAGCCGGGAGCTGTGCGGGAGCTTCATTGGCATAAAGAAGCCGAATGGGGATATGTGATTAACGGAGGAGTCCGTTTAACTGCGGTCGATCAAAATGGGAGGAATTTTATTGACAACGTAAGTGAAGGGGATCTGTGGTATTTTCCTTCCGGCATTCCTCATTCCATTCAAGGATTAGAGCAGGGCAGTGAGTTTTTGCTCGTCTTTGATGACGGCTCTTTTTCAGAAAACAGCACCTTTTCAGTAACGGACTGGTTTGCCCATACCCCGCGCAGCGTGCTGGAGGCGAACTTCGGTGTTCCCGGATATGATTTGGCTTACATCCATAAAAAAGAGCGTTACATGTTCCAGCTGGAACCGCCTCCCCCTATTGAAAAGGCAGCAGTTTCTTCCCCGGAAGGCACCGTTTTGGAGCCGTTCAGCTACAAGCTTTCCCGGCAGGAGCCTCTTGTTACCAGCGGGGGAAGAGTAAAGATTGTCGATTCAAAAACGTTTAAGGTGTCAAAAACGATTGCCGCAGCTCTCGTGGAAGTCGAACCCGGAGGCATGAGAGAATTGCATTGGCATCCGAATACGGACGAGTGGCAGTACTATCTTTCAGGAGAAGCGAAAATGACGGTGTTTGCGGCGGAGGGAAGAGCGCGGACATTTAACTATCAAGCAGGTGACGTAGGATATGTTCCTTTTGCAATGGGACATTATGTTCAGAATACCGGTGACACCGTGCTTCGCTTTCTGGAAATTTTCAAAAGCAACCGTTTCGAAGACGTCTCCTTAAACCAATGGCTGGCACTGACGCCGCAGCGCTTCGTCGAGCAGACGCTCAATGTCAGTCCGGCATTCGCCCGCCGATTGAAAAAGAAAAAATCACCGGTTGTCAAATGGAAACACGAACAGTAAAGGCGGCAAAAGCCGCCTTTTTATTATCGTCTGATCGGATTTTTATTTTCATCAAGCGTAAATCCTTCGCCGAGCACATCATGGACGTCGCTTACTGCAACAAAGGCGTGCGGGTCAACGGAAGTGATGACGCTTTTCAAAAGCACAATTTCGTTTTTCGGAACGACGCAGTAAAGAACGTCCCTGTCTTCTTTTGTATATGATCCCTGTCCTTTTAAAACGGTGACGCCGCGCTCCATCTCTTCAATGATTTTTTGCTGGATCAAATCGTTTTTCGAAGAAATAATCGTTGCCCCTTTTGCGGCATAGCCGCCTTCCTGAATAAAATCAATCAATCTCGCAGCGACAAAAACGGCTACAAGCGTGTACATCGCTTCCTTGTAAGAAAGATACGTAAACAAAGAAAGCAGAATGACACAGGCGTCAAAGGCAAACATCGTCCGGCCCATCGGGATTCCGAAAAACTTGTTGATCAGCCTGGCGATGATATCGACCCCGCCCGTCGTGCCGCCGTATTTAAAAATAATACCGAGACCCGCGCCGATAAATACTCCGGCGAACAAGGCGGCCAGCGCTAAATCATGGGACAGCGGCATATGAATTTCGTAGCGCTGAAAAACACTCAGAAAAACAGAAAGAGAGACGGTGCCGATCAGGGTATAGACAAACATCGTTCGGCCGAGCATACGCCAGCCGATGAAAAAGATAGGAATGTTCAATACCAGGTTGGAAATAGAAGGGCTGATGTGGAATAACGCATATAAAAGCAGCGTAATGCCGGTAAATCCGCCTTCCGCCAAATTGTTCTGCATATTAAAGTGAACCAGTCCGAATGAAAAAACAGCGGCGCCGATTAAAATAAAGCAAATGTTTTTGATTCTGATTTCTCCAAGCATTGCATCAAACCCCTTTTCCTTCCATAAGATTGCGTAAATATTATAGTGGATACAAAAGAAAACAGCAAACTGCCGTTTTTAACATTTGTCAAATGTACTTGAATTAGCTAACATGGAAGAGATGACAGGAGGTATTCGCACAGTGAGTGACAAAACGATGAAAGACTTACAAGCTGAGGTCGATGAATATATCGGCCAATTCAAAGAAGGCTATTTCAGCCCGCTTGCCATGATGGCCCGTCTCACGGAAGAACTGGGCGAACTTGCAAGAGAAGTCAACCATTATTATGGGGAAAAGCCGAAGAAAACGACGGAAAATGAGAAAAGCATGGAAGAGGAAATGGGCGATGTGCTGTTCGTCCTGATCTGCCTCGCCAACTCCCTTGATATTTCATTGGAGGAAGCTCATAACCGCGTCATGCATAAATTTAATACACGTGATAAAGACCGCTGGACTAGAAAAGAAGAAGGAAAGTAGGAGAAACCATGTCAAATGAAACCATTAAAGTCGTCATTGCCGGACCAAGAGGCAGAATGGGCCAGGAGGCCGTAAAACTTGCCGTCCGCACGCCTCATTTTGAGCTTGTCGGCGCCATTGACCATACATACGATCAGCAAACATTGCGGGAAGTGATGTCAGCTGATTCAGACGCTCTTATTTATACGGATATCCGCGCATGTTTCCAAGAAACAAAACCGGATGTGCTGATCGATTTGACAACGCCTGAAATCGGCAAAAAACATACGAAAGCCGCTCTTGAACACGGCGTCCGCCCCGTTGTGGGAACGACCGGATTTTCTGAAGCGGATTTAGAGGAGCTTCAAGCCTTGACTGAAGAAAAAGGAATCGGCGCCATCATCGCTCCGAACTTTGCATTGGGCGCGGTGCTGATGATGAAGTTCTCACAAATGGCCGCCAACTATTTTGAAGATGTAGAAATCATTGAGCTTCATCATGATCAAAAGCTGGATGCCCCGAGCGGAACGGCGCTGAAAACAGCGGAAATGATCTCAAGCGTCCGTACAGAAAAGCAGCAGGGCCATCCTGATGAAAAAGAAATTCTGCCAGGCGCCCGCGGTGCTGAATTAAACGGCATCCGCCTTCACAGCGTGCGTCTGCCGGGCCTTATCGCCCACCAGGAAGTCATGTTCGGCATGGACGGCCAGACGCTGAAACTGCGCCATGACTCCTATAACCGGGCTTCCTTTATGTCAGGAGTGAAGCTGTCAGTGGAGCAAGTGATGAAAATCGACCAGCTTGTATACGGACTCGAAAATATTATCGACTGAATCGGCAAGGGGGAGAACATCAAATGAAAATCGCTTTGATTGCTCACGATAAGAAAAAGCAGGATATGGTTCAGTTTACGACCGCATATAAAGATATACTGAGCCATCATGAGTTATACGCGACAGGTACGACAGGCCTGAAAATCCAGGAAGCGACCGGATTGTCCGTTGAACGTTTTCAATCCGGCCCGCTCGGCGGAGATCAGCAAATCGGCGCATTGATTGCGGCAAATGCCCTGGATCTCGTCATTTTTCTGCGCGATCCGTTAACTGCGCAGCCTCATGAACCGGATGTCTCGGCGCTGATCCGGCTGTGTGACGTATACGCGATCCCGCTCGCCACAAATATGGGGACAGCGGAAATCCTCGTCCGGACGCTGGACGGCGGGGCATTTGATTTCCGCAATCTTGTGCGCGGAGGAGAGCCGAATGTCTGAACACGTTGATATTCTGGCGTTCGGCGCCCATAGTGATGATGTCGAGATCGGTATGGGCGGCACGATCGCAAAATTTACGGCTCAAGGAAAAACCGCGGTGATATGCGATTTGACCGAGGCCGAACTATCATCCAACGGAACGGTAGGGATAAGAAAAGAAGAAGCGGCAGAGGCGGCACGAATTCTCGGCGTAAAAGAGAGAATCCAGCTTACGTTTCCCGACCGCGGGCTTTTGAAAAGTGAGGACGGCATCCGCCGGATTGTCAGTGTCATCAGAGCCTGCCGGCCGAAAACCGTTTTCATCCCTTATCCGAAAGACCGCCATCCTGACCACGGCAATGCGGCGGCTTTGGTCGAAGAAGCGGTGTTCTCGGCGGGAATTCATAAATACAGAGATCACCAGGAACTGCCGGCTCATAAGGCTCAGCGCGTATACTATTATATGATCAATGGGTTTCACCGTCCGGACTTTGTAATCGACATAACGGAAACCATCGATCTGAAAAAAGAAAGCCTGCACGCCTATCAAAGCCAGTTTATTCCTACGGCGCAGTCAGTGAACACACCGCTGACCAACGGTTATATTGAAATGGTGGAAGCGCGGGAAAGACTGTATGGCAAAGAAGCCGGGACGGGGTATGCCGAGGGTTTCTTTTCAAAACAGCTTCCCGTTTTGAATGATGATGTTTTTGGGGGCGGACAATGAGACCATTAAAAATAGGGATTACATGCTACCCGAGTGTCGGAGGCTCGGGTATTATTGCGACGGAACTCGGCAAGCTGCTTGCAGAAAAAGGGCACCAGGTTCATTTCATCACATCAAGCATCCCGTTCAGATTAAATACATATCATCCGAATATTCATTTTCATGAGGTGGAAGTCAACCAATACGCGGTATTTAAATATCCGCCTTATGACCTTACGCTGGCGAGCAAAATCGCCGAGGTTGCTGCGAGGGAAAATCTTGACATCATTCACGCGCATTATGCGCTGCCGCATGCGGTATGTGCTTATCTCGCCAAACAGATGCTCAAGCGCGACATCGGCATCGTGACGACGCTTCACGGTACGGACATCACCGTTTTAGGATATGATCCGTCATTAAAAGATTTAATCCGTTTTGCCATCGAAGCGTCCGACAGAGTGACGGCGGTATCAACCGCGCTTGCCGGAGAAACATATGACTTAATCAAGCCGGATAAAAAAATTGAGACAATCTACAACTTTATTGATGAACGTGTTTATCTTAAGAAAAATACAGAGAGTATAAAAGAGAAACATGGCATTTTGCCGGATGAAAAGGTCGTCATCCATGTTTCGAACTTCAGAAAGGTAAAACGTGTTAAAGATGTCATCCGCGTTTTCCGTAATATCGCAGCAAAAACAAAGGCGAAGCTCCTGCTTGTCGGCGACGGACCGGAAAAGTGCGTCGCTTGGCAGCTTGTCGAAAAATACGGACTGCAGGATCAAGTGCTGCTCCTCGGAAATCAGGACAGGGTGGAAGAGCTGTATTCTATCAGCGATCTTAAGCTTCTTCTGTCTGAAAAAGAAAGTTTCGGACTCGTCCTCCTTGAGGCGATGGCCTGCGGCGTGCCGTGCATCGGAACAAATATCGGCGGAATCCCGGAAGTGATTAAAGATCAAGTAAGCGGTTTTCTGGTGGAAGTCGGCGATATTCAGGCGGCATCTGAAAAAGCGCTTGCCGTTTTAGAAGATAAACAGCTCAGCAAACGATTGACTGATCATGCGCTGAAAATGGTGGAGACCGCCTTTTCTTCGCAAAGAATCGTCAGTCAGTATGAACGGATTTATGACGAATTGTCAGGACCGGAGTGATCTTATGGAACAGGAATTTGTCAAAGCCCTCCCCATCCTTCATCATCTGATGAAGGCGGGCCATCAGGCGTACTTTGTCGGGGGAGCCGTCAGAGACAGCTATATGAAACGAAAAATAGGTGATGTGGACATCGCAACCAGCGCTTCGCCGAATGAGGTGGAGCGTCTCTTTAAGCGGACTGTCGATGTTGGAAAAGAGCACGGCACCGTCATCGTCCTGTGGGAAGATGAAACCTATGAAGTCACCACTTTTCGTGCCGAATCAGAATATAAGGATTACCGGCGCCCTGAAGCTGTGCGGTTCATTACTTCTTTATCAGAAGACTTAAAGCGGAGAGACTTAACGATTAATGCGATGGCGATGTCTGCCGAAGGAGAGCTGCTTGATTATTTCGGAGGCGCGCATGATATCGGACAAAAGCTGATCCGTACGGTGGGTAACCCTGAAGACCGTTTTCGGGAAGACGCTCTGCGGATGATGAGAGCCGTCCGCTTTATGAGTCAGCTCGGCTTTCTGTTAGAAAAAGAAACAAGAGAGGCCGTCATAAAAGACAGGGAGCTTTTGGCACATGTATCAGTAGAACGAAAGACCGCCGAGTTTGAAAAGCTGCTGCAGGGCGCTTTCTCACAAGAAGCGATTCAAACGATGGTGCAGACAGGTCTGATACAAGAGCTGCCCGGCCTTTCCGGTTATGAGCAGCAAATGCTTGAAGCAAGCGGATTTCCGTTTTCTTCTTTAGATGCACGCGAAGAACGCTGGGCAGCGCTGTTATTGTTTCTCGGTCTTTGTCCGAAAAGCGCCGAGGCGTTTTTAAAACAATGGAAACTGCCGGGAAAAGTCGTAAAAAAAGCGATGCAGATCATAAGCGTTTATCCGGCGCAGCTGGAAGCAGAAGCGATGTACCGGGCGGGAGAGGCGCTGTTTTCAGCCGTTAAAATCGGGATGCTGAAAAAGCATAAGACGATTGATGAACAAAAGCTGAAAGAGGTTCAGAGCCTGTATGAGCAGCTGCCGATCAAAAGCCTTCGAGACCTCGACATCTCAGGCGCTGATCTGATGGAGCTCAGAAACCGCCGCGCGGGTAAATGGGTGGCCGAAGAACTTCGCCGGATTGAAGCAGCGGTATTGGCAGGGAAGCTCCCTAACCGAAAACATGATATAAAGGAGTGGCTCGCATCATGGGATCAACATTAAGAACCCGATTAATAGATTTATTTTCTGAGGCGGGTGACGGCTTTATCTCCGGGCAGAAAATAAGTGACGCGCTCAGCTGCTCGAGAACCGCAGTTTGGAAACATATAGAAGAGCTCCGCAAAGAGGGCTATGAGGTTGAGGCGGTCAGACGAAAAGGGTACAGGCTCATTAAAAAACCGGGGAAACTCAGTGAATCCGAAATCCGTTTCGGGCTGAAAACAGAGGTTTTGGGCAAACAGCTTCATTACCGGGACGTCCTGCCGTCCACCCAAAAAACCGCTCATGAACTTGCCAATGACGGCGCGCCGGAAGGGACGCTCGTAGTCGCCGATAAACAAACGGCAGGCAGAGGAAGAATGGCCAGAGTATGGCATTCACAGGAGGGAAACGGGATTTGGATGAGCCTCATTCTGAGACCCGACGTTCCTTTGCAAAAAACGCCGCAGCTCACTCTGTTATCCGCCGTTGCGGTCGTACAGGCCATCGAGGCCTTTACAGGTGTACAGCCCGCCATTAAATGGCCGAATGATTTAATGATTCACGGCAAAAAAGCCGTCGGGATTTTAACTGAGCTGCAGGCAGAAGAAGACCGTGTCCGTTCGGTCATTCTCGGCATCGGCATCAACGTGAACCAGCAGGAAACCGATTTTCCCGGCGAGCTTCAGGACATTGCGACGAGTCTGAGCATGGAAGCCGGCGAAAAAATTGACAGAGCGGGTCTGATACAAGAGATTCTGCTGACTTTTGAAAAACGCTATCAGGATTATTTGAAGCACGGCTTTACACCGATCAAGCTGTTATGGGAAAGCTATGCGGTCGGACTGGGGAACGAGCTCAGAGCGAGAACGCTGCAAGGGACGTTTTACGGGAAATCGCTCGGCATTGATGATGAGGGAGTTCTTCTCTTGGAAACGAGAGACGGTATAAAGAAGATCTATTCTGCCGATATTGAGCTCAATTAATCTTAGTTGGTACAAGCCTCGTGAATTTGGTATACTTCCTATGGGCAGTATCATAATGAACTGCACCTGATCAGCAGAACAGAGATTACGAAAAGTCTGCCTTGATCCAAAAAAGGACTGGGACAGAGGGATGACATTCGCCGAACGTTAAACAAGTGGGAATCCTTCTTATTTTACAGAAGGCTTTTTTGCTTGCGAAGAATTGGCGGCTCATCTCCTCACCGTTTAGAGGAGGAGAAACAGAATGAAAACAAAACTGGATTTCATGAAAATGAAGGAAAATGGAGAGCCGATCGTGATGCTGACCGCTTACGATTATCCGCAGGCAAAGCTTGCGGAACAGGCGGGAGTCGACATGATTTTAGTCGGGGATTCGCTCGGAATGGTCGTGCTCGGACTCGATTCAACAGTCGGCGTAACGGTCAGTGACATGATTCACCATACAAAAGCGGTAAAACGCGGTGCGAAAAATACGTTTATCGTAACTGACATGCCGTTTATGTCTTACCATCTTTCAAAAGAGGATACATTGAAAAACGCCGCGGCCATTATTCAGGAAAGCGGCGCGGACGCGTTAAAGCTTGAAGGCGGAGACGGCGTTTTCGAATCCATCCGCGCGCTGACTCTCGGCGGAATTCCTGTCGTCAGCCATTTAGGCCTCACACCGCAGTCTGTCGGCGTATTAGGCGGATATAAAGTGCAGGGAAAAGATGAGCAAAGCGCGAAAAAGCTCATTGAAGACAGCATCAAATGCGAGCAGGCGGGAGCGATGATGCTCGTGCTTGAATGCGTGCCTGCTGAACTGACTGCTAAAATAAAAGAAGAAGTATCTATTCCCGTCATCGGAATCGGAGCCGGTTCAAAAGCGGACGGCCAAGTCCTTGTCTATCATGACGTTGTCGGCCACGGCGTGGACAGAACACCGAAGTTCGTGAAGCAATACGCCAAAATCGACGGCACGATTGAGTCGGCCCTCAGCGATTACGTCCGTGATGTGAAAGACCGGGTTTTCCCGGAAGAAAAGCATTCCTTTCAGATAAACCAAACTGTGCTGCAAGGCTTGTACGGAGGAAAGTAAGCGATGAAACAACTGACAGAAACTCAACAGCTGAAAGAATTGATTGCACAATACCGCTCAGAAGGCCGGACGATCGGCTTCGTCCCAACGATGGGTTTTCTTCATGAAGGACATCTGACGCTGGTTGAAAAAGCAAGAAAAGAAAACGATATTGTCGTGATGAGCATCTTTGTCAATCCGACTCAATTCGGACCGGGCGAGGATTACGAAGCATATCCGCGAGATTTAAAGCGCGATGCCCGGCTTGCAGATCAGGCGGGGGCAGATGTTTTGTTTACGCCGTCTCCAAGTGACATGTATAAAGGCGAGCAAAATGTTGCCGTGCAAGTGAAAAGGAGAACTGACGCGTTGTGCGGCGCCTCCCGCGTCGGCCATTTTGACGGAGTGGCCACTGTGCTGACGAAGTTTTTCAATCTCGTTAAACCGACCCGCGCCTACTTCGGCCTGAAAGATGCCCAGCAGGCAGCGGTTGTGGACGGATTGATTGAGGATTTCTTTATGGATATCGAATTGGTTGCAGTGGACACGGTCAGAGAAGAAGACGGACTTGCCAAAAGCTCTCGCAACGTCTATCTGACTGAGCAGGAACGCAAAGAAGCGCCGATGATCTATAAAGCATTGCAGCAAGGTGCCGAACTGATCAGAGACGGTGAAAGAAATCCGGAAACCGTTATAAAAACCGTCACCGATATCATCGAAAACACAAGCGGCGTCATTGATTATGCCGAACTGTACGCTTATCCGGAGCTGACTCCGCTTAAAACATTAAACGGCAAGGTCATTCTGGCCTGTGCCGTCCAATTTTCTAAAGCCAGACTGATTGATAATATCATTATTGATATTGATGAATGGGAGAGATCATAATATGTACCGCACTATGATGGCCGGAAAACTGCACCGCGCTACCGTGACGGAAGCCAATTTAAACTATGTCGGCAGCATTACGATTGATGAAGATCTTTTAGATGCCGTCGGAATGCTCGCTAATGAAAAAGTTCAGATTGTGAATAATAACAACGGAGCGAGACTTGAAACGTATATTATTCCCGGTAAGCGGGGGAGCGGCGTCATCTGTTTAAACGGAGCTGCCGCCCGTCTCGTCCAAGAAGGAGATAAAGTCATTATTATTTCTTATCAAATGATGTCTGATCAGGAAGCAAAAAGCCATCAGCCGAAGGTGGCCGTTCTGGATGATCAGAATAAAATCGAGCAGATGCTGGGCCAGGAGCCGGCACACACAATTTTGTAAAAGAGCCCCCTTCATGGGGGTTTTCTTTTAAGATTTAGGGGCAAAAGCTGTTTTTTCGCTCCATTTCTCAACAAAACGTGTTACACTTTTCTCGTATGCAAGAATTGAGGTGTCCATTTTAATGAACAAACAACGGTTCGTTGTCATAGATGTCGAAACAACAGGAAATTCGCCGAAAAAGGGCGATAAAATCATTCAAATCGCAGCGGTTGTCATTGAAAATGGACAAATAACTGAGCGGTTTTCAAAATATATCAATCCGAATCAGGCCATCCCGCCGTTTATTGAACAGCTGACCGGAATTTCGTCCGGAATGGTTGAAAATGAACTGCCGTTTGAAGCGGTCGCAGAGGAGATTTTTCATCTGCTTGACGGCGCGTATTTTGTTGCCCACAATATTCATTTCGACCTCGGATTTGTCCGGTATGAACTGAGCGAAGCGGGCTATGAGCTGCCGGATTGTGAAGTGCTTGATACGGTTGAGCTTTCGCGTATTGTTTTCCCGGGGTTTGAAGGATATAAGCTCGGTGAGTTGTGTGCGGAGCTGAATATTGTACATGACCGCCCTCACCGCGCAGACAGCGATGCGGAGGTTACGGGACTGGTCTTTTTAGACATTTTACATAAACTGAAACATTTGCCTTTACCGACATTAAAGCAGCTTAGAAGGCTTTCACAGCATTTTATCAGCGATTTGACGCTGCTTTTGGATTCTTTTATACATGAAAGCAGGCCGGCGGAAGAAAAGCGCTGCATTCCATACGCCTCTTTTTCAATTAAAGAGCCCGATCACATTCCGGTTTCCCGTCCGGTGAATGCGGCCATTGATCTTGAAAAGTGGAACGAAGAAAAAGAACAGATCTTATCCGGCATCATCCCCCGCTATGAAAAGCGGAAAGGGCAGCTTTCGATGATGGATGAAGTGCTTGGCGCCTTCCGCAATCGGGAGCATGCGCTGATTGAAGCGGCGCCCGGCATCGGAAAAACGATCGGTTATCTCGTTCCGGCTGTTTTATTTGCCAAAGCGGAGCAAACTCCCGTGATTATCAGCACGTACTCTACTCTTTTGCAGCAGCAGATCATGTCTAAAGATCTTCCGCTTTTGGAGCGTATGTTTCCTTGGCCGGTCAAAGCCGCTATTTTAAAAGGGAAATCACATTATCTGTGCCTGCCTAAGTTTGAACATATTCTGCATGAGGAAGATGACAACTATGATGCGGTTTTGACGAAAGCGCAGCTTCTCGTCTGGCTGACGGAGACTGAAACGGGCGACGCCGCTGAGCTGAATCTTCCATCAGGCGGCAGATTGCTGTGGGAGCGCATGGCTTACGATGAGAATTCTTTTTTTAAAAAAGGGAAGGACTCGGCTGCCGGGTTTTATGAACGGGCTAAAGAAAAGGCGCAGGCCGCAGATCTGATTATCACAAACCATGCTTTGCTGTTTTCAGATCAAAGCAGTGAAACGAAAAAACTGCCTGCAAGCGGAACGGTCATCATTGATGAAGCGCATCATTTCGAACGCGCTGCCAGCGAGCACCTGGGGAAGAGAGCTTCATACATCGGACTGCACACAAAGCTCAGCCGAATCGGAACCTTAAAGGAACACGGACTGTTAAAGCGGATGAGAAAACTGTTTTATACGTATGAACTGCCGGCGGAAAGTTTTTTTGACGCCGATGAGTGGATGAAGCATATTCAATCGGAAAGCGACGCATTTTTCAGTTCGGTGCATTCTTTTGTCAAACGAAGAAAACCTAAAGACGATCTGAACCGTCTCGTTTATAGTCTCAATCATAAAAGCCAGGATAAAGGGTTTCACATGATAACGGACGGAGCGGAGCGGCTTTGTGCGATGCTGGATCAGCTGCTTGACATGTTTTCAGTACAGGAGAAACTGTTACATCAAAAGCTTGATCAGATGAAAAGCGGAGCGGCTTTTTTAGCGGCCGAATATGTAAAGTGTATCAGGGGGCTGAAAGAATATCGCGATACGTTCAGCAGGCTGCTGTTTGAAAATGATGAGAAAGAAGCCGTTTGGGTTGAAATTGACGCGAAGGGCGCAAAAAATGCCGTCAGCATCTATGCGCAGCCTTTGGAGCCCGGTGAAATGCTGGCAGACCAGTTTTTCGCCCGCAAAAAAAGCGTTGTGCTCACATCAGCGACCTTAATGGTGGAGCATTCTTTTCAATTTATGATTGAAAGGCTCGGACTTGCGGATTTTTATCCGCGCACCAAAAGCATCCCGTCTCCTTTTTCATACGATGATCAGATGAACGTCATCATTCCGAAAGAGATGAAATCCGTTAAATATGACGGAGAGCGGGAAGTCATTGAGCATATTGCCAAGTATGCAGAAATCATGTCAAAGGGAAAACAGCCGAAGATCCTTGTCCTGTTTACGTCTCATGATATGCTGAAAAAAGTGTATCAGGAACTGAAACTCAGTATGGAGATATCAGGCATTCAGCTTCTCGCCCAAGGTATTTCGGGCGGGAGTCCCGGTAAATTAATGAAAACCTTTAAAACGGCAAGCCGGGCGATTTTGCTCGGGACAAATCATTTCTGGGAAGGCGTTGATTTTCCGGGGGATGAATTGTCAACCGTCATGATCGCAAGACTTCCTTTCAGGGCGCCTGACAATCCGCTTCATGCCGCAAAATGCGAATTTGCCAAAAAGCAGGGGAAAAATCCGTTTCAGACGATTTCCCTGCCTGAGGCCGTGTTAACGTTCAGACAGGGGATCGGGCGCCTGCTCCGTACGGCGGGAGACAAGGGAACAATCGTTCTTTTAGATCAGCGTGTAAAGACGGCGGGATACGGACGGCTGTTTCTTGAAGCGCTCCCGACTTCATCTCTTTTGGAGCTGACGGATGCCGAACTCGGGGATTATGTCAGCCAAACGGAATAAAAGCCGCATAAACGCGGCTTTCGTGGTGTGGGATGAGGAATTGTTTTTATAGTAAAAGCGGGTTCATGCCGCCTTGTGATTTTATTATGCCGCGGGCGCATCCCGTTATGACTAACAAAATTTGTTCGACCGATGGAGGGTATAAAAATGGAAAGCAAAATTGAAATTCTGTCAACGATTAATGTGGAGCATTCAGATGATTTATATAAAATCGTCGATACATTAAACCGGACTTTGAAACGGGACAATCTGATGTTCGGGCTTGCGCTCGACGAAGAAAATCAAAATGAAGCGGTCTTCACCATTTATCGCACATAGGTGAAAAAGATGAGAAAAAAAGCATTAATATTTACAGCCGTATTTGGTATTATTTTTTTAGCAGTTCTTTTATTTTCGGCCAGCATTTTTAAATCTGCAATGGCTCAAAAAGAAGAAGGCCACGAAACAGCTGCCGCAGCCGCTAAAGAAAAAACGGATCTGACAGATGCTGAGAAAGTGGAGACCTTTGTCGGCAAACAGAAATATTATGTTGTTACCGGAACGGATAAACATGGAAAAGATATGTATGTATGGGTTCCGGCCGACAAAAAAGCAAAAATTCTCTCAAAAAAAGCCAGTGACGGCATTTCAAGCGGCAAGGCTGCCAAGATCGTTCGGGACGAAGGGCTTGTTTCCAAGCTGAATGGCGTTCACCCGGCGAGAGAAAACAATGTTCCGTTATGGGAAGTGACCTATATCAACAAAAGCGGGCAGTATAGCTTTAGTTATGTGGACTTTACAAGCGGCAAGATTCTCAAAAACATCACACCGTGAGACGTATTAGGGGGAGTTCAAGTTGAAATTGGCAAAAAGAGTATCCGCATTAACACCGTCTGCAACACTTGCAATTACTGCAAAAGCGAAAGAGCTGAAAGCAGAAGGCCATGATGTCATCGGCCTCGGAGCAGGAGAACCGGATTTTAATACGCCTCAGCACATTATAGATGCCGCGGTGCGTTCCATGAATGAAGGCCATACGAAATATACGCCATCAGGCGGTCTGCCGGCGCTGAAAGACAGTATTGCAAAAAAATTCAAAAACGACCAGGGGATTGAATATAAGCCGTCAGAAATCATTGTCTGCACCGGAGCGAAACACGCTCTGTATACATTATTTCAGGTTATTCTCGATGAAGGGGACGAAGTGATTATACCGACTCCTTACTGGGTCAGCTACCCTGAGCAGGTGAAACTGGCAGGGGGGCGTCCCGTCTATGCAGAAGGGCTGGAATCCAATCAGTTTAAAATTTCACCGGAGCAGCTGAAGCAGGCTATCACCGAGAAAACAAAAGCGCTCATTATCAATTCACCGAGCAACCCGACAGGTGTTATGTATACGAAAGAAGAGCTTGCGGAACTCGGAAAAGTGTGTCTGGAGCATGGCATTCTGATCGTTTCCGACGAGATTTATGAGAAGCTTACATACGGAGGAAAAAAACACGTCTCAATCGCACAGCTTTCAGATAAATTGAAAGAGCAGACGATCATCATTAACGGCGTGTCGAAATCTCACAGCATGACGGGCTGGAGGATCGGCTATGCGGCGGGTTCGGAGACGATTATTAAAGCGATGACGAGCCTTGCAAGCCACAGCACATCAAATCCGACGTCCATCGCTCAATACGGCGCCATTGCGGCCTATAACGGTCCGGCTGAGCCGCTGGAAGAGATGAGACAGGCATTTGAGCACAGACTGAACACCATTTACGCTCAGCTCAGTGAGATTCCCGGATTCACCTGTGTCAAGCCTGAAGGGGCATTTTACTTGTTTCCTAACGCCAAAGCGGCCGCAGAAAACTGCGGATTCAAAGATGTCGATGAATACGTCAAGGCGCTTCTGGAAGAAGAAAAAGTCGCCGTCGTGCCGGGCTCGGGCTTCGGCTCACCGGACAACGTCCGTTTATCTTACGCAACGTCACTCGATCTTTTAGAAGAAGCGGTCGAAAGAATCCGCCGCTTCACGGAAAAACACAGCTGATTCTGAAAAAGCGGCTTTTAAAGCCGCTTTTTACTTGCATTGACCCCGTTAGAGTAGAACGGGTATAATAAAGTGATGAAAAAAGAGATTCAGGCAGATTCCTGAATGTCTTTCTTGTTCTGGAGGGAAAGAGTTTGAAAACAACAATCAACCAAGTGTATAAACACACAGGCGAGGAAGTAACGATTGGAGCTTGGGTCGCTAATAAACGCTCAAGCGGTAAAATCGCATTTTTACAGCTGAGAGACGGTACCGGCTTCATTCAGGGAGTTGTCGTCAAAGCTGAAGTAGAAGAAGACATCTTCCAAATCGCGAAATCAGTGACGCAGGAAACGTCACTTTATGTAAAAGGAATTGTGAAAGAGGACGAGCGTTCACCGCTTGGCTATGAGCTTGCTGTTACATCCATTGAAGTCATTCACGAAGCGACTGATTATCCGATTACGCCTAAAGAGCACGGTACGGAATTCTTAATGGATCACAGACATTTATGGCTCCGTTCGAAACGCCAGCACGCAATTATGAAAATCCGCAACGAAATCATTCGTGCGACTTATGAATTTTTCAACAAAGAAGGCTTCGTGAAAGTTGATCCGCCGATTTTGACGGGAAGCGCTCCCGAAGGCACGACTGAGCTGTTCGCGACAAAATATTTTGATGAAGACGCCTTCTTGTCTCAAAGCGGCCAGCTGTATATGGAAGCAGCTGCAATGGCGCTCGGAAAAGTATTCTCTTTCGGACCGACGTTCAGAGCGGAAAAATCGAAAACGAAACGCCATCTCATCGAATTCTGGATGATTGAGCCTGAAATGGCATTTGTTGAATTTGAAGAAAACCTTGAAGTTCAGGAGAATTATGTTGCATACATCGTACAAAGTGTGCTGGAACATTGTAAGATCGAGCTGAACACATTAGGTAGAGACACATCGAAGCTTGAACAAATCAAAGCGCCATTCCCGCGCATTACGTACGATAAAGCGATCGAATTCCTGAAGGAAAAAGGCTTTGACGATATTGAGTGGGGAGATGACTTCGGTGCGCCGCATGAAACAGCGATCGCAGAAAGCTATGACAAACCGGTGTTTATCACTCATTACCCGACGTCATTAAAACCGTTTTATATGCAGCCTGCCAAAGATCGTGACGATGTCGTGTTATGTGCCGACTTAATCGCTCCGGAAGGCTACGGGGAAATCATCGGCGGTTCAGAACGCGTTCATGATATGGATTTATTGGAAGAAAGATTAAAAGAACACGGTCTGGATTCAGATGCTTACAAATGGTATGCTGAACTCAGACAATACGGTTCTGTTCCGCACTCCGGCTTCGGCCTCGGACTTGAGCGGACAGTGGCTTGGATCAGCGGAGCGCCTCACGTGCGTGAAACGATTCCGTTCCCGAGACTTCTGAACCGTCTGTATCCGTAATAGTTATGAAAAACGAAGTCTCCTGCAAGGGAGACTTTTTCTAAGTAAAGGGGAAAGCTCCCGGAGATAACCTTTTACAGTAAGAGGTGTAAGGATGAAAAAACAGCAATTTATAGATATGCAGGAACTCGGCATTTCAAGCATTCCCAACCTGCTGCTGACACATTACCGGCAGCTCGGGCTGAATGAAACCGAATTGATCCTGCTTTTGAAGATTAAAATGCATTTGGAAAAGGGCTCTTATTTTCCGACGCCGTTTGAACTTCAGTCAGGCATGTCCATCTCTGCTGAAGAATGTACAAGCTGCCTGAGAATGTTTATTCAAAAAGGTTTTCTGTTTATTGAAGAATGTGAAGACCATAACGGCATAAAGTTTGAAAAATATTCTCTGCAGCCGTTATGGGCGAAGCTGTATGATTACATGCAGCATTCTCAAAATGAAACGCAGGAAAGAACGTCAGAAAAAGAACAAAAAAGCCTGTATACCATCTTTGAAGAAGAGTTCGGAAGACCGCTGTCGCCGCTTGAATGCGAGACGCTGGCCATATGGCAGGACCAGGATCAGCATGATGCGATTCTGATTAAACACGCCTTAAAAGAAGCCGTTTTATCGGGGAAACTCAGTTTTCGCTATATTGACCGGATTTTATTTGAATGGAAAAAGAACGGCTTCAAAACGGTTGAGCAGGCGAAGGCGCACAGCCAAAAATTCCGGCGTGTTCAAACGAAACAAAACGATCCGCAAAAAGAGTATACGAGGCAGGTGCCTTTTTACAATTGGCTGGAACAATAACATGAGAAGGGGAGAAACGTGTTAAATTTAAAGCAGATTGAATATTGTCTTGAAAAAATCGGCGATATGTTTCCGCACGCAGAATGTGAACTTGTCCATTCAAATCCTTTCGAATTGGTTGTGGCAGTCGCATTATCCGCGCAATGTACGGATGCTCTCGTCAACAGAGTGACAAAAACGCTATTTCAAAAATATAAACGGCCCGAAGATTATCTTGCCGTATCGCTGGAAGAACTCCAGCAGGATATTAAATCAATCGGCCTGTACCGTAATAAAGCCAAAAATATTCAAAAGCTGAGCAAAATGATCATCGAAGAGTACGGCGGAGAAGTGCCGAAAGACCGGGATGAGCTTGTGAATCTGCCGGGTGTCGGACGGAAAACGGCAAATGTGGTCGTGTCTGTTGCTTTCGGCGTACCTGCGATTGCAGTAGACACTCATGTGGAGCGGGTCTCTAAACGGCTCGGTATCTGCCGCTGGAAGGACTCTGTTTTGGAAGTAGAGAAAACATTAATGAAAAAAGTGCCGAAAGAGGATTGGTCTGTTACGCATCACAGATTAATATTTTTCGGCAGGTATCATTGTAAAGCGCAATCTCCCCGCTGTGCGGAATGTCCTTTGCTTCCGCTGTGCAGAGAAGGGCAGAAGCGTGACAAAAAAGGGCTGGTGAAACGGTGACGGCGATTGACATTCTGGCAGGCTATGAAACATACCTGCGCAGCCTTACGGACTTGGAAAGCCTCGAGGTCAAAACGGCGTTGCGCCGCCATCCGCTGTATATGGATTTCAGCGGTCAGCCAACAGTGCAGCCATGGAGGGAAAGGGGCGAATATGTCCCGTTTCTGTTTCAGATTTGGAATGAAACGAAAGAAACGTTGCTTCCCGTTTTTCAAACAAGAAAATCGAGATGTGATCAAAATGACATGCTGAAGGGAATTGCCTGTCTGATTGCCGCTTTTCACTGGACGGCAGGGGAGCGGGTCACATCACTCGATTGGTCTGTGCTTGAAACAAAGCATTTTCCCGCCGAACCGATCAATTGGGCGGAGCGAATGGCGTTTATTTTAACAAAACCGACTCAATATCACTCGTTTATTCAGCTGGATGAATTGATGACGGAGATGAAGAAACAATATCATAAATATGAAGCCATGAACAAAGGTTAAAAACCTCCTTATGAGAAAAGGAGGTTTTTTTGTATGAAAAAAATCCTTCACCTGGTTGAGGTGAAGGATTTCGTCCGCTAATGAGCGGGATTTGACTGGATGGTTGACGAATTGGACTGCCCGTTGATATTTGAAGATGAGTCTTGGTTTTTGTCCGTTTGACCGTTGTCAGGTTTATTCGGGCCGTCTGAACCGGAGTCGGAACCATTATCAGAGTTATCTTGCTGTCCGTTGTTATCGGTCCCGTTACCGGGCTGATTCTGATTGTTGTTATCTGTTTGATCCTTATCGGATTGATCCTGATTTTTATCCGGGTCATCAGTTGGTGTTTGATCCGATCCGTCAGACGTATCTGTCTGATTGTCATCTGTGTTTGAATCATCGGTTTGCGTTTTGTCTTTGTCTTTATCTTCATCAGACTTCTGTTCATCGTCAGTCGCTTTATCTTTATCCGCATCGTCTTCTTCATCTTTCGGGACTTTGAAAGAAGCTGATGCCGTATCGCTTTTTCCGTCATCGTTTTCCGCTGTCACCTGGAAGCTGTATGTGGAGCCTGGTGTGACATCTGAGACGACGGCTTCTTTTGCCGAACTGTTTTGAATGTCACTGTAGCTTCCGCCGTCAACGGATTGTTTGACATTGAATGTTGCATCACCGTCATAATTCCAGCTTAAAGTTAATGATTTTTTATCTTTGTCGTATTTCACTTGCAATCCTGTAGGTTTATCGGCTTTTTCTTTCTTGTACGTTTTAGAAACGGCAGTTGGCTGCGTTCCTTTCACGAAGTACTCCGTCACTTTTTTATCATCCGGCGTATTCGGTCCGGCTAAAGCGGCAGGATTCGAGCCTTTCTCAACTGTTTCTTTGACGACGCTGTCAGGCTGCTTGAAGCTTCCTTTACCGTCATCAACGTAAGAGATCAGCTTTTGGAAAATCCGTTTTGCGACTTGCTGGTCTGCAGAAGACAGTGATTTCTTGCCTGCTTTGTTGCCAGACTCAACTCCGGTCCAAACCGCCGCAGTATATTGAGGGGTGTATCCGACAAACCAGGAGTCTGGAACTCCGCCTGGAGCAATATTATATTTTTGAATGTCCTCTTTAGTAAAGTTAGTCGTACCCGTTTTACCGGCGACTTCCACGTTCGGTACTTGAGCCAGTCTGCCTGTTCCTGACTGCACGACTGTTTTGAGCATATCGGTAATCATGAATGCCGTGTAATCGCTCATAGCACTTTTCGGTTTCGGTGTTAAATCAAGCTTAGTGCCGTCATTAAATTCAATTGATGTGACCGCATGCGGTTCATTGTACGTTCCGTTATTTCCGAAAGCGCTGTAGGCGCCTGCCATGGTCATAGTAGATACACCGCGATTTTCATCCCCAAAACCGCCGATAGAATAGGGCTCATATACTTGATCTTTGTTTAAACCTAATCCCAGGTCGTTTGCAAAGTCCACGGCATTATCCTTTCCAACTGCTTGGAATGCTTTTAAAGCAGGGATATTACGTGAGTCTGAGAGGGCCTCTCGCATTGATATCTGGCCTCTGTATCTATTGTCATAATCATGGATTGGTGTGCCGTTAGAGTACGTATAAGCCGAATCATCAATCTGCTCATACGTCGACCATTTTTTATTTTCAATGACCGGGCCGTAATCAAGAATAGGTTTTATCGTTGAACCGGGCTGGGTTTTACCTTGTGTTGCATAATTGAATCCCCCGGTAGTTCTGTTCCGTCCTGCTCCGATAGCGCGGATTTCTCCGTTTGTCGTATCAAGGAGGGTGACGCCGCCCTGCATGCCTTCCGAAAAGCCGGCTGTATCTCCGTTCATCAATTGATCAAGATAATCTTGTGCTTTCGTATCAAGAGTCGTGTAAATTTTCAATCCGTCAGTTGAAATATCGACGTCTTTCTTTTCTTTTGTCTCAATTTCTTTCATAACTTCTTCGACAAAAGCGCTGTATTTATTTGTGTCCTTTTTATCGTATTCCTTTTGGCTGACGACGCCTTCATCTTTCATGGACACTTTCTTTGCTTTTTGGTAGTCAGAATTTGAAATGAATCCTTGTTTTTCCATTAAGCTGAGAACGATGTTTCGGCGTTTTTCGGAAGCCTTCGGATTTTTAACCGGGTTATATCCGGTCGGGCTTTGCGGCATTCCGGCAAGCGTCGCCGCCTGTTCAACCGTAAGCTTGCTCAAATCTTTTACGCCGAAGAATTCTTCAGCGGCTTTACCGACGCCGTAGGCACGCGGTGAGAAATAAATTCTGTTTAAATACATTTCTAAGATTTCATCTTTAGAATAATGGCGCTCCAGCTGCAGTGAAAGCCACACTTCCTGTGCTTTCCGTTTAATCGTTTTCTGATGGGTCAAAAGCGAGTTTTTCACAACCTGCTGGGTGATTGTGCTTCCTCCCTCTGAACCGAATCCATCCGTAAAGTTGGCGACCAAGGCGCCTCCGATCCGGATCGGGTCTATACCGTGGTGCTTATAAAAACGGGCGTCTTCAGTTGCGATAAATGCTTCTTTCACAACATCGGGTATATCCTTAATCGGGACGTAGGTTCGTTTTTCACCGCCCACTTCCGCGATTTCTTTGCCGTTTTTATCGTAAATCGTTGAAGAGTAAGGCGTTTTCAGCTTGGCTTCGTCCAAAGACGGCGCGCCGGAAACCAAAACGGCAAATGCCGCCGCTCCGCCGACTATGCCAAGGACAAACAGAATAACCAAGGACAGTACAATCTTTTTGAATAAACCGCCTTTACGCTGTTTCTTGCCTTTTTTCGGTGAAGAGGGCTTAGTGCTTTTCGTCTGCCTTGCCTTACGGCGTTCTTCACGGCTCGTAAATTGATCTGACATAACATCTCAACCTTTCGTTTATCAACCTTTCGCTCAGTCTACTGTTCCTGCGAAAAATAAAGCTGTTCAATAATACTAATATAATCAATTCTCGGTGAGTATCCAAGGGAAATCGGAAAGGAAGCATCTTCTAATTCGTCTTTGCGAATCGATTTTCTGCCATTGTTCTCCTTTCTCTCCCAAAAGACAAACAGCTTGTCGGCTTCGAGGAAATAAACCTTTCCGAAAGCGGATATAATAACAAAACAAATGCCGTCTTGTCTGACCACCTGCTTCATATGCTCAATCTGATGATCATGAAAATTCTGCAGGGGAAATGCCGTTTTGTTTTTTGTTTCTTTTGCCTCAAAATCAATGTAGCGCCCTTTATAAATGCCGTTGTAGTCAGTTGTGGAAGACTGTTTAAAATAAGCTTCCTTAATGACTGCGGCGCTTCTTTTCGGATAGTGGACGTTTACAATCTGGACGGGTGTCGGCTTTTTGTGAATGACAGCAATTTGGTTAACCAGATAATACTTATTCGTTTCATTCAGGTCGTCTTCGAGGGTCATGCCGCGATTACTGTATGAATGGGACCGTTTCTGGCTGTTTTGGGATGAAACCGTTTTGTTCGGCTGAAAAGTTTTTCCATTCGGGTACCGAATCACTTTTTCCATCCTCCTTATCAAACTAATAGTGACGGAAGTGAATGAACGTGCATAAACGACAGACCGTAACCGCCATTCTTCGCCTGATCGAAAAAGAGACGAAAATAAAAAATGCCGATAATATTTCCCGGACGAATGCCTATAAAGCATATTATGACCGCCATCCTGAGATCAAGTGGCCGCTTTTGGCATCGTTTGTGTCCCGCAATGCGGGCTGGTCGATGACTGATTTAAGAGGCGTCCTTTATCAGGAGGGCCTTGACAGCAGTCAGAAAAACTGGTTTTTCCTTTCGTATGAAAGGGCGAATTGGCTGATTTTTTCTGATGCCTATCCTCAGCTTCTGGTCTACCAGTGGTCAAAACAAATCGGCGAACCTCTTTTCCGTCATCTTCCTTATTTCCGCGTCTCGGCTTTTATGCAGGAAGAATGGTTCCGCTTTTGGCGTGACGGAGATACGGAACGGCTCATGTATGCTCTTATTATAAATGAACAAAACACTATCCAAGCACCTATTATACAAAATCCTTCGTTTAAAAAGAATGTTTTTGGCACGATTCCTTTTTATTTAAGTGATTGTTTTCACTTTAATACGGTGATATTCCCTTCATTTGACGGACATTTATACGGAATTTCCGTCAAACGGTTTTCAAAAACCGAAGAAAGAATTACGCTCGGAAAACAGCTGGCCCGCCTTCTGTTCAGCCCTGATCTTCACGCTTCTTTTTACCGTTTTCTTGATACCGTTCCTCATACCGGTTCACGCTTTGATATGGAGAAAATGATCGGCATCAAAAAAAGAACATCACCGATGCTGAGGACAACCTATCCCATTGTTGCCCACCCATTAGACGGCGAAAGGGCGGATTGGTTTCAAAAAAGGTTAAGAAAAGGGGCTTTCTTACAGGAGAAAATGCCGAAACAGCTTGAACTGACGGACTGGTACTTCCAGAAAAGACGGGAGCTCCATGCGCTCTTCGCGGTTAAAGAGTGGCTGAAGAAATGAAAAAGCCCGAAACCGTTCGCTGGGGTTTCGGGCTGCTGATGTGTTACGTGGAAGGGCGGTTTGGGCCGCCTAATTTTTTATCAAGCGTATCAGTCGTTTTTGCTTCGGTTTTTTGCTGTTTACCTGCATTTTTCGGTCTCGTTTTCATACGGCACCTCCTCAACTGTATCGTTTGCATTAACGTGCCGGTTCATACAAAGTTTGCGGCACTTTTTTGTCGAAAGGCACGCCTTTTAGGATAATCTCTGTTTGTTTGCCGAACTGCTTCTAGTTTTGTCATGTGCAAAGGAGAGCGGTATGAAAACGAGAATTATATTCTAAAGAAACGCAAGTGATAAAAGGGAGGAACATGAATGTCTGTTTACACGAGCAAGGCTGATATTCTCCGTCTGCTTTCTGATATCGAATTCCGGATTTCTGCTGCTGAAAAGACGCTTACCCAAGCAGTCAGATCCTGTCAGGCGGAAGCTGAAGAAATCAGACAGGAGAAACTTTCCCGCCTTGAGGAAGAGGCGCGGGAGCTTCATGTTTGTATTGATGACCTGTTTTTGGCTGACCGGCGTAAAAAGGATTTGCCGAGAGCCTGCCGGATCAGCTGATTTTATGCAAAAACTTTGGTACCATATGTACTGAGGTGAGTCCGTTTGCAGACACAGTCGTTATTGGAGCTGACAGAACAAATGATAGAGGCGGTTCTGGAAGCCGAAAAAAGGTATCAGGATGGAAAAGAGTCAGGCCGTTCATATGATTTTTTTGAGATTATTAAACCCGATGTTGAAAAAAGAGACCGGCTTTGCGCGCTTTGGACAGAAGCAGCGCTTGCGTTTATTCAGGAAAACCGTCCGAAATACGTTCATCACGCACAAATTCAGGCCGTTACAGAAAATTTCGGAGAGCTGATGCTCCAATCATATGTTCATCATATTCATAAAAAAAGATACAGGGATTTAACTGAATCTGTTTTATATACGCTTCGTATATTAAGGGATGAAATTGAAAAAGAAGGCAGCTGAAAACGGCTGCCTTCTTTTATATAAAGGGGTCGGGTATGTTATTCATACGCCGGGTTTTCTGCTCCACTTGCTTCGAGAACCTTCATACTGTTTCGAAATTCGGTTGCGGTGAGATGGCCTTGAATATAGAGGAATTTTGCAAAGTCCATCAGTTTATCTGCACAATCTGTTTCATATTTTTTCACTTCAGCAAAACGCTTTCTTAAGTATGATACGTTCATAATGGTGCATCCCCTCTCATGTATGTTGAGATTATGGTAACATAACGATTCGACTTTTTTCTGTTTTTAAAAAATTAAGACTTTCGACAGCATTTGACAAAAATCAGAATCACCGAAAGCACATAACCACGGCGGAATTCATACATATATAGCAGAAACTTAGTGAGAGACAAGGGGGAATGTCATATGCAATGGAGAGCGCAGCCATATCAAAATATGTACCAGCAGCCGGCGGGATATTTCTACCCGCAGCAGATACAGCCATTACAGCAGCCGAGTCCGCAGCAGATACAGCCATTACAGCCGCCGTATCCGCAGCAGATACAGCCATTACAGCCGCCGTATCCGCAGCAGATACAGCCATTGCAGCAGCCGCCGCCGCCATATCATCAGCAAGGGCAGTACCCGCAGCAATTTTATCCGAATCAGGAATACGGTCATGTGCAGCAGCCGTTTGCTCCCGCTCCCCCTCAGGCAGGCATGCCCGGGGGGCAGCCGGGGTTTGTGAATCCTTACCCCGTTCCCAGACCGAATCAGCAGCAGTCTTCCCAATTCTCAGGCATACTCTCCCAGTTTAAAAAAACGAACGGACAGTTTGACTTTAATAAAATGATAGATACAACGGGGCAGATGGTAAGCGCCGTAAATCAGGTCGGATCGCTGGTGAAAGGCTTCACCAGTATCTTCAAATAAAAAGCATGAATGATATCCATCATTCATGCTTATTTTTTAGGGAAAAAGAGGGTAAGCGTCTGTTCATTCCAGGATGTTTCCATATCTTCTTCACTCACCTTATACGGGAGGACAACGGTTCTTGTCATGCTTGAAGACACATGGGATGAATGAGCCTGTTTATGATCGTAGCGGATTGTAACGTGAAGGTAGCACCCCTTCGTTTCCACCAGCATATCACCGTCACGGAATGTCTCGGGAACGCTGATATCAACCGCGAGGCCCGTCGGCTCTTCTCTGACGTCAATCGTCACTTGCGCTTCAGTAAAAGCCGAATTGACAAGGTGCTGAAAACCCTGCATCAATTCTGCGAAGGGACCTGAGTGAAAAAATTGGTCCATCGCATGGCTGATGATGTCCTCATTTCTTTGCGGATCAAGTTTATCGTTTTGTGATTGATCCATATGACCACCGCCTTTTTACAAACAGACTATGCGATGTTATGCCGTATGGTTAAGAATTGAAGGAAAAAAGAAAGTATGGTTAAATAGTGGAGAATAAACTGGTAACGGATTCACATTTAGGAAGGGGAGCACAACACATTGCTGAAAAAATTATTCGGATTGGGAGACAGCCGGAAAAAGCCGGCCGAGGAAGTGATTTTTTCTCCGGCTGACGGAGCGGTGATGGATTTGGCTTCAGTGCCGGATCCCGTATTTTCACAAAAAATGATGGGGGACGGGATTGCCGTCGAGCCTGCAAACGGAGACATTGTTTCACCGGTTGAGGGAGAAGTGATTCAGCTGTTCCATACAAAACATGCTGTCGGCATCCGCACCCTTTCCGGAGCGGAACTTTTGATACATGTCGGTTTGGATACCGTCAATATGAACGGCGAAGGCTTTGAAGCGCATGTAAAAGAAGGAGACAAAGTGAAAACAGGCGATCTGCTTTTAACGTGCCGGCTGGATTTAATAAAAGAAAAAGCAAGCAGCACCGTCATCCCTATGGTGATTATGAATGGCGATGCCGCAGAACCTTTGCAATTTGCAGGCGCAAATGAAGCGAAAAAAGGACAAACAGAGCTTTTTACGATAAAAATGAAGTAGGCAGGGGCTGATTCCCTGCTTTTTTTCTTGTGCAGGATTTTCATCTAGCCAGGCAAACAAATATTCGGTAAACTGTACCTCATAAAGAGGTGTGAACGATGAAGAAAAAATCACTGAGCGAACTGATTCAGGAATTAAAAAATCATGAAAATATTGTGCATTGGCATGAAGAGGAACCGCGGGAGGCGAAAACCATGCCGATGCCGGAGCAAGTAGATCGGAAAATTCGGGCGGCTCTCGAAAAGAGGGGGATCGAGCGGCTCTTTACACATCAATACTCCGCTTTTCAGACGGTTCAAAACGGAGAAAGCATTGTGGCTGTCACACCGACGGCCTCCGGAAAAACACTGTGCTATAATCTTCCGGTTCTTCAGTCTATCGCGGAAGATGCCTCAAGCCGCGCGCTTTATTTATTTCCGACAAAGGCGCTCGCGCAGGATCAAAAAAGCGAGCTGAACGAAATCATAGACGAGACGGGCATGGACATTAAAAGCTTCACCTATGACGGAGATACGTCCCCGGCCATCAGGCAGAAAGTCAGAAAGGCCGGGCATATTGTGATCACAAACCCTGATATGCTTCATTCAGCCATTCTTCCCCACCATACAAAATGGGTGAGTCTGTTTGAAAACCTGAAATATATCGTCATTGATGAATTACATACGTACCGCGGCGTATTCGGCAGCCATGTGGCGAACGTCATCCGCCGTTTAATGAGAATCTGCGCTTTTTACGGAAGCACGCCGTCATTTATCTGTACATCCGCCACAATCGCCAATCCGAGGGAATTGGCGGAGCAGCTGACGGGAAAATCAGTGCGCCTGATTGACGATAACGGCGCCCCGGCCGGAAGAAAGCACTTTGCTTTTTACAATCCTCCGATTGTAAATAAACCGCTGCATATTCGAAAAAGCGCCACCGTGGAAGTGAACGAACTCGCCAAAACTTTTTTAAAAAATAAGATCCAGACGATTGTTTTTGCCAGAAGCCGTGTCCGGGTTGAAATTATTTTAAGCCACATTCAGGAGATCGTAAAAAAAGAAATCGGCGCGAAGTCTGTCAGAGGCTATCGCGGCGGATATCTTCCGAAAGAAAGAAGAGAAATAGAGCGGGGGTTAAGAGACGGCAGCATTCTCGGCGTTGTCAGCACAAACGCACTGGAGCTCGGCGTTGATATCGGCCAGCTTCAGGTCTGCGTGATGACGGGGTACCCGGGCAGTGTCGCGAGCGCATGGCAGCAGGCGGGCCGGGCCGGGCGGCGGCAGGGAGAGGCGCTTATCGTGATGGTGGCGAACTCTGATCCGATTGACCAATATATTGTGCGCCATCCTGATTATTTCTTTAAACGCTCGCCTGAATCTGCAAGGATTAATCCTGATAATCTCATTATATTGGTTGATCACCTGAAATGCGCCGCGTATGAGCTGCCTTTCAGAGCCGATGAAACATTCGGAGAAAATGATGCAAGAGACATTCTCGAGTATTTAGAAGAAGAAGGGGTGCTTCACGAAAACCGCGAACGCTATCACTGGGCGAGCGAATCTTTTCCCGCCTCCAACATCAGTCTCCGTTCGGCGTCACAGGAAAACGTGGTCATCGTTGACCGCTCAGAGACGGCTGATGTAAAAATCATCGGAGAAATGGACCGCTTCAGCGCGATGACGCTTCTTCATGATGAAGCGATTTATCTTCATGAAGGGGTGCAGTACCAGGTTGAAAAGCTTGATTGGGATCATAAAAAAGCGTACGTGCGAAAGGTCGATGTCGAATATTATACAGATGCCAATTTAGCGGTGCAGCTGAAAGTGCTGGACATTGACAGAACGGACAGCAGAAAGAAAACGGCCTTACATTTCGGCGATGTAACCGTGAACGCACTTCCGACAATATTTAAAAAAATTAAAATGACGACATTTGAAAATATAGGATCAGGGCCGATTCATCTTCCAGAAGAAGAACTGCATACCAGTGCTGCCTGGCTTGAATTGAAAGAGACGGATTCGGAGATCGGCGAAAAAACGCTTGAACAGCTGCTTTTAGGCATTGCCCACGTCCTGCAGCATATCGTGCCTGTATACGTCATGTGCGACCGAAATGACGTGCATGTCGTGCCGCAAATCAAAGCCGCACATACCGGACTTCCGACAATCTTTCTGTATGATCATTATCCGGGCGGAATCGGACTTGCTGATGAAGTATATAAGCGATTTGATGAAATCAATGAAGGGGCTGAGCGCCTGATCAGACAATGTCCATGTCAAGACGGATGTCCTTCCTGCATCGGCTCCGAAATAGAAGGAATAGATGCAAAGAAAGCGATACTCCGGCTCTTGAATTACGTGTAAAAGAAAAGGGGGACGAAAGATGTCCTTGAAAAATAAATTAAAGCGGATGAAAAACCACCTGAATGTGCCGGAAGCTGAAAAAAAGCCGGCAGCTTCACAACTTTCGGTCCCGGATATTCAAGTCCCATTTAGAGAAGAATGGGAGGCATTCGGAGTGAAGCCTTTCTTTTTTGAGGATGAATACTGTCTTATCCGCGAAACCGTCTATCCGCTTTCGCACCGCCACGGACGGTACAGCTTCAGTGAACTTGATGACGTCATGGCATTATGGAATAAAGGCGGTTTGACACATACTTTATCAGCAGAAGGATACGAAAAAAGCCAGCTGTTCTTCTTTGATACTGAAACGACCGGCCTCGGCGGCGGGGCCGGCAATATGATTTTTTTGCTCGGTCATGCAAGAGTGTATGAAGACCGTGTCGCGGTTAAACAGCATCTGCTTCCTAAACCGGGAAACGAGACGGCTCTTTACAAAAGCTTTTTAAGTGAGGTTGACATTACGTCCCTTGTTACGTATAACGGAAAAGCCTTTGACTGGCCGCAGGTAAAAACTAGGCATACATTGCTCCGGGACAGGCTTCCGAAGCTTCCTGACTTCGGTCACTTTGATCTTCTGCACGGGGCGAGACGGCTTTGGAAACATAAATTAGAGCGTGTATCGCTTTCGGCGGTTGAAAATGAAGAGCTTGCTTTTAAAAGGGACGAAGACACACCTGGTTATTTGGCGCCGATGCTGTATTTTCAATTTTTAAAGGCGGAGGATCCGGCTCTTTTAAAGGGAGTGCTCTCGCATAATGAACAAGATGTGCTTTCCCTCATCGCTCTTTACATCCATATGTCAAAAAAGATTTTTGCATCTTCTGATCAGACGTCAGAACGTCAGGAAGCATACGCCATGGCGAAATGGTTTATCGCTCATAAAGAAACCGATCGGGCTGTTTCACAGCTGGAAGCGCTGCAAGGCAAAGACTTTGAAGATTCGGATCGGGCCCTTTTTGACTTAGCAATGCTTTATAAAAAACAAAACCGCAGGCAAGACGCCGTGCCCCTTTGGGAGAAACTGACGGGCTCTGATCTTCACATATGCAGACACCAATCAGCGGTAGAGCTGGCGATCTATTTTGAGCATCACGCAAAAGATTATAAAAAAGCTCTGCAGGCCGCACAGCAGGCGGCAGAAGACGGGGAAATATCGGAAAAAGAAGCCGAGAAGCTCCATGTGAGAATTGCCCGGCTTAAGAGGAAATATCCTTCTTGAAATATTGCCCGGGAAAGCGCAAAAGCCGAGCTGTTTCGCCAAAAATATTTTTTTCTGAATCCGCATCGATTTTGTTGTAGAATGGTGCCGCATCTTGTAAAATAGCGTTAGTTATTTATAGGGGAGAGTTGGTATGTATAAAGGTGTTTTTTACTTGTTCTTTGTCGTGGTTTTTTTGATTGCGTTTGTATTTTCGAATTTTAAAGACAGCTTGCTGACACACTTTTAAATTGGGTGATTGAATTAGAACATGCACCCTCTTTTCTTCATAACCTAACAGTGTAATATAAGTTAATGGAGAGGGGATTTAGCATGTTTCATCATCATTGTTGCAGACCAAACGTGATGCCGCCGATTGTCCATCCGACTCATTGCTGTGAACACCATTGTTTTTCTAACACAGTTGTGCCGCATATTCATCCGCAACATACAACTAACGTAAATCACCACAACTTTGAGCACGTTCATTACTATCCGCACACTTTTTCAAATGTTGACCCGACAACTCACCAGCATTTTCAGTGCGGAAGCCCCTGCTGCGATCATTAGTATTGAACGCTTAAGCAAGATCGGTTAGGATATCAGCAAATCAAAATGGGGCCCGATGGGGAGCCCCATTTTTTAAGCAGGTGATCAATTGAAAGTATTAGCCGTAACAGGATACAAGCCGTTTGAACTCGGAATTTTTAAACAGGATGACCGGGCGCTTGTTTATATAAAAAAGGCGATAGAAACCAGACTCAGAAGCTTTATTGACGAAGGCTTGGAATGGATTCTCATATCCGGACAGCTGGGGACTGAGCTTTGGGCGGCTGAAACGGCGTACGATCTCAGAGAAGAGTATCCGGAATTAAAGGTTGCCGTTATCACGCCTTTCTACGGCCAGGAAGAAAAGTGGAAGGAACCGAATAAAGAAATGTATGAAGCGGTGCTTGCTCAGGCAGATTATGAGGAGAGCCTGACGCATCGGCCGTACGAAAGTCCGCTCCAATTCCGGCAGAAAAACGCGTTCTTTATTGAAAAGTCAGATGCGCTTTTGCTTTTATATGATCCTGAAATGGAAGGATCGCCGAAATATATGCTGCAGCAGGCAGAAAAACGCCGTGAAACAGACGGATATCCGATTTATTCGATCACGATGGATGATCTCCGTGCCGCCGTTGAAGAAGAAGATTTCTTTACATAACACGTCAGAGAATATTTGACAACGGGACGTGTTTCTGAATAAAATATAACATGATGATTCACGATATGAGGTGAAAAAGATGCTTGCTGATAAAGTAAAGCTTTCTGCGAAAGACATTTTGGAAAAAGAATTTAAAACAGGCGTTAGAGGTTACAGACAAGAAGACGTTGACAAATTTTTAGATATGATTATTAAGGATTATGAAACCTTTCATCAAGAAATTGAAGAACTGCAGCAAGAAAATCTGCAGCTGAAAAAACAGCTTGAAGAAGCAAGCAAAAAACAGCCGGTGCAGTCCAATACGACCAACTTTGACATTCTGAAAAGGCTGTCCAACCTTGAGAAACATGTATTCGGCAGCAAACTTTATGACGAATAGGGCAGATGCACTTGTCAAATGAGACAAGTTGCTTTATAATGAACAAGTGTTCTTAACGTTCGGGTAATCGCTGCAGATCTTTGAATCTGTAGAGGAAAGTCCATGCTCGCACGGTGCTGAGATGCCCGTAGTGTTCGTGCCTAGCGAAGAAATAAGCTAGGGCAGCCTTGATAGGCTGACGGCAGGAAAAAAGCCTACGTCTCCGGATATGGCTGAGTATCCTTGAAAGTGCCACAGTGACGAAGTCTCATCAGAAATGGTGAGAGTGGAACGCGGTAAACCCCTCGAGCGAGAAACCCAAATTTTGGTAGGGGAACCTTCTTGAAGGAATTGAACAGATAGAAGGACAGAATGCTTTCTGTAGATAGATGATTGCCGCCTGAGTACGAGGTGATGAGCCGATTGCAGTACGACGGAACAAAACATGGCTTACAGAACGTTAAACATTATTGATATGACAAATTAGAGCTCTCCTTTAAAGGGGAGCTTTTATCTTGAATGAAACGAAAGCTTAAAAGAGACAGGGTGATACGATGAAGAAGTACACACTAATAGCGACGGCGCCGATGGGAATTGAAGCGATCGTCGCCAAAGAAGTGCGTGATTTAGGTTATGAATGCAAAGTAGACAACGGAAAAGTCATTTTTGAAGGAGATGCGCTTGCGATCTGCCGCGCTAACTTATGGCTGCGGACGGCTGACCGCATCAAAGTACAGGTCGCCGAGTTTCAGGCGAAAACGTTTGATGAGCTGTTTGAAAAAACAAAAGCGATTGACTGGCGCGCGTACATTCCGGAAAACGCAAAGTTCCCCGTTATCGGAAAATCCGTGAAATCAGTGCTTGCCAGTGTGCCTGACTGCCAGCGGATCGTCAAAAAGGCGATAGCGGAAAAGCTGAAACTTCAATCAGGAAAACAAAATGAATGGATTGAAGAAACGGGCCCCGAGTATAAGGTGGAGATTTCCCTTTTAAAAGATAAAGCCGTGCTTACACTGGATTCATCAGGAACAGGCCTTCACAAACGGGGATACAGGGTTGATCAGGGAGGAGCTCCGATTAAAGAGACGCTCGCTGCCGCGTTAATTCAGTTAACCAACTGGACGCCTGACCGTCCGTTCGTCGATCCGTTCTGCGGTTCCGGCACGATCGCCATTGAAGCCGCTTTAATCGGGCAAAACATTGCTCCCGGTTTTAACCGTGATTTTGTTTCAGAAGACTGGGAATGGATCGGAAAAGAACTGTGGGACAAGGCGCGTCTTGAAGTGGAAGAAAAGGCGAACTATGATCAGCCGCTGCAGATCTTTGCCAGTGACGTGGATCACCGGATGGTAAACATCGCCAAAGAAAACGCAGAAGAAGCGGGACTTGGTGACCTGATCGAATGCAAACAAATGCGGGTGCAGGATTTTACGACGAAACTCGAATACGGCGTAATCGTCGGAAACCCTCCGTACGGCGAACGGCTCGGCGAAAAAAGGGAAGTCGAGAAGATGTATAAAGAAATGGGCCGGGCATTTGAATCTCTTGATACATGGTCTGTCTACATGTTAACGTCAAATGAACAATTTGAAGAGGCCTACGGAAGAAAAGCAACCAAAAAACGGAAGCTCTTTAACGGTTTTATCAAAACTGATTATTATCAGTACTGGGCTAAAGTGCGGCCGCAGCGGAAAAAGCCGCAACAAAGAGAAGACGCCTGAAACAGCGTCTTCTCCGGCATCTTTACGTTTTATTCTGCCATTACCAGCGGTGCGCTTTTGCGTTGCTCCGTAAAATAATGTTGGTCTGGGACATTTCGGTGTGGCCGTTCACTTGCGATTTAGAGCGTTTCGGCCGCGTCCAATTGTGATGAAACAATTCAGAATGCTGATCTAATCGATCTTTATAACTCATGTAACCATCACTCCCGGATAGAATAATTTTGTGAAGATGGATATTCGATCGAATATCTGTTGTAGTTTGTGCAGGTCAGGTGCGGATCATTCAGAATGGCATGTATAGAAAGTGAAGCATCGGCATAGAATGATGATTATTTCTATTTGAGAGGTGATCTATTTTATGCTGAACAGCGAGCACTTCAGTAAAATACAAAAGGCGTTAGACGCAACTGCTTTCCGGCTGGAGGAAGCCGGAGCGGAGTTCGGTCCTTCCGCCATGACACACGCACAGGAAGAACTTGAAAATGCGGTAAAACATACACATTCAACAGACCATCCGTTCCTATGTACACATATCATTAACCGGAAATGATAATGGCAAAAACTTGGCGAGGCCAAGTTTTTTTGTTGTATTGAAAAGGGTTAAATGATATTATAGATGGTCTGAATGCCGAATAGTTAGGGGTTGGAGTTGGGTGACAACATCACGTTTGCCTTTTGCTTTAACAAAAGAAAAGAATTTTTACGAAGAATTGAACAATTGGATTGGTGACGTGTTTTACGATATCCTTCCCGAGAAAGGCTTTGACCTTCGGGATGAGCAGGTATTTATGGCGTTTCAGCTTGAACGGGCATTTAAAGAGAAAAAAGTCATGTTCGCTGAGGCAGGAGTCGGTACGGGGAAAACGCTGGTGTATCTGCTGTTTGCCATCAGCTATGCCAGATATACGGGTAAACCGGCCATTATCGCATGCGCCGATGAAACGTTAATTGAACAGCTTGTCAAAAAAGAAGGCGACATTTCCAAGCTGACAGAACATTTGGATCTGCAGATTGATACACGGCTGTCCAAATCCCATGAGCAGTATCTGTGTCTGAAAAAGCTTGAGAAAACGATGCAGCGTTCTGATGATGAAAAGTGGCTGGATCTTTATGAGTCGTTGCCTTCATTCGTACACGAATCACAAGCGATGCAGCGCTTTTATCCGTACGGCGACCGCAAACAGTACGCTGATTTGACGAATGAAGAGTGGGCAGGCGTCAGCTATGATTCCTTCCAAGATTGTTTAACTTGTGATATGAGACATAGATGCGGTTTAACACTTTCAAGAGATCATTACAGAAAATCAACGGATCTGATTGTTTGCTCCCATGACTTCTACATGGAGCATGTATGGACGGAAGAATCACGCAAAAGGGAAGGACAGCTGCCGCTTTTGCCGGATCACAGCGCCGTCGTGTTTGATGAAGGACATCTGCTGGAATTCGCCGCGCAAAAAGCGTTAACGTATCGCGTGAAGCAGTCGACGCTTGAGCTGTTTTTAGAGCGTCTGCTTCAAAATGATATCAGAGAGGAATTCGCCGAACTGATTGAAGATGCCCTTGCCGCAAACGATGAGTTTTTCTATGTGCTGTCAGAGGAATCGAAGGAAATCGAAGGCTCTCACCGATTGGACATCCAAAACGATCAGCGTGTTAAGCGTGCGGCTGACGAACTGTGCCGTCTGCTCGATAAAATCGGCGAGGCGCTCGTATTTGAATCGGAAATGTATACGATTGATAAGTACGAGCTGTCAGTTGTAGAAGAATACGTCGAACAAATGGCATATTCGCTGTCGCTGTATCAAAAGGATGCCATCAGCTGGCTTGAAACGCGGGATACAGACTCAACGTTTGTCGTTATGCCGAGAACTGTAGCCGAAGTTTTGGGAGAAAAGGTCTTTTCTAAAAAGATTCCTTATATCTTCTCATCGGCCACTCTTTCTGAGGGCGGTTCATTTGATTATATCGCTGACAGCCTCGGAATCCGTGATCCGTTATCATTCACCGTTGAATCTCCGTACGATTACGAGGAGCAAATGTCTGTTGCGCTTCACGGTGACATGACGTCTGAGCAGAAAACAGCCGAAACGATTGAAACCATTAAGAAGAATGAAGGACGCACCCTCGTTCTTTTCCCTTCCTTTGAAGACATGAAGGAATTTAAAGAACAGGCTGCCGCGTGGGAGCTGCCGTATCCGATATACTACGAAGGTGACGAAGAGATCTCCAGTCTGGTCGAAAAATTCCAGCGGGATGAAGAATCCGTGCTTTGTTCCGTCCACTTATGGGAAGGTCTTGACATTCCCGGTGACTCGCTCCGGAATGTGACCATTTGGGCGTTGCCGTATCCGCCTCATGATCCCGTGTTTACCGCAAAGCGGAACGGAGCGAAAAAAGATCCGTTTGAGGAAGTTGATCTGCCGTACATGCTCTTGAGAGTCCGGCAGGGAATCGGCCGCCTCATCCGTTCTAATCAGGACAGCGGAACCATATCCATTTATGCGGGCGGAGAAAGTGAACGGGTCTTGGCCGAAGTCAAAAAGATCTTGCCTGTTACACCGAAAATCGTATAAAAACAAAAGCTGCAGGATTCTTATCCTGCGGCTTTTTTAAATCCGGGAAGTTGACTTTATCACGGCATTCCATTAGCCTGTAATTGATAGTGAAAAGGGAGGGGAACGGATATGGATTTACATACATATGAAAAAGAGTTTTTTGATCTGTTAAAAAGAGTATCCCACTATGTCGAAGCCATTGCACTTATGCATTGGGACTTAAGAACGGGAGCCCCAAAAAAAGGCTCTGATGACCGGGCGGAAAGCATCGGACAGCTGTCGGCTGACGTTTTTCAAATCCAGACATCCGACCGGATGAAAGAGCTGATCGACATCCTTCTCGCGCATGCAGAGGAGCTCTCTGAAGATACAGTGAAAGCGGCGGAACTTGCGAAAAAAGATTATGATCATAATAAAAAAATTCCTGAAGATGAGTATAAAGAATATGTCATTTTAACATCGAAAGCTGAAACGGCTTGGGAGGATGCAAAGGCTGCCTCTGATTTTTCTATGTTTGCTCCGTACCTTGAGAAGCTGATTGATTTTAATAAGCGGTTTATTTCGTATTGGGGCTATGAAGATCATCCATACAACGCATTGCTCGATATTTTCGAACCGGGTGTTACGGTAAAGGTGCTGGATCAGCTGTTTTCTGAATTGAAGGAAGCGATTATTCCGCTTATCAAAAAAGTGACGGAATCCGGCAATAAACCGGACACTTCCTTTATAACGAAAACGTTTTCGAAAGAACAACAAAGAGCCCTCTCCTTGTATTTCTTAAAAGAGTTCGGGTATGATTTTGACGGCGGCCGCCTGGACGAGACGGTGCATCCGTTTGCGACGACAATCAACCGGGGCGATGTGCGGGTGACGACCAGATATGACGAAAACGATTTCCGCACGGCGATTTTCGGAACGATTCATGAATGCGGGCATGCGATCTACGAGCAGAATATTGACGAAGCGTTGAGCGGAACGAACTTATCTGACGGTGCATCCATGGGAATTCATGAATCCCAATCGTTATTTTATGAAAACTTTATCGCCAGAAATCAACATTTCTGGACCGCCTATTATGAAAAAATGGTTGAGGCTTCGCCTGATCAATTTCAAGATGTGAAAAGAGAAGATTTTGTACGCGCTGTCAACGAGGCGAAACCGACCTTTATCCGAATTGAAGCCGATGAGCTGACGTATCCGCTTCATATTATTATCCGTTATGAAATTGAAAAAGCGATTTTCAGCAATGAAGTGACAGTGGAAGAACTGCCTGCATTGTGGAATCAAAAATATCATGATTATTTAGGCATTACGCCGCCATCTGACGCCAAAGGCATTTTGCAGGACGTACATTGGGCGGGCGGCGATTTCGGCTATTTCCCTTCCTATGCGCTCGGATATATGTATGCGGCACAGCTGAAGCATACCATGCTTGACGATCTGCCTGAATTTGACCAATTAATAGAACGGGGCGATTTTGAGCCGATCAAACAATGGCTGACAGAAAAGGTTCATCAGCACGGAAGACGCAAAATGCCGCTTGACATCATAAAAGATGCAACGGGAGAAGAGCTGAACGTTCAATATCTCATTGAGTATCTCGTCGGCAAATATTCAAATTTATATTTATAAACGAAACGCCCGGTATACACCGGGTGTTTTTCTAAAAATTCTAAAAACACGAATAATCGAAAACCAATTCTTTGTAAAAGTTCGGAAATATTCAAATTTCACTATGCAAAAGAAGTGTATCTTGTTATAATTTGATTAATATCATACGAACACTCATATAATCGCGTGGATATGGCACGCAAGTTTCTACCGGTCACCGTAAATGTCCGACTATGAGTGAGCAATGGAACGGCTTTATTCGGCCGTTGCGTGTAGATCATTCGGCATTGCTTGCTCTTTTTTTGGAGAGCGGGCAATGCTTTTTTTATTTTTTATAAGCGGGGGTAATCATTGTGGAAGCATTAAAACGAAAAATAGCAGAAGACGGAATTGTTCTTTCTGATCAAGTGCTGAAAGTGGATTCTTTTTTAAACCATCGAATTGATCCAGTTCTCATGCAGCAGATCGGCCGGGAATTTGCGCGCCGTTTTGAAAAAGACGAGATAACCAAAATCGTCACAATTGAATCTTCGGGCATTGCCCCTGCGGTGATGGCCGGCCTTGAACTCGGCGTTCCCGTCATCTTTGCGAGAAAAAGGAAGTCTCTCACATTAACGGATGATCTGCTGACGGCATCCGTCTATTCTTTCACGAAAAAAACAGAAAGTCAGATTGTAATCTCCGGAAATCATCTGTCGAAAGATGACCGCGTGTTAATCATTGACGACTTTTTAGCGAACGGACAGGCGGCAGAAGGACTTTTATCCATTGTAAAACAAGCAGGCGCAGCGGTTTGCGGGATCGGAATCGTCATTGAAAAGTCATTTCAGCCGGGAAGAGATGAGCTGATGAAAAAAGGATGCCGGGTCGAATCACTGGCGAGAATTCAATCGCTTGAAGACGGAAAAGTGACATTTGTACAGGAGGTCCGTTCATGAAAAACGGCTATGCCAAAACACTTTCACTCGGTATCCAGCACGTGCTTGCCATGTATGCCGGCGCCGTCGTCGTTCCCTTAATTGTAGGAGCGGCATTGGGACTGAACGCAGAACAGCTGACATATCTCGTATCAATTGACATTTTTATGTGCGGGGCGGCTACGCTGCTTCAAGTATGGAGGAATAAATGTTTCGGCATCGGATTGCCCGTTGTGCTCGGCTGTACGTTCACCGCGGTAGCGCCGATTATTTCCATCGGTAAGGAGTACGGGATTTCAGCCATTTACGGGAGCATTTTGGCATCGGGTCTGCTTGTCATTCTGCTGTCGTTTTTCTTCGGCAAGCTCGTATCCTTTTTCCCGCCTGTTGTAACCGGATCTGTCGTGACGATTATCGGGATGACCTTAATGCCGGTCGCGATGAATCATATTGCCGGCGGGGAAGGCAGCAAGGATTTCGGTGATCCGGCTAACCTTGCCCTCGGATTTACGGTGCTCGTCATCATCGTGCTGCTTTATCGGTTTACAAAAGGATTTTTGAAATCCATTTCGATTTTAATCGGCATTGTCATCGGGACGGCCATCGCATATTTTATGGGAAAAGTGCAATTTGACAATGTGGCGAATGCTGACGCAATTCAAATGATTAAACCGTTTTACTTCGGGACGCCGACATTTCATGCGGCACCGATTATTACGATGTCCATCGTTGCCATTGTCAGCCTTGTTGAGTCAACCGGCGTCTATTTCGCTCTCGGTGACCTGACAAACCGGCGCCTGTCTGAACGTGATTTAGCAAAAGGCTACCGCGCGGAAGGCCTGGCGGTATTCATCAGCGGCATTTTTAATGCTTTTCCGTACACGGCTTATTCCCAAAACGTCGGCCTCGTGCAACTGACAGGAATTAAGAAAAACGCGGTTATCGGTGTCACGGGCGCACTTTTAATGCTCTTCGGCCTTTTTCCGAAAATCGCAGCCTTCACGACCATCATCCCGTCTTCCGTACTGGGAGGCGCGATGGTGGCCATGTTCGGCATGGTCATCTCCTACGGCATTAAAATGCTCAGTCAAATTGACTTTAAAAAACAGGAAAACCTTCTGATTGTCGCGTGTTCGGTCGGATTGGGACTCGGTGTAACCGTCGTTCCCGATATGTTTAAGCACCTGCCGTCTTACTTCAATCTGCTGACCACAAACGGAATCGTCGCCGGAAGCTTTACCGCCGTCCTTTTGAATATTATTTATAATATGATTCCTAAAACGAAAAAAACCCTTGATGTGACAAGGGTTCAAGAGGGTTAGTGATCCGTTTTCTTTAAAATAACATCTTATTTTATCCAGATCGAGGATGCTTCCGAAAGTTTGCTGAACTTTTTGCGAGGCATCCTCTTTCATTTATTATTTTCATTGTTTGAAAAGAAACAAATTGAGTGATGAGGCATCCGCCTTTTTTGCCGAAAAACCGTCCCGAACTATATGTACGTGAACGAGTATCTTGTGCACGGATCCTTACAAATGAGAGTGAAAAGAAGGGAAAGCCCCTTCTTTTAATTAATCCATCCTTCAAAAGTTGCGCGATAGAACCCTTCGATTATCTCTACTTTCTTAAGGTAATATGTAACACCATTCTTAACAGTTGTATTTGGGATATCCCATCTATGAAGGTAATCCATTGTAAAAGAATCTTTGGTCGCTTGTGTCGAAATTTTTGTTTGAGTTGAGTCGCTATTTGTATTGCCAGGGCTAGATGCAAAAGCAGGGGCAGCGGAAACGAGTAAAGCGAGAGACAAGGCAGAACCAGTTAAAACTTTTTTTAATTTCATTTTGAACACTCCTTTGTTTTTTAATACACTTGTATTATTACATACAATACAAAAAGAACCAAGGGTTTTTTTGTTAATATTTTGTGAGCGTGAATTTAGTTAGGGGAGTGGATGGCGATAGGAGCGATGCTTTCATTCACTGTTGCGGCTTATTTCAGAATATTGATAAGTATATAGAGAAAAAGAGTTGAATATTGCTGGCTTCTGGTGAGCTGCAGCCTTTGAGTCAGTGTTTGCTTTAGCTATTCCAGCGCTTTTCCAACGGGGAAGGTGCGATATGAAATTTAACACTGAAACAATTGTACAAAAGTAAAATCTTTATTTAAAATGTTATAAATGCGAATTTTCAATATAGGAGGTTATCTGATGGCAGAAAAGAAAAAAGCTTTAATCATTGTGGATGTACAAAAAGCCTTTGATGATAAAAAGTGGGGAGACCGAAATAACGTAAAGGCGGAAGAAAATATCAGCAAAATACTGAAATTATGGAGAGAAAAAGGATGGACAGTCATATACATACAACATATTTCTGATAAACCTGGTTCTTTATTTTATCCAAAAAATGAGGGGGTTGCTATAAAGGAAATCGTTAAACCTATGGAAAAAGAAGTCATTATAACCAAAAAAGTAAACAGCAGCTTTATTGGGACTAATCTAGAAGAGCTTTTAAAAGCAAATGATATAACAACTGTCGTAATCACTGGCTTGACTACGCCGCACTGTGTTTCAACAACCACAAGGATGAGCGGTAATTTAGGATTTGATACATACCTGATTTCAGATGCAACAGCAGCCTTCGGAATGAGAGATCAAAATGATACATATTATGATGCAGAGACTATTCACAATATATCTCTGGCAACATTGCATGATGAATTTGCCACAATATTAACGACTGATCAATTAATCAATGATTTTATAAAAACAAACTGACTAACATTATGGCTAAGGGCGGCGGTAGGGATAGGCGGCTGAAAAGCATATTCAGGCGCATACAAGGACCTCTCGAAAAATACGGGGATTACCGACTCTTTTCATCGTCGCAATATCGATTGAAAAAGGCATCTGCTTCAGATGCTTTTTTTGTTTCTTGTAAACCGGTTTTGATCGGCGGTTAACGGTCTGATTCGGCGAATAACAAAAGGCTTTACTAATCAGCGAATTATTCAAGATTTTTTGGCTTATGCTGGGCCTGGTGACTTTTGATTTCCTCGAATATATTGGCTTGATCATCTTTTTGAGGCTGAGGCTCTTTGTTAAGACATTTTGGATCGATCACATTTTTAAGGTCTTTGATGGTTAAAGGCTTACAGTCATCTTTTAATTCGTAACCTAATTGTCCATTAGCTTATAAATTGGCATATTTAATTGTGTTTATGTTTGAAATGCCAAGAAGTCTTAAACGCATTTCGAGTTGATCTGCTGTCAGTCTCAGCTTCTTTAAGTTTTCTGAGTTGGCCGTCTTCTAAACGAATTTAGGTTTTCCGGTTAAAAAAGATTCAACCAGTTTACTTTTACTTGAAACCATTCCATCAAAATCAAAGCGCTAAAAAGGATAGACGCAGCGATTAATGTTTTCAATAAACTGGTTTCTAAAATGGGGTGAACGATAATCGTACCGATTGAAATCATGACCATTGTCTGTGCAATGGTCATTTGTGCAATGGATTTTCTCCCTGAAATTCTCAGTAAAATCATTCCGAATGCAATTATAATTAATTCTTCCCAAGCAAATCTCATGTTATCACCCTGGATTGTGTTTTATCAAAAATAAAAGAGCAAGTAAGAGGTTTTATGTGTACTTGCTCACGAAAAATTATTGCCCTTACATTTAATTTTATTCATTTTAGGTGTTTTTCTGATCGGGGATGTCCTGCGCCCCTCGTCCAAAAGAAGGTTTGATAACTAAAGAGGGGAGGAAAAACATTCCATGGCCTTTTGTTTACGTCAGCATATATCAAGAATAGAGTTACCTTAACATGAGCTGGGGAACTCAAGCGTCCATAGAAATGTTCTGAAGGATCTGGATTGATTCTTCGTAAAGAGTTGAGGCTCGGCTTTTGGATAGACATGTGATTCACTAAAGTGCTGCAGGATCCGATCAAAAAACCTATGGCAGGAGAGAATTTTAGATTATGTGTTTTTGCGTCTAAAAGCAGAAAACAGTACAACTGATAATGATCATCGGGTGAAATGAAATTACGCAACTAGGTGCTATATGTAGGATCAATTATAAAAGGCAGTGAAACTAGAAAAAGGGGCAAAGCCCCCTTCATATTAGTAACAGTGCTCATCATTCCCATACCAGATTCCGTTCCAGAAAGAAACTTCTTTTAGATACCAATTGTTCATATCCTCCAGAAGTTGCAAAAGCAGGAGATTCCGATACAAGTAGAGCAAGAGATAATTCAGAATCTGTCACAATTTTCAATTTTGACACTTCTTAGGTACATGTTAGCAATCATTTATTCTCTTATCGGCACGGTAACATACGGATTATTTTTAGTTGTTGCTTAGAACAAACATTCCGCGTCATGAAAAATCAGCTTTTGTAGACGGCTGTCCAAGTGCCATCAGCACCATGGAAGGTGATGTTGTCTAAATAATAGGTGATTCCATTCCGGTAAATTGAAGTAGGATAATCAGGTCCGGAACCATTAAGTATGAACGTCGCCAAAGCAGATACTTCCTTCGTTTTACTTTCTGCAGAAGGTGTATCAGCAGGACCTGCGGCAAAAGCAGGGGCGGCAGAACAGAGTAAAGCGAGTGATAGGGCTGAGCCGGCTAAAGCTTTCTTCATTTTCATTGTAAACACTCCTTTTCTTTTTTAATACAATTGTATTATTACATATTATGTTAAATAAGTACATGCTTATCTTTGTTAATTTTTTGTGAACAAACAGATAATCTATTTAAACGCAGAGATGAAATAAGTATGATGATGAAGCAATTATCATCTATAAATATAAGATCAGGAAGTGGCTGATTTTCTCAAAAATCATCTGCTCTTGCGAAATGGGGAGTTGCATGACATTTACGGAACGGGCGGTAGCCATTATCAAACAGATACCTGAAGGAAAAGTGATGACGTATGGTCAAATTGCCGGTCTTGCGGGAAGTCCGCGGGGAGCGAGGCAGGTTGTGAGGATTCTTCACTCCATGAGTAAAAAGCATCGTCTTCCTTGGCACAGGGTCATCAATGCAAAGGGCGAAATCGGATTGAGAGACGAAGAGATGTTTTCTGTACAGAAGCTGTCTCTTGAAGCTGAGGGGGTAGCGGTCACGTCAGACGGACGGATCGATCTCAATTTATACCTATATGATCCGAATATGTAAAAAAACCTGCCGTATATCGGCAGGTTTTTCAGTTATATGCTTTGAGCCGGCCAGAAAGGTTTTGCCGGATATAAGGCCATTCCTCCCGAAGGATGGAGTAGTAGGCGGTATCTCTGAGACCGCCGTCGACAGCCGGAATGTGTGCGCGGCGGATCCCTTCAAATTGGGCTCCGATCCGCAAAATCGCAGTCCGTGAGCGCTGGTTGCGAACGTCGGTTTTCAGCGTCACCCTGACAGCTTGCCACACGTCAAACGCATGAGTCAGCATCAGAAGTTTACATTCCGTATTGACACCAGTCCGCTGCACGGCAGAGGCATACCATGTGCTGCCAATCTCACACACTTCCGGAGCTGCGTCCGCCGGCCGCGTAAACACTTCCGCAACCATAAACCGCGTGCTTCCGACGATTCGGTCTGTTTCAAGACTCCGTACTGCAAAAGGCAATGCAAGTCCTTTTTCATAATCGGAAAGCGCACGCTCAATATAACGCTTTGTTTCTTCGATTCCGTCAGGGACATGGGTGTAAGCATAAGTCGTCCTATTTTCTGAAGCTGCTTCGCAAAGTGCCTGAGAGTGATCAATCGTCAGCAGCTCTAACTGAACGAGTGACCCTTTAAGAATGACAGGTGTCAGCATCCCAATCACAACCTTTTTTATGAATGGATCAAGTATAGCCGAACGGTTTCTTATTCAAAAGGGCCAATTTCCTATTAAAATGGCATGTCAGTGAAATCCTCGATTCAAACTTATGCATACATTCAGGAAAAAAGCGGAAACCTTTATGTAAAGAGGTGATGGGCATGGCATATGTGTTATCTGTCGGAACGAGCATTCCGAAGTATCATGTCTCGCAAGAAACGGCGGCGGATTTTGCGAGAGGGATGTTTGCCGATTCATTTAAGGATATTGATCGGCTGTTAAAAGCCTTTCAAAACGGCGAAATTGAATCAAGGCAGTTTGTCCGGCCGATTGAATGGTATAAAACGGCACGGGGTTTTTCAGAAAAAAACCGGCTGTATACGGAAGAAACCGTCAAGCACAGTGCGGATGCGGCACTTGATTGTTTAACAAACCCGGATTGTTTAACAAATCCCTTTCCATATGAAAAAGTGGATGCGATCTTTTTTATTTCCAGCACCGGGCTTTCGACACCCAGCATTGAAGCGAAAGTGATGAATCAGCTTCCGTTTTCTGCGAAAACAAAACGGATACCGATCTGGGGCTTAGGATGCGCGGGCGGAGCGGCCGGCCTGTCCAGGGCGTACGAATACTGCCGCGCGTATCCTGAAGCATACGTGCTTGTCATCGCGGCTGAACTCTGCAGCTTAACGTTTCAGCCGAACGACAAGTCAAAAAGCAACTTAATCGGAACTTCCCTGTTTGCGGACGGGATTGCCGCAGTACTAATGGGAGGAGAAAAGGCGAACCGAAACGACGTCAAACAGCCGCTTCTTCCGCGGATATTCGCCACTCAATCGGTGATGATGCCGGATGCGGAAGATGTGATGGGCTGGGAATTCACCGACAGCGGTTTTCAAGTCATTTTTTCAAGAGACATTCCCACCCTGGTTTCACAGTGGCTGAAGGACAATGTTGATGAATTTTTATTTGAATATGGTGTCAGTACTCACGACATTAAAACCTTTCTTGCCCATCCAGGCGGGAAAAAGGTCATTGACGCCTATTTAACGAGTCTTTCAATGGGCACCGGGCAGCTTGCGGCATCTCGGAAGGTGCTGCAAAAACACGGGAACATGTCTTCCGCAACTATTTTTCATGTGATAAAAGAACAGTTGCTCAACGGACGGCAGAAAGAAAACGAAAAAGGGCTGATCGGCGCTCTCGGGCCGGGATTTTCGTCTGAGCTTTTGCTGTTCAGCTGGGAAAAGGGGGCTTCTTAATGTTTTGGCTGTTTATCATGCTGGTTGCGGCCCAGCGGATTGCGGAGATGATCGTGGCCCGGCGCAATGAGCAAAAGGTGAAAAAGCAAGGCGCAGTCGAATACGGAGAAGGACATTATCCCTTTCTCGTCCTGATGCACGTGCTCTTTTTCGTCTCTCTTACAGCTGAGGTGGCGGCGTTTCAAAAAACGCTTTCTCCAAGGTGGGCCGCCATTATATGTATTATTTTATTTGTACAGGGGATCAGGTATTGGGCTCTATTATCATTAGGGCGGTATTGGAATACGAAAATCCTTGTCGTGCCGGATGCGGAGCTTGTCAGAAAGGGGCCGTACAGGTGGATGAAGCACCCGAACTACGCGGTCGTCATCTTAGAATTTATTTTTCTGCCGCTGTTATACGGAGCGTATTGGACACTGTTTCTCTTTTCGATTCTCAATGCCTGCATGCTCACTGTGAGGATTCGCGCCGAAGAGAAAGCGCTAGAAGAAAACACCGCAAAATAGAGATTGAAAATCATTCTCACTCATGATAAGATGTAAATATGAAAATGATTCTCATTCAAGGTGGTGCCGAAAATGACAATGTTATTTTTATTTGCAGCCGTTTGTACATACAGTGTTTTAATTGGTTTCGTATTGAAAAAAGTTTCGAATAAATCGATGTCTTCTTAAACATCTGCGGTTTTTCCTGCCGCGGGTGTTTTTTCTTTATCAGCTGCCGATATCGGCGGCTTTTTTGCGTTTCCTGAAGAAAAGTGAGCCATTCTTGTGTAAAATGGGGGAGAGGTTTTTTTCAGAGCTTTCTAAAAATGAAAAACGTCATTTGATGCGACAGACACAAAGGGGTAAAGACACATGACAGAAGAAGAACGCCATAACAGGGAGATTTTCAGCAGAACGGGTGCCTTATACGCACAATTTTTGGATCATCAGGATGAAAAACGGGCCGATCAGCTCGCGGCCATTATGAAAAAAGCGGCTGATGAAGAGGTTTATATCGCGTTTACCGGGCATTATTCGGCCGGAAAGTCCTCTTTATTAAACACATTGCTCGGTGAAGACATACTGCCGACAAGCCCGATTCCCACAAGCGCCAACCTCGTTGTCATCCGGCACGGTGAAGATAAAGTCGTGCTTCATACGACGGACGGGGCTTATGCAGAGATCAAAGGAAGTTACGATAAAGAACAAGTGCAGCAATTCTGTAAAGACGGTGAGCAAATTGAAACGGTGGAAGTCTATGCCGGCTTTAAGGAGTCAGAGCCTTATGCGGCCTACATTGACACACCGGGAATTGATTCGACGGACGAAGCGCATTTTTTATCTGCCGCTTCAGTTCTCCATCAGGCTGACGCTTTATTTTACGTCGTTCATTATAATCACGTCCATTCAGAAGAAAATATGCTGTTTCTCAGCTCCATCAAAGACCGTATTCCGAATTTGTTTCTGATCGTCAACCAAATTGACAGACATGATGAAACTGAAACGAAGTTTGAAGAGTACCGCAGGCAGGTGGAAGACATGCTTGAAGGCGCGGGAATACCGAAAGAATCGCTTTTCTTTACGTCTGTCACTGAGCCTGACCATCCTTTAAACGGCATGGAACAGCTGAAAAAACATCTGCAGAAGCTGAAACAGCAGGCAAAAACAAATTTATGGTCCTTAACGGAGAGAAAAGTCGCACACTTAGTCAAAGAGCATACAGAGATGCTCGTAAAAGAAGATAAAAACGGCAGCGGAGAGCAGTTTGACAAACAAGAAGCACTTGTCCGTTCTGTTGAAGATGAGCTTAAAAAAGCCGTTCAACAGGCTGAAACAGCAGAGAAAGACATCAGAAAAGACGTGCAGAACATATTGCAAAACGCTAATCTGACACCCTTTGAGATGAGGGTGCTTGCATCTGCTTATATTGAATCACAGCAGCCATCATTTAAAACCGGATTATTCTTTTCAAAAGCGAAAACAGCTTCGGAAAAAGAAAGAAGGCATGCTGAATTTTTTGCCGATATTAAAAAAAGAACGGAAGGGGAAGCGGATTGGCATATTATCGACACATTTACGAAAGCGGCCAAGCGGTATGAAGCGGATTCGGACGAACTGATCAAGAAAATCCAGGCGTACCGCACACCGCTTTCTGATGATATCACCGCTCAGGCCCTTAAGCAGGGAGCGGCCTTTTCATCTGAATACGTATTAACTTATACGAAAGACCTCGCTGAAATGATCAGAAGGGAAGCCAAAAGACAGACAGCGGAACTCATTGAGGAGCTGACCGCTTATGTTCAGACAAAAAACGGACCGCTCATTGAGAACTTGAAAAACCGGCTCGAAAAAGAAAAGAAAATAAGGGATGAGCTCGCGCAATCGGCAAAAGAAGAACGCAATGCCTTGGAAAAAGCAGCCCGCGTCCGCGCTTTGTGGGAAGAAGAATTGACCTGTGATACGGGAAGCGGCGACTGGTATACGCGAAAAAAACGCCTTGCAAAAGCGCCCGTCCAAAAGAAACCAAAAGAGGCTGTACAGCATGAAGTAAGCAAGCCCGAAAAAAATGCGATGAAGGAACTTCCTATAAAAGAGCAGACTGATCGGTTCTATGAGCTTGCCGGGATTCTTGAATCCTCGAGCATATTAGGAAAACAGGCAGAAGCCTTTCGAAGCAGGATTGAGCGGCTTGAAAACCGCCAGTTTACCTTGGCGTTATTCGGCGGATTCAGTTCCGGTAAATCATCATTTGCAAATGCGCTTGTCGGTGAATACGTGCTGCCATCATCACCGACGCCCACAACGGCTACGATCAACAAAATAACGAAACCGCAAGACGGCAAACCGCATAAATCTGCGGAGATCGTTTTTAAAACGGAGGAGGAGCTGGACGCTGAAATGCTTCAGCTGACTGAGCTGAAAGACGCTGATGTAAAGGGGCGTTCACTGAAAGAGAGATGGAATTATGCCATTAAAAAGGGAAAAATTCCGGATGAACTCATCCCGGTGATTCAGACGATGCTGCAGGCGTTTGATACGTACGAAGAACAGATCCGTCAAAGGCTGACACTGACGGTGCCGGTTGAAGATTTAAAACCGTACGCAGCCGAAGAAAAAACGGCCTGCTGCGTAAAAGAAGTCACCGTGTATTATGATTCGCCTCTCACGCAAAAAGGCATCACCATTGTTGATACGCCGGGAGCAAGCAGTATAAACAAGCGCCATACGGAACTTGCCTTTCAATATATAAAAGATGCTGACGCGTTCTTTTATATGACGTACTATCAGCATTCTTTTTCAAAAGGAGACAGGTCTTTTCTGAAGAAACTCGGCCTCGTCAAAGAATCATTCGGCATGGATAAAATGTTTTTTGTCATTAACGCCGCCGATCTGGCCAAAACGGAAAGCGAGCTGGAAACCGTCAAAGACTATGTCCGCTCAGAACTCTCAAAAGAGGGAATTAACCGGCCGAAATTATATCATGTCTCAAGTAAAGAAGAGCTTGCGGGTAAAAAAGCAACTTTTTATAACAGGTTCTCTGATGTAAGAACCGGGCTTGAGCACTTTATTGAGGAAGATGTAATGAGGGCCAGCTGCGCCCAGCTGAAAACAGAGGCGGACAAATTGTGCGATATGGTGGAACAACTTCACGAATCTCTTCACCAGTCGGCAGAAGAAAAAGAGAAAAAGAAACAGCGTCTGGAGTCTTCCTATGAAAAAGCTCTCGCTGACATTTCAAAGCGCCGTACGTCTGAGGTCATCATTCGAAAAGTGATGAAAGATACGGAAGAACAGCTCTATCACATTAAACACCGCCTGACGTTTTATGCGAATGATATGCTGAAAACCGCCTTCCATCCGGGTCTTCAAAACGGTGATTGGAAACAAAATATATCAGCGGCGCTGAATGAAGCGCTCAAGGAATTCCGTTTTGAATATATTCAAGAGCTGAAAACGCTCGATATCCGGATGACCGGTTTTATTGAGCGCCATATGACTGAGGAATGGATGGAAAACTGTCAGAAGAAGCTTATGGAAGACGGAGATTTCTCCATTTATGTCAGCGGTGAAAACGAATTTGCCGTTCAGCTGAAAGAGGTCGCTCCGGTCATTGACGTCTCGGCATTCTCACATCACGTAAAGGAAGTTAAATCACCGAAGCAGTTTTTTGAACAGAACGGAAAAGCAGCGTTTGTAGAAGGGCTCAGGCTCAGCCTGCAAAAAGTGACAGAAAAGTGGCTTGAGCAGGAGAAAGAAAGCCTTTCAGAGCGATATACTGAGCAGGTGCGCCGTCTGCAAGGAGACATGGCGGATAAAAGCCTGTCCCAGATCCGCGAGCAGCGGGACACTTATTTACAAGGTCTTGCGGAAAATACGAGTGCAAGGGAAATTGAACACCTTTACGAAGCCGAAAAAGCATGGAAAAAGAAAGATGAAATGCTGAAAATTTAAAAATCCGGTTGGCGGGCAGATAACAGTCGTGGTAGACTAAAATGAAAAAAAGCGAGATGAAACCTTTTATGTCAGAAGTCCATAAAGCAATTTCAGCACATTCCGCAAAACAGCATCAGCACGTCAAAACATTTGTACAGCTTGATTATGAGCGTGAACAGGCCATTGAAGAAGCCATTGTAAAATGCAGACAGAATAAACCGTTCACGACAGATGCCATCAATGGCATCACCGCAAAAATGAACCAGCTGGCGAAAAGGGGCATCGTGCCGCAAAGACAATTCGTAAGTGAAGAGATGGTGAAAGAATTCGTCAGCAGACAGTAATGGATGAACCTGCCGCGTGTGTCATCAGCGCTTGCTGTACATACTATCCGTATCTTCTCTAAAGGGGGATATGACCATGGGCAGAACAAAACTGGGAAACAGAAATGCTCAGCAGAATAACAATGCCAAAAAGAAAAACGGCTTCGGACAGAAATTTGATTCTTATGCCGGCCGTGAAGCTGAAAAGCTGATGGCAAGCAATAAAAGACACGGTGAGTAAACGTGACGGCAGCATCTTCCAAATGGGGGGATGCTGTTTTTTTACCGCCTTCTTTGGTAAAATAGGAACATTGAATAAAAAGGAGTTTCGATATATGAATAATAAATTACTGCTCGTTGACGGCATGGCGCTTTTGTTCCGCTCGTTTTTCGCGACGGCCGTTCATCGCAATTTTATGATAAATGAAAACGGAATTCCCACAAACGGCGTCAACGGTTTTTTAAAGCATCTTATTACGGCTGTTGATACGTTTCAGCCCACACATGTCGTCTGCTGCTGGGATATGGGAAGCAAAACGTACCGCAATGATTTGTTTCAAGATTATAAGGCCAACAGAAGCGAACCGCCGCTAGAGCTGATTCCGCAATTTGATCTAGCGAAAGAAGCAGCGCGAGAGCTCGGTTTTTTAAACATCGGCATAAAAGGCTATGAGGCGGATGACTGTATCGGTACGCTTTCTGCCCTATTTTCCGGGGAAGCGGAAATTACGATTGTAACGGGTGATAAAGATCTGCTTCAATTGCTGAATCATCAAGTTCAAGTAGCGCTGCTGCAAAAGGGTATCGGCAATTATAAGGTATATACAGATGAGATATTCAGAGAAGAAACGGGAGTTCCGCCAAAAGCGCTGATTGACATTAAGGCGCTGATGGGAGACACGAGCGATAACTATCCCGGCGTTAAAGGGATCGGGGAAAAAACGGCGTACAAGCTGATCCGTGAATACCAAAACATAGACCGGTTATTAGAAAGCCTCGCTCTCTTGCCGAAGGGCCAGCAAACGAAAATTCAGCAAAGCTTGAAAGAATTGGAGCTGTCAAGGCAGCTTGCTGAAATACATTGCGAGGTGCCGTTAGTCTGTACGCTTGAAGAAGCGCTTTTTTCATTAAAGATGGAAGAGGCGGCATTAATGCTCAGACGTCATCAGATAAAAGGAATTGAAAGGATGCTCGAAAAGCTGAACGCCAGAGAGATCAGCTGATCCCTCTAGCGTTTTGTATTGCTTTTTTTTGCGTTGTTTTCAAGGGCTGATTTCGGGTCTTTATGCGCATTTCCTTCCATATTTCCCTGAGGATTCACGCCCCCGGTCAGCCGGCCTTTATTTTCTTTTCTCATAGCTGTTCACCTCATTTGTAGGATGAACAGTGAGACGCAATTTCATTCCGGTTATTTATTCAGCCGAATCGCTTTTTTTGCGAGCTGATCGGCTGTTTGGTTTTGTCTGCCGGGAATCCACTTAATGAAAAACAATGGAAATTCGGCCTTTAAGCGGATGATTTCGTCAACAAACGGCTGGAAAGCCTTGTTTTTAACCGCTTCAAGATCTGCGGCCCGCTCCACGATATCCGAATCCGTCCGGAATGACACGGACTCAAATCCGCGGGCGGCACACAGCTTCATTCCTTCAATTAAAGCGAGAAATTCAGCTTCCTGATTTGAATGGTCGCCGATCGGAATTGAGAAAGATTCTGTTTCCCCGTCATGTTTAATAAAAATACCGATACCGGACGGGCCCGGGTTTCCGGCGCTTGCACCGTCTACATAAATTTCAGCGGGCATCATCCGTCACTCTCCATTCGGTGTCATTCGTTTTGCCGCATACGCATAAGGGACAGAAATGAGTGATACCGCAAATTTAATCAGGTAAGTTGAAATGAAGATGCTGAACCATACTCCCGCGGAATAAACGCCGATAAAGGCCACGGCAGTGAAGATAAATGTATCCAGCAGCTGGCTGAGCGCCGTGCTTCCGCTGTTTCTGAGCCAGAGAAGCCTGTCTGAAGGAAAGATTCTCCGTATGGCTGAATATACATAAACATCTATCGTTTGGCTGAAAATAAAAGCCAAGAGGCTTCCGAGCGCAACACGCGGCAGAAAACCGAAAATCGTCTCAAGGGCAGGCTGTGCGATATCTGACGCAGCCGGTTTATATAAAAGAGCCCCCTGCATGGCGCATGTCAAAGCGAGCAGAGTGGAAAACCCGAGCCAGACGGCTTTGCGCGCTTCCCTGGGACCGTATTTTTCATTCAGCACATCCGTTGCGAAGAAAACGGTGCCGTACATGATATTTCCCAGTGTCGCCGTAAGCCCGAACAGCTCGACTGTTTTGACAACCTGCAAGTTGGCGCACACCGTGGCGAAACCGATCCATACGAATAGGCCCGTTTTGCCAAATCCTTTATAAAACAGAAGAACAATGATAAAATGAATGACCGCAAATAAGATCCATAACACATCGTTAAACAAAACCTGCTGACTTCCTTTCAATTTGAGAATGGTTTGATTATAGCACACGCCCGTCAACTAATGAATGGTAAGGTGATTTCAATGAATCTTAAGCCGTATATCGAAATAGAAGCAAAAGGAACAGGCCCTGTCGCGTTTTTTTCCGAAGATTGGCTGACCGTTCCGAAAGCGCGCATGCTTGCAAGAGAAGTCAGCCGCTTTCCTTATATAAAAGACATTTATTTTGAGGATGAAAAAGGCGCAACCTGGACGCTTAAAGAATTAGAAAAGCTTACTGAAGAGCTTGCGCACGAACCTGACGACATTACAGTGTATTTCGACGGCGGTTTTGACAAAACAAGCGGACGCGCCGGACTCGGAATTGTCGTGTATTATTCTCTCGGCGGCAAGCGGCACCGCATACGGAAAAACAAAAGCTTAACGCTTCAGACGAACAATGAAGCGGAATATGCCGCTTTGTACGAAGCGCTTAAGGAAGTACAGGAACTTGGCGCAAGCAGAAATTCAATCACGATAAGAGGGGATTCCCTCGTCGTTTTACATCAGCTTGACGGCAGCTGGCCGTGTTATGATGAAACGCAAAACGAATGGCTGGATAAAATTGAAGCGCTGCTCGAATCCTTAAAGCTGACACCGACATATGAAGCCGTAAACCGAAAGGAAAATCAAGAAGCGGATGACCTTGCCAGAAAAATTCTCTCGGACCGGCAGATTGAAAGCCGCATAACATTAGAAGGTAACGGAGATGACTGATATTGGATAAAAAAAGCATTTATAAAGAATTGACAGAGCTTCAGGATGAATATTGCAAAGACTGTTTCGTAAAAAAGCATTTCCGCAAAGAGTTTGGAAAAAATCACGCTCATTCTTTCTGCATCAACCAATGCACAGTGGGGGAGAAGCTGAAAGCCTACGGCAAGGAGCTGACAAATCAATAAAAAATAAAACCGCAGCTTCTGCGGTTTTATTTTTCGAATTCATCAAGCTGATGCTGGCAATCGTCGAGAAGCATTCGCTGCTTTTGCAGAAAATCCTGGTCGAGAGCCTGCAGTTCACTGGATTGTGACATCGTTCTGGCATCCTGAATCGCCTGGTATGCAGATTCCACCAAAGTTGAATTTTGGCCCCGGGTAGCCGCTCCCGTTGTTTTCTGGGCCGTTTCCACCGCTAATTCAAGCTGGCGTTTATCCGTCAGTCCGTTTGGAAAAAATTCAGAGTCCATTAAAAAACACCTCCGCAAATAGTTTGGAGATTTTTTTTTAGAAATATGTACGGAAAATAGAAAAAAATATAGAAAATAAGCCGATATAACTATTGAACCTGATTAATTAGGGCTTATTTACTATTATTCAGGGTATCTTGGGAGAGAAGGGAAAAACCAGCCGTGAATGATAAAGATTTAAAAACAATCCTTCAGCAGACATTTAAAGAGATATACGGTGATTTGGGAAGTTTAGCGGAAATGGCAAAAAAAGGAATGCCGTCAATGGAGAAACAAATTGAAGAGATCGAGCAGCGCTGCAAGCAGAATCTTGTCGCAATTGAGATTCAGATGACAAATAGAGGAGAGGCATACGCCTCTCCTCTATTTGTCATCTGATCAACATGTATTGAGTTTAGAGTTTTACAACATTAGAAGCTTGAGGTCCACGATTACCTTCGACAATTTCAAAAGAAACTTCTTGTCCTTCTTCTAATGATTTGTATCCTTCTCCTTCGATAGCAGTGAAGTGAACAAATACGTCGTCTCCGCCTTCAACTTCGATGAAGCCGAATCCTTTTTCGTTATTGAACCATTTTACTTTACCGTTTTGCATATTGCTTAATTCCTCCTAGTACTGTAGCACCTTCGTGCTAAAAAAAATTTTGTCATCATCCAACCGTACGTATGTAAACGTTGTTAAATGATGGTTCAACTATACACCATATGGGAGCGGACGTCAAGCGGCCGCTCCCTATTTTTTATCTTTATTTTTCCAGTAACAAAGCTTAACCGAAAAAAACAAAAAGCACACGAATCGTTCGTGTGCTTTTCTTTTACGATAATGCCATATCCGCCTTCCCGGCCATCATTTCAGATTCTTTTATAATGTCCTGCAAAATGACTTCAGAAGAGTTGGGGAGGTGAAGGCTTTTAATATTGTCCTTCATCCGGTTCAGCTTCTCCTCATCCGCAAGAAGGGAGGTGACAGACTCTAAAATTTCTTCGTGGCGGTTGACCACGACAGCCGCACCGCGATCTTCAAAGAAAATGGCGTTTTCTTTTTCCTGCCCGGGAACTGGTTTGTACAAAATAACGGGTACTCCGATCGCCGTCGCTTCCGTCAGTGTGATGCCGCCCGGTTTCGTGATCATGCAGTCCGTAATACGGAACAGCTCGTCAATTCTTTCTACATAGCCCAGAACTTTCAGCCGGTCGGCATTGTCACCTTCCAAGCTGCTGAGGGATTCTTTCAGCGAGCTGTTTTTGCCGCATACCACCACAACCTGCACCTGATCGTCATGAACGAGATTTTCGCACAGTTCTTTTACGTTTTTCAGCACACCATGCGCTCCCGCCATAATAAGAAGAACTTTTTTGTCGGGAGAGAGATTGTATTTTTTATAAATCGGCTCTTTCGGCATTGATTCCTCGAATTGAGGCCTGATGGGAATGCCCGTGATCTTTACGTTGTTCGGGTGAGTGCCGATTTCAATCAGTTTTTCCTTCACGTAATCTGTGGCGACATAATATTTATCAACATTTTCATGAACCCAGATTTTGTGAAGGCAGAAATCGGTCATAACGTTGAACGTCGGGATCACTTTTCCGGTTCTCCGTCTGTATTCCGGTACGACAATCATCGGAAATGTATTGATAATAATGTCCGGCTTATGCTCTTCGACGAGCTGGCCTAAACGTTTATTTCCCATTTTAAAATAAATATTGAATTTGCGTTTATTATAGATTTTGTCAACTCCGTAATAAAACAAACGATAAAACTGTTTCCCGATTGAGAAGCTTTTTAAATAAAGGTATTGAGTAACCTCTGAAACAATCGGATTTGACTCTTGATACAAATTGGAAACCGTCACATCTAAGCCGAGACGCAGACACTGTTCGTAGAGCGTTTTGGCCACTTGAACATGCCCGTTTCCGTAATTTGCAGTCAAAATTAATACTTTTTTATTGGTATTCAAGTAAATTCACCTCAATGTAATCAACAACAAGCAAGCTTCATGCATCGTAAGGAGTTATTGTCTATAGATAAACATAACACAAGTGCATCATTTTATAATAAGCGCGGCAACATATTTAAACTAAATTTAATTGATATGTTCCATTATTTTAAAGTTTTGTTATACGCATACTGAATCAAGAGTATTTTATCATATTTTTGTCACCGTATCACTCAAAACAAAAATTAATCCCATTCATACGGGGTTTCCTGATATACGTAATAATTCAGCCAATTCATAAACAATAACGTTGCATGAGCTTTCCAGCGGTTAACAGGTTCTTTCCCGCCGGGCGCAAAATAGTGCTTAGGAGCTTCTACGTTTGAAAGATTTCTCTCTATGTCTCTCTCATACTCCTGAAGTAGCGTATCGGTATCATATTCCGGATGACCCGTTAAGAAAATCTGTTTTTCGTCTTTTGAAACGATTAAACAGACCCCCGCTTCCTCTGAAACGCTGAGCACATCCAGATCCGAAGCCGATTGCAGCTGCTCCGTATTAATATCTGTATGCCGTGAGTGGGGCACATAGTATAGCTCGTCAAATCCTCTTACCAATCTCTCATGTTTTTTAAGAACGGTATGCTCAAACACACCGAAGATTTTTTTCGGCAGCTCCACTTTCTCAATGCCGTAATGATAGTATAAACCGGCTTGAGCGCCCCAGCAGATATGGAGGGTTGAAGTGACATTCGTTTTGCTCCATTCCATGATTTCCTTCAATTCTTCCCAGTAAGAAACATCTTCAAACGGCAGGTGCTCAATCGGAGCCCCGGTAATAATCATTCCGTCAAACCGTTTGTGGCGGATGCTGGAAAAATCCGTATAAAACTCATCCAGATGCTGCCTTGCCGTATTTTTTGGAGTATGTGTGCTCGGAATTAAGAACGTAAAGTGAACTTGTAAAGGTGAATTCCCAAGCATCCTGAGGAGCTGGGTTTCCGTTTGGATTTTTTTCGGCATCAGATTTAAAATCACGATCTTCTGCGGCCGGATATCCTGATGAAAAGCCCGGCTTTCATCCATTACAAAGATGTGTTCACTTTCAAGCACCTGCTTAGCGGGCAGGTGATTTGGTATATTAATAGGCAACATGCCACCTCCGTTATTCCCCGTTAATTTTCTTCATTATAGAAATTTTTAAGCCATTTTTCAATCCATCCCGGCGTAATAAACCGCATTTAACGCATAATGACAGGGATAAAAGCGGCAAATGGGCATAAATTCGGAGCGGCTCTTTATTATGACGGGTAAAGAGCCGTTTGGTTCCTCGAAAAAAACGTTTTCCGTTAAGTGGAAGGAAAAAGCGGTTGCCGTTTGTTTTGCAGTGTAAAACAGGTAAAATAAATGAAGAATGTAAAAAGGAGGGCCGCAGATGACAATTTACGATATAAACGTACGGACCATAACAGGCGAAGACATGACGCTATCGGCTTACAGAGGCAAGGTGATGATCATTGTGAATACAGCAAGCAAATGCGGATTCACATCCCAGCTCAAGCAGCTTCAGGAGCTCTATGATACATATCGGGAGGAAGGTCTTGAAATATTGGGATTTCCCTGCAACCAATTCATGAACCAAGAACCTGGAAACGAAGCGGAAATTCAAGAGTTCTGTGTGAAAAACTACGGAGTCACATTCCCGATGTTTGCGAAAGTTGATGTCAATGGAGCAGACGCTCATCCTCTCTTCACATATCTGACGGAACAGGCGAAGGGGATGCTCGGCACAAAAGCGGTCAAATGGAATTTCACTAAGTTTATCGTGGACCGAAACGGTGAAGTCACCGGGCGTTTTTCACCGAACGTCAACCCAAAAGAGCTTGAAGATACGGTGCAGAGGCTTTTGGCCCAATAAGGGATGATACGGTGAACGAAAAAGAGCAGCTGGAAAGCGTCAGGAATTGGGTCAGAGACAAGCTTATCAATGAACGAACGGGCCATGACTGGCTTCATATTTCCCGCGTCGCAACACTTTCTGTTTATATGGCAAAAGAAGAAGGCGCCGACTTATTTATCACTGAGACGGCCGCGCTGGTTCATGATCTGATTGACGCCAAGCTCGAAAAAAGCGAAAGGCTGACGGCAGGCGAAGTGACAGAACGGCTGGCTGCTTTCAACATCGCGGCTGGCTCCATTCAGGAGATCACGGATATTATCACGAGAATGTCATTCAGACACAGGGAACTGCTGATAAAGCGGCCGCTTTCATTGGAGGGGAAAGTTGTTCAGGATGCAGACATGCTTGATGCGATCGGCGCAGCGGGCATCGGCAGGGCTTTTATGTTTGCCGGGGCGAAGGGTCATCCGATGTACGGAACTCAAACAAGTGTGCTGGCCCATATAGAGGATAAATTAATCAAGCTTAAAGGCTTAATGAATACAAAAGCGGGGGCCGGTTTAGCAGAGGAGCGGCATCAATTTCTTTTACAGTTCGCCGCCCGTATCCAAAAAGAGGCCGGCATTTGCAAAAGCTAAGCGGCGCAATAGAACGCTTGTGCCGACTATGTTAGAATAAGTGTCAGATTGCGCATAGGAGGACCAATATGAAGATTAAATCAATAGAACCGACGCCGAGTCCGAACACGATGAAAGTGATTTTGACTGAAGAGCTTCCGGCAGGGAAAAGCAACAATTACAAGCCCGATCAGGCAGATGATGCTCCGGTTGTCGTACGTGATATTTTAAACATTGAAGGAGTAAAGGGCGTTTATCACGTTGCCGATTTCCTGGCTGTGGAGAGAAACGCACGTTTTGACTGGAAGGAAATTCTGCCTCAGGTCCGTTCCGCTTTCGGAATGGAATATACGGAGCAGTCTGAGAGCCGTTCTGAACAGGAATCGTTCGGTGAAGTGAAGGTTTTCGTACAAATGTTCAGCGGAATCCCGATGCAGGTCAAATTGACGGACGGCGAACGTGAAGAACGCTTCGGCCTTCCGGAACGTTTCCAAGAAGCCATTTTAAAGCTGCGTTCCGAAGCTTCAAATGTTGTATTTGAGCGGACTTGGAAAGAACAAGGCGTGCGCTTCGGGGATTTTACCGAAATCGGACACGATGTCACAGAAGAGCTTCAGGCCGCCTACAGTGATGAGCGGCTCAAACGTCTGACAGAAGCAGCCGCACAGCAAAAGGGTGAGGCCAGACCGGCAGTGCAGCGGAAAGCTTATAAAGTGACACTGGACATGCTTGATGATGAAGACTGGAAACAGCGCTATGCCCATCTTGAGCAAATGGATCCGGATGAAGACGATTTACCAGTATTGGAAAAGGCGCTGCATGATCCGAAGACTTCGATCAGAAGACAAGCCGTCGTTTATTTGGGAATGATCGAAAAGCCGTCTGTGCTTCCGCTGTTATACAAAGCGCTTGAAGACAAAACGGTGACGGTCAGAAGGACGGCGGGTGACTGTCTGTCGGATCTCGGCGATGCGAGCGCCATCCCGGCCATGATAAAATCGCTCAGTGACTCAAGTAAGCTCGTGCGCTGGCGCGCGGCCATGTTTTTATATGAAGTCGGCGATGAAAGCGCGCTGGAAGCATTAAAAGCGGCGGAAGACGATCCGGAATTCGAAGTCAGCCTGCAAGTCAAAATGGCGATTGAACGGATTGAGCACGGAGAAGAGGCGAAAGGTTCAGTCTGGAAACAGATGACTGAAAGCAGAAAAAAAGAACAGTTATAACAAAAAGGTGCGCCATGCACCTTTTTTATTTGAATTCACTTTTTATAAAAATTATTTAGAATATTGTTGAAAAATGATTCAAAACTCTATATAGTAAGTACAATATTAATTGTTGGAGGGTTTTTATCGAAATACAGAAAGAATAGAAAAGCGAGACAGGGCAAAGACACTGTAAAATTTGCAGAACGCGCCCTAGAATAAACTGAAAATTTTAAAAATAGTGCACAGTCTAAAAACAGTAGGGGGATCACCATGGCAGAATTACGCAGCAACATGATCACACAGGGAATTGACAGAGCGCCGCACCGCAGCCTTCTTCGCGCTGCCGGCGTAAAAGAAGAGGACTTCGGCAAGCCGTTTATCGCGGTCTGTAATTCATACATCGATATCGTTCCCGGGCATGTTCACCTGCAGGAATTTGGAAAAATCGTAAAAGAAGCAATCAGGGAAGCGGGCGGTGTGCCTTTTGAATTTAACACGATCGGAGTAGATGACGGAATCGCAATGGGGCATATCGGCATGAGATATTCGCTGCCGAGCCGCGAAATCATTGCCGATTCAGTTGAAACGGTCGTCTCGGCGCACTGGTTTGACGGAATGGTCTGCATTCCGAACTGCGACAAAATTACGCCGGGAATGCTGATGGCGGCTATGCGGATTAATATTCCGACCATTTTTGTCAGCGGGGGGCCGATGGCAGCCGGCCGCACAAGCGACGGCCGCAAAATTTCGCTTTCTTCAGTATTTGAAGGCGTCGGCGCATATCAAGCCGGGAAAATCGGTGAAAGCGACCTGCAGGAGCTGGAACAGTTCGGCTGCCCGACGTGCGGATCTTGTTCGGGCATGTTTACGGCAAACTCCATGAACTGTCTGTCTGAAGCGCTCGGTCTGGCGCTTCCGGGCAACGGAACAATTCTTGCAACTTCACCGGAAAGAAGAGAGTTTGTGAGAAAATCAGCGGCCCAATTGATGGAGACCATCAAAAAAGACATTAAGCCGCGCGATATCGTCACCGAAAAAGCGATTGACAACGCATTTGCGTTAGACATGGCTCTCGGCGGCTCAACCAACACAGTGCTACATACGCTTGCGCTTGCCAATGAAGCTGGGGTTGAGTACTCTTTAGAACGCATTAACGAAGTGGCTGAACGAGTGCCTCACTTATCGAAATTGGCGCCGGCCTCGGACGTCTTCATTGAAGATCTGCACGAAGCGGGCGGAGTCTCGGCGGCCCTTAATGAATTAGCGAAAAAAGAAGGGGCGCTTCATCTTGACGCGCTGACTGTAACAGGCCGCACACTCGGAGAAACAATTGCGGGTCATGAAGTAAAGGATTATGACGTGATTCATCCGCTTGACAATCCGTTTACCGAAAAAGGCGGTTTGGCCGTCCTGTTTGGGAATCTGGCTCCGGACGGCGCCATTATCAAAACAGGCGGCGTACAGGACGGGATTACAAGACATGAAGGTCCCGCTGTCGTCTTTGATTCCCAGGATGCCGCGCTTGAAGGCATTATAAACCGCAAAGTAAAAGAAGGAGATGTTGTCATTATCCGTTATGAAGGGCCAAAGGGCGGCCCGGGCATGCCGGAGATGCTCGCTCCGACGTCTCAGATTGTCGGAATGGGGCTTGGCCCGAAAGTGGCGCTTATTACAGACGGCCGTTTTTCAGGAGCGTCCCGGGGCCTTTCAATCGGGCACGTATCGCCTGAAGCGGCTGAAGGCGGCCCGCTCGCATTCGTAGAAAACGGTGACCATGTCATCGTTGACATAGAAAAACGGATTTTGGACGTACAAGTGCCTGAAGAAGAATGGGAAAAACGCAAGGCCGAATGGAAAGGCTTCGAGCCGAAAGTAAAAACAGGATATCTGGCCCGGTATTCCAAACTCGTAACAAGCGCCAATACGGGCGGAATCATGAAAATATAAAACAGAGGCCTGAACAATTGAATTCCGGCCCCCTCTATAGTATCCTTGACTTCATATAAGGATTTTAGAGGGGGCTTTTTTATGTCAATGGCTTATGAAGAATATATGCGCCAGCTGGTCGTGCCGATGCGCCGTGAGCTGACGGGTGCGGGTTTTCAGGAATTAACGACTGCTGAAGAAGTAGAAAGCTTTATGGAACAGGCAGAGGGCACGACATTGGTCGTTGTCAACTCCGTGTGCGGCTGTGCAGCAGGTCTTGCCCGTCCGGCTGCGACTCAGGCTGTTTTACAGCATGAAAAAGCGCCTGATCATACGGTTACCGTATTTGCCGGTCAAGATAAAGACGCAACTGCAAAAATGCGTGAATATTTTACGGGGCAGGAACCTTCCTCGCCTTCAATGGCGCTGTTAAAAGGTAAAGAGGTCGTTCATTTTATTCCCCGCCACGAAATCGAAGGGCATGACATGGAGGAAATTATGAAAAATCTGACGGATGCCTTCGATGCGCACTGCTGAAATGCCCGAATTCCGGGCATTTTCTTTTTGGAGAAAAAGATGATCACAACGAGTTACAGACCAAGCGAATATACGATACACACAGCGCAGTCGCTCAGTGTCAAGCTGGGTGACACTTACTGCAGCCGCAATAAACAGCCCATTGAAAAAATGCTGGAACGAGCGGCTAGCGATCTTTTAGTCATCGGAAAGGAACGGTTCGAACTTTACACGAAGCAAGGGGAGAAGTTCTTTTTTCACCCGAATACAGCGATGTTCCGCGCAAAGCGGTTTTTGAGAGGGGAAGCCGAGCCGTTGTTAAAAGCAGCCGGATTACGCGAAGGGGATTCCTTTTTAGATTGTACGCTCGGCCTGGCATCCGATGCGATTTTGGCAAGCCTGGCAGTCGGAAAAAGCGGACAAGTCATCGGCCTGGAGAAAAACAAGCTTGTCTCATTGCTTGTTGAAACAGGACTTCAAACGTGGGAAACCGGAATGGAGCAGCTCCAAACCGCCATGAAACGCATTCAGGTCAAACATGCCGACTGCGCCGATTATTTGCGGGAGCTTCCTGATTCATCGGTAGATGTCATTTATTTTGACCCGATGTTTCACGAACCTGTTGAAACGTCAGACGGCATTGCACCGCTCCGCGCGCTGGCAGAAGAGGGTTTTAACGAAGAGTGCATCACGCAAGCCGTCCGGGCGGCGAAAAAATGCGTAGTGCTTAAAGACCATTGGAAAAGCCCGCGGTTTGAACGATACGGCTTCAAGGTGCTGAAAAGAAAGACGGCGCTTTTCCACTTCGGTGTCATCCATGTGAGCTCATGATATCATGGGCTTCTTTTTCGTTAATCAGTGATTTCCATAACGACAAAATAAAGCAGCGTGAGAAGTGATACTGTCGCAAATAAAGCGTTAATCATCTCATCCCCTCCTTTTTCTCCTTCTTATTGTAAGCGGTTTATCCGCTCGGTCACAGTTACCAATTTCCCATATTGCATGATAATACGCTGCCGGACATGACGCCGCGCTTTCATCTATGCTAAAATAAAGGAAAAGAGGACAATAAAACAGAGGGGAACAATCTGTCATGAAATTGTGGATGAAAAAGACCCTTGTGGTTCTGTTTACCATTGTAACGTTCGGACTCGTGTCTCCTCCGGCTGCTTTGATGACAGACAAGCCTTCAGGACAGTCGAGCAGTCTTGAGCAGAATGATTACACCGCTTTTTATGATGAACACGCCCTGCCGGGAGAAGAGAAGGCAGGGCGGGAGCCTGAATTACTGTTTCAATCGTATCAGCAGCAGCTTCTCGGTGATGCTGAAAATCAATCATTTTTAAAATTCGGCAACAAAATCTCTCCGGTCATTGAAGATGATTACAGAAGTGAAATTCTGCCGAAAATCGAAGATGTGATCACAGGACATTTAGCCAAGTTTCAAGATGATGAAGCGTATCAGGATGTGGTTATTTCCAGCAAACCGTCGGCCGGAAAAACTGAAAAAATTTTTCATGTGTATAACAGGCTGACGGGTGAAGATCTTTTAAGGTTCCACGTCCGCCGGGATCATCCTCCGCAAGACGGCTACTGGTTTAATTTTCATTACCATACCGCTGAAGACGGATTTCAATCACATCATGAGCTCGGTAGCATTTACTGGGACCGCAATACGCCGCCTGACTGGATGAGCGTGTAATAGCGAGAAGAAATAAAAAAATCATTTCTGAGAAATTTTGCAGAAATGATTTTTTATTGTGTTACACTACTAAAAGACTACTTTAAAAGGATGAAAAAAATGAAACAATATAAAGATTTGTGCCGTCATGTGTTAGAAAACGGAGAAAAAAAAGGAGACCGTACGGGAACGGGTACGATCAGCACGTTCGGCTACCAAATGCGGTTTAACCTTCAGAAAGGTTTCCCGATGCTTACGACGAAAAAGCTCCATTTTAAGTCCATCGCGCATGAGCTGCTTTGGTTTTTAAAAGGAGATACGAATGTCCGCTACCTTCAGGAAAACGGAGTCCGCATCTGGAACGAATGGGCGGATGAAAACGGAGAACTCGGACCGGTTTACGGTTCTCAATGGCGTTCGTGGCGCGGAGCGGACGGCGAGACCATTGATCAAATCTCCCGGCTGATTCATGACATCAAGACAAACCCGAATTCCAGACGTTTAATCGTCAGCGCCTGGAATGTCGGCGAAATTGATCATATGGCGCTTCCGCCTTGCCACTGCCTGTTTCAGTTTTATGTCGCGGACGGAAAACTGTCGTGTCAGCTTTATCAGCGCTCAGCGGATGTCTTTCTCGGCGTGCCGTTTAATATTGCGTCTTATGCGCTTTTAACATTGATGATCGCGCATGTGACGGGACTTGAACCAGGTGAGTTTGTTCATACATTCGGAGACGTCCACATTTACCAAAACCATGTGGAGCAGGTGAATCTGCAGCTGACAAGGGATGTCCGTCCGCTGCCGAAACTGCGGTTTGCGCGAAATGTTGATTCTATTTTTGATTTTACGTTTGAAGACTTTATCATTGAGGATTATGACCCGCATCCGCACATAAAAGGAGCTGTCAGCGTATGATTTCGTTTATTTTTGCGATGGATGAAAACCGGCTGATCGGAAAAGATAACGATCTGCCTTGGCACCTTCCCGATGATCTCGCATATTTCAAAAAAGTGACGACGGGCCACACCATTGTAATGGGGCGGAAAACGTTTGAATCAATCGGACGCCCGCTTCCGAACCGGCGTAACATCGTTGTAACCTCACGGGACGAATCTTTATTCCCAGGCTGTATTACCGCCGACTCGGCTGAGGAAGTGCTCAAGCTGATCCCGGCGGATGAAGAATGCTTTGTGATCGGCGGAGCCCAGCTGTACAGTGCGCTCTTTCCTTATGCGGACAGACTCTACATGACAAAAATTCACCATGTCTTTGAAGGAGACCGTTTTTTTCCGGAATTTAATGAAGCTGAATGGGAATTGACATCCCGCAAACAGGGAGTAAAAGATGAAAAAAACCCTTACGATTATGAGTATCTTGTATACGAGAAAAAGAATTGAGTTTAAGCAGGGGGACAAGAATTGATTCGTTACGGCTGCCTTGTGATGTACGTTGTATTTATGTTCATGAAAAATATTCAGGAATATATCAATCAAAAAGAGCTTGACCCGCGGCTTTCTTTTCAAAAACAGATGAGGCTGGTGTATGAGCGGCCGAAAGCCTTTATGAGAGGCTGCATTGACGTGTCGGGATCGGCAATCGGCATTCATCATGATCAGCCGATACCGGACGGCCCCGTATTGTATGTGCATCCCAGATTGCGCCCGGCTGATCTTCTGCTGCTTGCGGGACATCTTGAAGAGCCGGCTGGTTTTATCGCTGGCGAGAAAGCTTTCCGGATGCCGTTTCTCGGAAATTGGCTGCGGCTGATGGGTGTCATTTGTGACGGAGACAGTCGGGATGCCGTGTTTCAGGAGGCGGAAGTCCGTCTGCAAAAAGGGCAAAGCCTGATTCTGTCCAAAGACGGCAAAATCAATCCGGAGGAACTGGCCCTTCGTTTCGATCTCCCGATTGTGCCTGTCAGCACTTCGGGAACAGACCGGCTGCTGCGGGGCAGATTACTGAAACGGCTGAAACCGGCTGACATTGAATTACATATAAAGCCCGCTTATTATCCGGCCGGTCAGAAACGGCTCCGTGCATAAAAAAAGCACAGTCTCTATAGAGAGGCTGTGCTTTTTATTTCAGATAAAGGGGACTTTGACGCAATAAAATAAAATACAGAAAAACATCGAGGCGCTGCCGCCTAAAACAAAACTGTGCCAAATGGCGTGATGATACGGAACCTTTCTCCAAATATAAAATATTGTGCCGGCGGAATACAATAAGCCGCCGAAAAGAAGAAGGCCGAAACCGGGGCCTGACAGCGAAGCGTACAGCGGTTTAATGGCGACGATGATCAGCCAGCCCATCATTAAATAGACAAGCGTTGAAAAAATGATAAACCGCTTCACGAAAAAGATTTTAAACACGATGCCTCCGATGGCAAGCGACCAAACAATAATTAAAAGGGTCAGACCGAGCGCCCCTTTAAGGGGTCCTAATAAAAATGGCGTATATGTTCCGGCTATTAATACGTATATCGCGGAATGATCCACAATCTCAAGAATGTCTTTCGTTTTTTTATGCTGAATGCTGTGCAAAAGAGTCGAGCTGAGATACAGCAGCAGCATTGAAGCGCCGAAGATTGAAAAGCTGACGATGTCTGTCGGCGAGCCGTATTTCACCGCGAAGATAATGAGAAAAATAAGCGCCGGAATCGACAGCAATACACCGATTCCGTGTGTGACGGCATTTGCGATTTCTTCTTTTATTGTGAACAATCAAATGTCCTCCTTTTTAAAGGATTTGCTTTTGCAGTGACTGCAAAAAGCTCAACCCTTCTAATGTAATTTTTGTTCCAGCGCGTCCACGGCCTTTTGTCACATAGTTCATCTTTTCTAAGTAATCAAGCCTGTTTCTGACCTGCTGGGGCGATAATGTCATTGTGCTGTTTTCGCTTAATTCGGATATGCTCCGTCTGCTGGCGGATTCGCCCTTCGTATTTAAGTCTTTAATTGATTCCAAAATAAACAAAAACTCTTCTTTCTCCATCAATGTCAGCCGTTTTTCTTTTTTCTTAGCTGTTTTCGCTTTCTGGCTGTTTTTGATATACAGCGGGACATCATCGGGATAAATCGTGCTGCCGGATGCTGCCGCGGCCATATAGTACGCCGCATTTTGAAGTTCTCTGATGTTGCCGTTAAAGGTGTGCCGCTCAAACAGCGGATAAACGGACGGATCGATATGAATATGCTGCCCCGTGGCTGTCAGCATATGCTGCAAAAGAAGCGGTATATCGCTTTTTCGTTCAGATAAAGCAGGGAGCGGAAGGCATAACACGTGAAGCCTGTAAAATAAATCTTGGCTGAACGTATTTTCCGCGCCGGTATCGCCAAGATCCGCCGTGCTGCTTGCAATGATGCGGGCGGAAAGCCCGGCGTCCAGCTCGGAAAGAAGGCGGGCCTGTACCGAGAGCGGCATGTCTCCGATTTCATATAAGAATAATGTTCCGCGGCTGGCCCTGTTTAATGCGCCTTCAGCGCCGAACAGTTCATATTCGAGCCGCTCTTCGCTTTGGCTGCAGTGAACGGTAATAAATAGTTCGCTGTTTCTGCGGGATTTATGGTGGATCGCTCTGGCCATTTGTTTTTTTCCGGTTCCGACTTCACCTGTTATGAAGACCGGCAAATCAGATAAGGCAAATTGCGAGGCCAATCGTTTTGCTTCTGAAAAGGTGTGATGTTCGCCGGCCAGCTGATAAAAAGGATCAGTTTGTTCAATTACACTCATGAATTGGCTCCTTTTGGTTCTAATTGGTTTAAGTATAACATGTTTATGCCATCGAAAAAATCTTTTTCTCTTGTATCGGTTCATTTATTTTTATTTACAAAATTAAAATAATTATCTTATTATTTGAATATTCATGTTATAATGGCATATTAAATAGGGATTTAAATAAGAAAGGACTCTGTAAATGAAACCGTTGCTTAAAGAAGACTCTCTCATCCAGGTAAAAGACATTTTAAAAGCGCACCAAAACGTAAAGGACGTTGTGATACATACGCCTTTGCAGAGGAATGACAGACTTTCTGAGAGGTATGGCTGCAATATCTATTTGAAAAGAGAAGACCTGCAGGTGGTCAGATCATTTAAGCTCAGAGGGGCTTATAATAAAATGAGGCAGCTCTCAAAAGAGCAGACTGAAAACGGAATTGTATGCGCAAGTGCGGGAAACCATGCGCAGGGGGTTGCGTTTTCATGCAAACACCTCGGCATTCACGGCAAGATTTTTATGCCGTCAACCACACCGAGACAGAAAGTATCCCAAGTGGAACTGTTCGGAAAAGAATTTGTTGAAATCATATTGACGGGTGACACTTTCGATGATGCGTATAAGAGTTCTGCGGAATGCTGTGAAAAAGAAAACCGCACGTTTATTCATCCGTTTGACGATCCCGATGTCATGGCCGGACAGGGAACGGCTGCCATCGAAATTTTAAATGACATTGACGTTGAACCGCATTTTCTTTTTGCAAGCGTAGGGGGAGGAGGACTCCTGTCCGGGCTCGGCACGTACATGAAAAACATCTCGCCGGATACAAAAATCATAGCGGTTGAGCCGAAGGGCGCAGCCTCCTATTTTGAATCGAAAAAAGCCGGACAAGTGGTTGAACTCGAGAAAATTGATAAATTTGTCGATGGGGCGGCCGTAAAAAAAATCGGCGCTGAAACCTTTCAAACGCTCGAAACCGTCGTCGATGACGTTGTGCTTGTCCCGGAAGGAAAAGTGTGCAGCACGATTCTCGAATTATATAATCAATGCGCCATCGTAGCGGAGCCGGCGGGTGCATTGTCCGTGTCAGCACTTGATCTGTACAAGGAAGAGATTAAAGGGAAAAACGTCATCTGCGTGGTCAGCGGAGGGAATAACGACATCGGCAGAATGCAGGAGATGAAGGAGCGCTCCATGATTTATGAGGGGCTGCAGCATTATTTTATTGTTAATTTCCCGCAAAGGGCGGGAGCGCTTCGCGAATACCTTGATGAGGTGCTCGGTCCTGATGATGACATCACCCGGTTTGAATACACGAAAAAAAATAACAAAAGCAGCGGCCCCGCATTGGTCGGCATTGAGCTTAAGCATCGGGAAGATTACGGCGCGCTCATTGCCCGGATGAATCAAAAAGGATTTCATTACGTAGAGGTGAATAAAGATCAGGATCTGTTCCACCTGTTAATCTGACTTTTTTTAGAACGGCCGCGCAAAATGACAGACACGCTTTCTCAGATTGTATATAATAAAAAGAAAACAATCGAAAAAGAAGGATTGATATCTTGTTACTCAAAAGCCTAGAGTTCAAACGACAGGACGGGATTCAGGTAAAAGTGACAGAAATACCGGTTGTCACGGAAGGTGAACATTATTTTTTTCAAATTCATCAGCACCTTGAGCTTTATTTGAGAGAGGTTTTTGCTTCACAAAGTGTGAGAACAGTGTATTCATTCCGACAATATGTCAAGCGCCGTATGAAGTGGAAAGATTACGAGGCCGTTTTCAACCAAGAGATTTTAAAACATAACGCATAACGGTGCATATTCCTTAGCGCCTTCCTTTTGATAAGGGAGGGTGCGGGAATTTTTTTATGATGAATGCTGTAAGCGTTTTATCCATGGGGGGGAATGAAAATGAAAAAAATGAAAATCTTCGCTGCCGTCTTTTGTTTGCTGCTCTTGTGCGCCTGCGGGGGGAAAACGATAAAAGACCCGCTGAACTATCAGATTGAACCGTTTTCATATCAGAACCAAGACGGGAAAACAGTGTCACTGAAAAGCCTGAAGGGGCATGTCTGGATTGCCGATTTTATGTTTACAAATTGTAATACGGTCTGTCCGCCGATGACGGCCCACATGACCGAACTGCAAAAAAAACTGAAGGCTGAGAATCTGGACGTGCGGATTGTGTCGTTCAGTGTAGATCCTGAAAAGGATACGCCGAAACAGCTGAAAGCCTTTGCTTCCAAATATCCGCTTTCGCTTCGCAACTGGGATTTTCTGACCGGTTACAGCCAAAAGGACATTGAAGATTTTGCCCTGAACAGCTTTAAAGCAATCGTCAAAAAGCCGGAGGGAGAGGACCAGGTCATACATAAAACCTCTTTTTATTTAGTCGGACCTGACGGAAAGGTGCTTAAAGATTATGACGGCGTGCAGAAGGTTCCGTATGATGACATCCTCTCAGATGTCAGAGCGGCTGAGGAGCTCAAGTAAACTGGCAGATTAGACATTTTCAAATCTGAAAAAACATGTTACACTTTCCACTAGTAGACGGGGAAGGAGCAACCAGATTGAAGCTGCGAATGTTCTCATTGATCGCCGGACTGGCCTTGCTTTTATCAGCTTGTTCTGTCCAGCGCACCGGTTCTGACGCTGAAGAACCGAAAACGAAAGATCATATTGTCATAGCTGCGGTCGGTGATTCATTGACTGAAGGAGTAGGAGATCCTGACGGTTCAGGATACGTCGGCAGGACAGCGGAGTCTCTTAAGAAAAAGGGACATGTGAAAACGGTAGATATTAAAAATTATGCGGTGCAGGGTGACAAAACGTCGGACCTGCTGGAAAAGCTTGATAATAAAAAAGTGCAGAAATCATTAAAGAGCGCCGACTATATCTTTTTTACCATCGGCGGCAATGACTTAATGAAGGTGCTCCGCCAGAATATGATGCAGCTGACGGTTCAGCCGTTCCAAAAGGAAGAGAAACCTTTTGAAAAACGGTTCAAGGCGATCGTTTCAAAAATCCGCAAATATAATGAAAACGCAGAGCTGGTGTATGTCAGCATGTATAATCCATTCACGTTTACGCTGCCTGAATTAAAAGAAATTAATGGGGTTGTAACGGATTGGAACAAGATCGCCGCAAAAGAGCTGGAAAAAGATCCTCACGCCGCCTCGGTGAATGTTGAAGACTTGTTCAGTCAAAAAAGCGGCAGCAGACGGATTTCAAAGGATGATGATTTTCATCCGAACGCAAAAGGGTATGCACTCATCGCCGATCGAATGTACGGCATCATTGAAAAACAAGGGTTACCAGCAGAATAGGGTGAAATGATGAAAAAGTGGAAATCGCTGTTTTTTGTTCTTCTCGCACTCAATGTGATTGCCGCCGCGGTAATTGTGACATTATTGGTTATGCCGGGAGAGCAGGCGAAAATACAAGATCAGACAAAAAGTGAGTACGGCTTTCATATCACGAGCTCGAAAGAATCTCTTGCCAGGTTTGTGAATGCGTACTTAAAAGAGAAGGCATCGAATCAGCTTGACTACAAAGTGGACATCAATAACGATGTGCACGTGGCAGGTAAAATCAAAGCATTCTCAACCTCCATTAACGCGGTCGTCACATTTGAACCGTCCGTACAGGAGAACGGAGATGTGATGTTGAAAGTGACGAAGTTTTCCTTAGGCGAATTAAGCCTGCCGATCAGCTTTGTGCTGAATTATATGGACAGCTTTTATGAACTCCCGTCATTTGTGCACGTTCATTCCGGGGATAAAAGCATCGAGATCCGTCTGTCGGAAATGCCTTTAGACAACGGCATGTATGTAAAAGCGGATAAAATCAATCTCGACACGGATGAAATTGAATTTTCCTATTATCATCCGAAACATTAAGTTTTCATAAAAAAACACAGATCCTTTAAGGGATTTGTGTTTTTTCGTGTCAGCGTTTTTTATCCAGCTTGCTGAACAGTTTGATTAACGTTGCGAGCTCTTCATCAGAGTAGCAGTCAAACCGTTTAAAAAAGTATTCTGTTTTTTTCTGGTTGAAATGATCGACAATTTTCTCCCCGGCTTCCGTAATATGGATTCTGATAATTCGCCTGTCCTCTTTAGAACGGATGCGGGTGATCCATTCCTTTTCTACTAAAGCGTCGGTCACTGCGGTAATGTGGCTTGCGGAGACCTCAAGAATGGGGGCGAATTCCGTTACTTTTTTAGGCCCTTGTTCACTGAGAATCCGCAAAATGATAAATTCATTCCTGGACAGCTCTTTATCTAGAATTTCATTAACTTCATTTCTGATTTGTTTAAACACTTTTCGAAGCAAAGCTTCCATATCATACATCATTTGTGTCCTTACTTTCAAATCATGAACCTCCAATATGTAGTCAGCGTGGCATTTGTTCAGCTTCCCCTGAAAGCAGAATTATTTTTATTCTGTTTATACATGCTATAATATAATAATACCACGTATGAACAAAGGAGGGCACCCGTATGTCAGAAAAAAAAGAAATCGCCACATTTGCAGGCGGCTGTTTTTGGTGCATGGTGAAGCCGTTTGACGAACAGCCCGGGATTGAAAAGGTGGTGTCCGGCTATACAGGAGGTCATACTGAGAATCCGACTTACGAAGAAGTGTGCAGTGAAACGACCGGACACAGAGAAGCCGTTCAAATCACATTTCAACCTGACATTTATCCGTACGAAAAGCTTGTCGAGCTGTTTTGGCAGCAGATCGACCCGACTGATGCAGGCGGCCAGTTTGCAGACCGCGGAAGTTCATATCGGGCGGCGATATATTACCATAATGATGAACAAAAACAAATTGCTGAAGCCTCAAAAAAACAGCTTGAAGAAAGCGGTATATTTAAAAAGCCGATCGTGACAGACATTTTGAAGGCTGAGCCTTTTTATGAAGCGGAAGGCTATCATCAGCACTTTTATAAGAAAAATCCTGATCACTACGGGCGCTACCGTGTAGGTTCCGGACGTCAAGGCTTTCTGGATGAGCATTGGAGGGACAGATAAGATGGCTTTTAATAAAGAAGAAAAAATCAAATCATTAAACCGCATGCAATATGAAGTCACACAAAATAACGGAACGGAGCCGCCGTTTCAAAATGAATTCTGGGATCACAAAGAAGAGGGGCTGTATGTTGATATCGTATCGGGAAAGCCCTTGTTTACTTCTCTGGATAAATTCGATTCTCATTGCGGCTGGCCCAGTTTTACAAAACCGATTGAGGAAGAAGAGGTTGACGAAAAACTGGACACAAGCCACGGGATGATCCGGACGGAAGTGAGAAGCAAAACAGCGGATTCCCACTTAGGCCACGTATTTAATGACGGTCCGGGGCCAAGCGGTCTCCGTTATTGCATTAACTCTGCGGCACTCCGGTTTATTCCGAAAGACAAGCTGAAGGAAGAGGGCTATGAAGCCTGTCTGCACTTATTTGAAAAATAGAGCTCAGCAATGAGGCCTGCCTATCAGACAGGCCTTTTTTCTATGTTTTTTTTTCTTCATGTAATCGTTCAATAATCTTTACGATTGTGTCTTTTGTGATGAGCGGCGCCTGATCGGATTGATATCTGGGGAGATTGACCTTCCGAAATTCCGGATGTTTGGCGGGGTCGGGCAATATCGCGTAAAGATTGCCCCATTCATATAAAGATTCCGTCTCATGAGGAGAGGTCAGTTCTTCATGAAGCTTCTCACCGGGGCGTTTTCCCACTTCAACAGCGGCGGGGCGCGGCAGCCCGTGCCGGGACGCATATTCCTCAAACCCGTGAAGCAGTTCTTCGAGCCTCAGGGACTCCATTTTAAAAATAAACGTTTCTCCGCCCTTTGTGATCGCCGCAGATTGCAGGGTGAGTGTTGCGGCATCATCAATCGACATAAAAAACCTCGTCATGTTTTTATCCGTAATGGTGAGCGGACCGCCTGCCATCAATTGCTCAAATAAAATAGGAATAACAGAACCGCGTGAACCTAGCACATTGCCGAAGCGGACCGAACAAAACACCGTACCGCGGTTTTGAACATGATGATTTGCCTGATGAAACAGCTTTTCGGACAACAGCTTCGTAGCTCCCATTGTGTTTACCGGGGAAACGGCTTTATCGGTTTTTTAAGATATTTACTGCATTTTGAGGGACTATCAGTGACGGTGAGGTCGAAAACGAAAAATTAAACCTCAGGATAGGGGTAATTTCAAACTGAGCCGGAATTGGCCCTTTTCTTTTTTGTGTCATCGTAACGATAACTTCTTTGAAGACCATTCTTAATAGCGCGTTCTTTTTTTCTGTGCTTGATTCAATGTGATATTGATCAATTATCTTATTTATGTTGTTTCTGACTGTATTACTGTCTATTTCTGATTGCGCTTCTTGAGTTCCTTTGAGCTCATGCTTGGCAATCTGGAGTTCTTTAAATTCTTCATCTAAAACAGCTTTTCTTTTCAAAAAAAGTTCATCAGTGTAAATGCCGCTCTCATATTTCTCGAAGATAAAATTCTCTTTGTTTTTTAACTCTTGTTCTTTTTGTGAAAGATGTTCAGACATTTGCTTTTTTGTTTTCACATTACTATTTACGTCTTCGTATTTAGAAATCATTGAAGTGATATGTTTTGTTAAAGTCTTATTATCTAAGTTGCTTAAAGAAGAGAGGTAATCCAAAATGGCATTTTCAACATCGTTATATCTTACATAAGTGCATTTATTCTTTTTGCAAGTGAGTGATTTAACGTGATACACACTTTCCGTGCCGTTTTTGTTTTCTCGCGTTCTCCTAGTTTCGTATTTAGATAATGGTTCACCGCACTTAGAACAAGTGCATACGCCTGCCAATTCACTTAATTCCAATGCATTTTTATTAGGCAGCAGGGGGACTTTGTTTGCAATTTTATCTTGTGATTGTTGAAATTGTTCTTGATCTATTATAGGAGCATGTGCATCCGATACTACAATTTGTTCCTTTTCAGGTCTAATTGTTCGTTTACCGTCTTTTGTTTTTTCCCTAACCTTATATTTAACAGTTCCGATATACGCTTCGTTTTGCAGAATTGCTTTAATTGTGTATTGATTCCAGCGCTTTTTTCCTGATGGAGTCGGTATTTGTAATTTTGTTAAGTGAGAAGCAATCGCTGTATAACTATAATCTTTTCCATTCAACCCATTTAAAAAGATGTTAAAGATGAATTGAACGACTTTTGCTTTTTCTTCGACTGGGACTAGTTTGGATGTTTTTTTGTTTAACCGGTATCCATAAGGCGCTAGTCCGGAAATCCATTTCCCTTGTGCCGCATATGTGTATTTAGCGCCTGTCATACGCTCTCTGGTCATTTCAAATTCTTCTCTGGCCATAAACAATTCAAAACGAATCTGACGCATGTCTGCAGGATTTCGAGGGTCATAAACTTTATATGGTGTAATGATAATCAATCGCTTGCTTTGAAGAAGGTTAACAATTTGTCCCGCATCACTGTAGCTCCCGCGGCTGAGTCTTGTTATTTCTTTAACAGCAATTGCCTGGTACTTGCCTTCCTCGAGGTCTTTAAGACATTCTTTAAAAACAGGGCGGCCCTCAATGCTTTCTCCTGACCCGATTTCCATTTTTAATTCATAGGGGATTTCAATCGACTTCAGTATTTTATTCATGAGTTCTTTTTGTTCTGTTAGCGTATCTTCGCCTGTTCTTTTTTCTCGCTCCATATCCTGACGAGAGCGTCTAAGATAACCCAAAATATTTGTAATGTTGTAAGAATGAACGATGTTTTTTAACTCCAAAAATCAGCACCTCCTCTTTATTGTATTTGCTGTAAAAACAGAAGTATTCATACAATATGCTGTCTGACATTGAATACGAAAATAACGTAATATATTGTAAGGATTGTATTGTTTGAATATTGATCTATTCTAATCGTATTCATTTTTTAATTAAACGCCGACTGTAATTAACAGGGTTTTTATTTTGTTCATTTAATCCTCATATGGCAGCGCTTATGAGCAACTATAACTTGAACACTAAATAAAATAATGGTTTTATCCATAAACAAAGAACTTAAAACGATGGGGGAAATACCAAAGGAACTTAATATCCCAGACTGGGGTATTCTGAATCTATTTAAGGCAAAAAAAGTGGACAAGCTTTCTTACTCTGAATTGTCAAAGAGGAGGAGAGCAAAAGACTTTGATCTGCTATACGATCTGCATTTCAACAAAAAAATGAGCCTAAAAGAAATTGGCCGGAAATATAATTATTCGCCTCCCTACATCCGTCAAGTTTTTAAGGATCAAGGAATTGAGCACTTGGCGTTTAAAAATCAGAATAAGAATTAAGGAAATTAACGGATACGTTAATTCTAAAAACATCTAAGACTGTTTTTGAGAACAGTCTTTTTTATATAGTAAAAATATCTTAAATTGTGAATGAATATTTGATCACCGTAGTGATTTCTGAACAGTTTCAAATGCAGGAATTCCTTACCTTTTTTAAACTAATATTATAAAAACAGGAAAAATATTAGTATTTTATGGTATTGTGGTCAATGTGTTGAACAATAAAATTAGGGATAAAGGAGAGTTCAAATTGAAAAGTCTATTTGCTAAAATTCTTTTGATGTTGCTTGCAGCCGTTATAGCCATCCCTACTGTTGGAGCTTCGGCCTCAGAAGTGCAAAAAGCAAGTGTTTCCAAACAGGACGTGCAATTTACTTATAATCCTACCGAGCTTCAAAAACTAGCTAAAGAATACTCAGTCCCACCAGTTAAAGAAAAAGGCATTTTAAATGCTGCTGAAGAATTAAAAGGTCTCGAAAATGGTAACTCACAAGATCAAATGAGTACTATGGGAGCTAAAAGCGCCGCAGCTAAAGAAGCGATTAAGGTTATTAGAGGACTAGCGAATAATGCTTGGGCAAAAGACATTTTAGGTACAATGTTTGGAAAGTCCACGGTAAACAAGATTATTAAAAACACAAACAAAATTTGTAAGGTTCTCGAAGATATAACCGGAGCTCCTAAAGAGGTTGCTGCTATGGCAAGAAAACAAATTCCACCAGCTATTAAAGGTGCAGTTGGCGCAGGAGTTGCTGAAACAATTGGCATGGCAGTAGAATATATCATCCTTGCTGCAGATTATCTTGTTCTTTAAATACTAAAATTAAAGGTGATAACATGACTGGAAATCGTTTTGTAGACTGGTGTAACGAAAATAACCTAAATTCTGAAGACGAAACTTTTCTCGTCCAGTTGTCAGGTGCATTTTGTAATTATGAAAATGATAAAGCGAAAGAAATGAATAAACAACTATTCATTAACCGATACGGTGAAGAGCTTGGAATTAGCTCCATTAAAGGAGATAATCGATCAGAATATGAAGAAATTATTCGTACTTATGAAAAGAATAATTACAAGCAGAACGAAATTAATATAGATGAACTGCTTCAGGTATTATTTGAGACAGAGATGATGTTATCTTTAAAAGAAAAGTTTTGATAAAATCCTAATTGATGTATCATAGGGGTTTAATCAGCCACTATAGAAAAACCACAGAGCTCTCTCTCATGCTCTGTGGTTTATAAAGGTTAATTGTTATTCTTAATAAAATAGGCTTACATTATTGTAAGTCCAATAATTCATATTCGTCATACTGAATAGAGAGGTTCTACTATCGCTTAATTCATGATAGTCATTATTATTATCATATAGTCTGTTATTGATGTCGTAGCGTATTTTAAAATATTGGACTCCGTTTATAACACATTCACTGATAAAATTATTATTGTCTAGGTACTTCAAGTCATCATGATTAAGCCATGTGAAATTATGCGGTATGAAGTATTGATATATACTTCTGTCCAAGTTGCGCTGAGAATCAGATATTGCGTTGAAATCATAAGTTTGGAGGGGGTCTTCTGACCAAGTGTCATTAGCCAATACTCCTTTAACAGTTACGATGACAAGATAGGAATTCTTATCAGAAAGTAGGTAAGAATAATTTTTCTTTTCAATAAAAATGTTTAAATCTGTGTTAGAGGCCTCTGGATATATAAGTCTGGTTTTAACTTGTAAATACAATTGTAATTCCTCTTCAGTTTGTTTGGTCAACAATTTATGTTTATTTGTAACTAGGATATCGTAACCGAAATCTGGTGTTATTTTTACGGCCTCAAACCCCCTCATTATAAAGTCACTCATAACTAAATGTTCTCCACCAATTCCAAAATAAAGGTTATTAAAAAAATTAGATTTCTTCATAAATATCCCTCACTTAAATAATTCTTCCTAACTTATTCGTTTTTATATCAATCAGGTAGAGCATTCTTAGAGTTTGTATTTATCGTTCACATGCAAAGTTGTCATTATCCCGATCCATCTTAGATGTATAAGCAGGGTGAGTGCTTGGTACGCCATGCGGATATTTCTTTCTCAGCTCTGTGCAGTTTGCAAAGTGTTCTGTTCCTCCAGCAGAAGGGGAGGCTTGTGCAGAGTTAGAAGAGCTGCTTGATGCTGAACCGCTTGAGTTCGATTTATGTGTCTCGGATTGGCGTGTTGTAACTGACTTTTGAGCCGGCTTAGATACACTTACTGATTTCTTCGGTTTCGTTACGCAGCCATTAAATCCTTTATCAGTCGCATATCCATTCTTACTCCAAATCTTCAAGTCTTTATCTTTCGCAGCTTGCTCATCTTTCTTATACGTATCTAAATACTTCGTGTTTGGTTCATATACATAAGCTACTCGTGCTAATCCTTCTTTAAGCAGTGTTTCTTGTACTGATTTGCCATCTGCATAAACGTAAGCCAGCATTCTGCCATACTTGTCTGTACGATCTCCTTTATCAAACTCCAGTTGAAGTTTTCCCTTGTTAACCAGCTGTTTGTTTCTTGCTGAAGCATCCTCACCATATGGTTGTACGCAAGAGTTTGGGTTCTTAGTTTTAGGCGTGTCAACAAGTAAATAACGAACAGTTTTGACTTCGCCTTTATAGTTAACTTTAATCGTATTCCCATCAACTGTTCTGTTAAGTGTTACATCGACCAGCTTTTTCTTATTGTCAGATGGCTTTTTATTCGATGAATCCTTCTTTGAAGCATTTTCGGCTTTTTCATTTTTGTCATTATTGCTTTTGTCGTATGATAGATTGTCTTTCTTTGTCTCTTTTGCATCCTTTTCATCTTGCTGCGTTGTTTTAGCTTTATCTGAATCTGTTTTATCTGTAGAAGCAGAATCAGATCCACACGCAGCCAAAGAAAAGATTAGAGATAATGCGCCAATACCTAACAGCCATTTCTTCAATGTAATTCCCCCAATTTGTTTGTTCTGTCTCTATAATGGACAAACCTTCCTAATTATAAATATAAAACCAAAGATTGTAAATTAAGTATTTAACATCTTAAGACAATCAAATGCAGTTGTGTGGTAAAATTTAGTGATCTAAACCTTAGAGGAGGGAAATTTAATTGGAAGAAGGAAAGTTAATTCGCATGACTCTTGATGGGATAAAGGAAGCTGTTTCTAAATACGGAACTTTTCCTATGCTCCAACATGGAGGGCATGTCATGGAAGATGCTGCTTTTCAATTCAGAGACCCAGCCAGTCCTCAAGAAATTAATAGTTTAGAAAAGATGTTAGGGGTAACTTTGCCTAATGATTATAAAGAGTTCCTATTCAATCACAATGGAATGGAAATGTTTAATGGTATTGAGCTTCTTAGTACAGAAGGGATAATTGAATTTAATGAAGTTCAAGACTTCCCTAAGGGATATGTCCTAATTGGGTATCATTATGATGGCAGGTATGTTATTGATGTAAACAAATCAAATAAAGGGTTGGGGTATATGTTGCATCTGGATTCAATTGATAATATTGAAGATGCGGTATATTTAGACTCTAACTTTGAGATTTGGTTTGACATGTTGGCGGCATCAAACGGAACTAAATACTGGGCAGTAAAGCCGAAAATCCAAGAGTATTATAAATATATTTCAGAATAGAAAATTTAGATAAGATTAAGCAGAAAGGAGCCGTAAATGAAAGTATTCGAAGCAGCCTCGTTCATTTCAGCAGCGGAAAAGCGAGCAAAAGAATATGATCAGATTAGAGAACAATTTATCAACCTCAGAAAAGCTTTTCAGGGAATGGCTGACTTAGACGACAGTGAGTTTTCAGGCAAAGGTGCTGATAACATCAAAGCATTCTTTCAAGATCACGCCGGTGTCACGGACAGCTGGCTTGATCTGATCGATATGAAGATTGCGTTTCTTAACAGTATTTCTGGAAAAGTATCTGATGCCGGATTGGCCGATTCGTTTGTGGAAGAGTCATTTTTAGAACATGAGTTGATTCATGCGAAGAATCAATCAAAAGCCATCATGCAGGAGCAGCGGAATGAAATGAGGGATATTCTTAATGAGATAAGTGATATTGTTCATCTTGATGTTTTCTCTACAGAGGATGTCGATCAAAAGCTGGATTCAGCAGATAAAAAACGGGATGAGACCATACATAAGCTCGGAAAGCTTGATCATGATCTAACGAAAGAATACGCAGAAACCGAAGCGAACGAACAGTTCATTCAGGCAGATTTTCAACAGCTCCAAAATGCAACGGGTAAAGGGAAAAACGCCACTCCGCTTCACTATAACGCCAAGGCATACAGGGAAAGTGACATACATAAGAAAAAAGGCGAGATTGCAAGACATTCAGACACATATTTAACGTTTAAGAAGGAAGAAGCAAAAGAGCGGGAAATCAAGGATCTGAAGAAAAAGCTCGCTGACGGTGTGACCGATCCGGATGAATATTTGGAAATTGCGAAGAAGATCGGCTATGAAAACCTTGAACCTTCCCAGCAGCAACATGTCATTCAGCTTGAACAAGCAAAACAGCTGGAAGAAGCCGAAGAAGTGACTTGGGATATTTTAAAAGGAGCCGGCGTTGGTTTATATGATGTTGGGAAAGACACGGTAACCGGTTTATGGGACTTCATAACCGATCCGGGGGAAACCTTGTCAGCACTGGAGAATGCAGTACTTCATCCTGTTAAAACATATGATGCTGTTTCAGCAGCAATCGAGGAATCGTATCAAAAGGATATGGTAAATGGAGATGCTTACTCCAGATCAAGATGGGTGACATATGCAATTGGTTCAGCAGCTGTGGCTGTCGTCGGAACGAAAGGCGCAGGAGCCGTTAACAAAGCTGATGCGGCGGGGAAGGTCATAAACAAGGCAGGACAGGCAGGGAAGAGAATTAAGGACGTCAAGATTCCAGATTTGCTTCCGTATAATCCTAAGTATAAGCTTGCTCTGGCCGATAACGTACCATACAATGTGGTTGACAGCCAAAACCTTAAAAATCAACTATTAACTAATGCGAAGAAATTAGATGAGAGTAGAAAGCCATTTACAGGTAAGGAATTAACTCTCCCTTGGCTAAATAAAGAGAAGTATGGCGCCTTTGAAGTTAAAGGGAAGGTAAAAGCTTCGGGTAAAACTAAAGATGTAAGTCGAAGAGTATACACGTTGAAAGATATTGATATAAACAAAGTTGATGCTGAAAGCGGAAAAACAAATTTACAACTTATGAAAAAAGGTGACGCTCCTTTTGCTAATGATGGCACAAAAATCAACTTACATCATTTAATTCAAGAAGAGCCAGGAACGATGGTGGAAATTCCAGCTTCTGTTCATCAAAATAATAAAAAAGTTCTCCATGGATTGAAAAAAGGTGGGGAAAGTTTTAGAAATGACAGGGAGTTGCGGAATCAGTATAAAAGCTTCCAACGAAGATATTGGAAATGGAGAGCGAGCCAATTTGAGAAAGGAGAAATGTAACAATGACTAATCATGAAATTGAAGAATTTATTAAAGAAAACGCTGAAGATGATGATTTTACAGGCGGAATAAGTGAAGAAAAAATCAAAGAGATACAAAATCGTTTAAATGTAAAACTTCCCGAGAGTTATAAGTGGTTTTTAAATAAATATGGCTCCGGTGGAATTTACGGGGTAAATATACTAGGCCATGGGAAAGTTTCTGCAAGGGTTGTTACAGTTACTGAGGAATATAGAACTTATTATAATTTAAGTGACGGTATTATCGTTATAGAAGATGTAGATGAATTCTCTTATTGCCTTGATACAAACAAAATGGAAAACGACGAATGTCCAGTAATAGTTTGGGCAAATGAAGCCGGTTATGGTGACAAGGTTGCAGATAACTTTCTGCAATTTTTCTTGGAAGAGCTTGAAGAAGCAAAAGAAAATTGGGAAGAGGACGAAGATTGGGACGATTAAGTAGAAGTATTGCAAAGTTAAGCTCTCTTTTTGAGAGCTTTTTTTGTATGAAATAATGAAATAAGATACTGTTGGTTGAAAAGAAACTGTTTTTCCATCTATTATATTTGGTCGAATTTAAGTTGAATATCTCGCTGGAATTACCGATAAATAACATGTGAAATAATACCAAACGGAAGGGATTTGTTATACAAAGGTGAAGCGAACATATACAAATATGATGCTATACTTGGGCAAAACAGGGTAGTGATAGGATGGGATAAATACATTGAAATTCCAATGAACGAACTTCCTTCAAATGAGATTCAAGTTGAAGGTCTTGGGAAAAACATGAAAATCATTTATAGCAACGTTGTAAAATTCGAGAGAGGGTGAATGTTATGGATGGTCTAAATAACTCTTACAATATCACGAAAGATCCGAAGTTTTTAGCGTTTTGCAGTTTAGCGACAGAAGGTGCAGGAATTAGTTCGAATCAGCAATGTTCAATTGGTTTTACTGAATTCAAAGAAGCGCTGGAGAATGGCAAAGTAGTTGATAATAAAAACCTTAAAAGCAGTTCAGAGTTAAGTCATCAGTTTGATTACTGGAAGTCCAGAATAACTGGGGGACGAGCTGTAACTGAAACTGATAATCAAGTGTTGGATATCATCAAACAAGCATACAATCTCGGAATGGTTACGAAAGATAATATGCTTTTGAGAAATCAAGCAATTAACGCTTATAAAACATCTATTTAATTTAAAATTATAGCCCCTTATCCTACAGGAAGGGGCTTTTTGCTTTGCACCTATTCTTTATGTTTAATCTAAAACCATAAAGTCCTGCACTTTTGTTTCTTCTTCAGGTAAATCAAATTCATTAAGTTTCTTTTTAGTACGAATATCAAAAATCCCCATATAGCCACCAATGCCTTTTTTGTTTTCCTCTTGTGAAATCACATAAAGTTTTTGATCTTTAAACTTTGCATTCATATATGGAAATTGTAAATCGAATTTTTCAAAAGAAAAATCTTGACCGTACTCAAGTAAGCAGGTGTATCGGGATTTGTTAATATATGTAACGTTTTTAGATATATGGTATATCCGGTACCTTAAAGTATCGTTTATTGAATTTTTCTCCTTGGAATGTGGATATGAGTACGCTTTTCTCGATGAGTGGATTTGAATAGATAAAAAAGATTTTATCCTCGGTTGGATTAATTTTAGAAGTACTTACAGAGTGGACATTTGATGAGCGGTTAATATCCAGATGTGACAAGTGCGCCTCCATTACTGTCTAGGTCCGTTCCTTTTGAATTTTTGTATGATTGCCACACAAGTTTAGAGCAATACTATTTATTTGTACTTTTTTGGTTGCAGCAACTGAATAAGGCTTATCTGTTTTACTACTAGCATATGTCTGAGCCTTTACCTTATCATAGATATCTGCGCCCTTATGCTTTTGAATCGCTTACTCCAGTTGTTCTGATAATTCCTTACCCTTTTCCAGCCCATGCTTCCATAATTTTGTTATGGAGGGGATAAGAAATAAATACGGATCAAAAGCGATCTTACGAGCTGTTTCTTATACACCTGGAGGCACAGCTTTGCATAGAGCAGGTTTGACAGGTGATCACAAATCATAAAATAAAAAGCCCACTCATATGAGTAGGGCTAAATTAATTTTTAACCTCCGACTGGCCTTTCAGCTACCTGGATGTTAGATGGTGAATCTGTACTCAATTGCGTTAAAGCTACCCCACTTAAAATTACAGTTAAAATAGATACGCAAAGCACAATTTTTTTCATAAGATTCCCTCCACCTGATTCATTTTCTGTTCAGCCCAAATTTTTTCATTGAAAAAGCTTGTTGCTTCTTCAAAAGCACCTATTGATTCAAACCTTTTTGCAGCTATGTAGGACAATTCATCTACACTTTCAAGGTCATTTTGTTGTTTTAAAAACTCAATATAACGGATGCAATTATTGAAGTTGTTTTTTAATTCACCGCAATATAGGTTGAATAGGATGCTAATTTTGGCTTCGTATATCTTATTCTCCATTAATATGAGTCTTTCCTGTGCTTTATTGTAAAAATTAATGGCTTTCATTTTTTCGTCAATTTTAAATAGTTCCTTAATCATCATGAATAAAGAATTTATATAATAATTTGAATTCATCCAAGATTCATTTTCAATAGCTTTTTCGAGAGATTTAATGCACTTATCAGGTTTGTCCCAATCAGAATACACGATACTAAGGTTGTGATATAACTGAGCTTCCAAATATTCATCCTGTGTTTCTTGTGCAATGTCTATTGCTTCTAAATAATATGTTTCTGACTCTTCAAACCGTTTCATATCGGAATAGTTTGCAGCCGCAATCATTGTTGAAGTTGCCAGTTTGCATTTATAATCAGGGTGTCGCTTATATATTGCAATTGCATTCTTGATGTAGTGTTGTGCCACAATGCTTTGTTTAACAAGAGTGTATAAGTAGGAGACCTTGGAGTAGAATTCAGCTGCTTCAATTTCATCCGGAATTTCTGCAAGCTTTTTCTCCGCTAATCCATATAAGTTAATTGCTCGATCATAATTTTTGTTGTATGCCTCGTACATTGCTTCGAATAAATAAAAGTTATATTCCAATTTATCGTTCGTTCTTTTTATGAAATTTTCATTCTCTTCAGTGAAATAAGTGTGCTTTTGTAAAGGCTCTCCGCGTGAAGAGTGTAGCAACATTTTGTGTCTTTCTTCTAATAAACTGTAATATGCAAGAACTTCTTGATCCTCTTCCATATCATCGAACAGGCTTTTAATCTCTGAGTAATATTTTATTGACTCATGTACCTTTTGTTTCTTTATAGCAATGTACCAATCATTCAGTGTAGTAGCAACAACTTCTGAAGCGATCTTGCTCATCCAAACCCCTCTTTCTGAAAATTTCAAAAATCCTTTGGGGATAATCATAACATAGTCATTGAAAAAATTGTAAAAGGATGTAGAGATTTTGGGATTTTCTAATTTGAAAAAACGAAAAAAATACCCTCCTCGTTAGAGAAGGGTACGTGATCAGTTTGCTGTTGCTTTTAGTGAGGCAAGCCATTCATCTAATGTTCCTGAGAAAACTTGTTGAACGGCTAATTCATATGCTGATTTTCCATCTTTACCGGCAGCGCCAGTAGCTCCAGTACTGCCTTTTTCACCTTTTAATGAAGCTAACCATTCAAAAGTGATGAATATTCAAGGCGGGAGTAAGGAAAATTAACAAAAAAATGTGAGGGAATGTAGATAAAACGATTTATCTTGGTTATACCGTTATTGGCTGCTGTTATTGCCTCTCCAACTCAAATGAAAGCAAGTCCAATGCCTTGTAGTGCAGTACTCGAACCGGTAAATCAAAAACTGAAAAATGCGAAGGGTGCGGCACTAATCTATAAAGTGCAGTTATACCCGCCAAGTGCTTCAAGAACGAATATGAGTATTCTTGCTGTCCACCTTCCTCAGCCATCTTCTTATGGAAGCTACGACGGTTATGAAGGATTTGCCGCCAAAACAGGGGAGATCAGTTGGCGATTTAAACTATATCCAACTCCCGAGGAAGAGAGCCCTAATTGGGCTGGAAGGATTGATTCCATATCGGCTGAAATGACAAATGTTAAAGTGCAAGTACGCCTTTCAAATTCTAAGACGCAAAAGTTGGGACCGAGTGTATTAACAAACAATGTTCAATCTTGCTATTAGAAATGTAGAGCTCTTATCAAAGAGAGCAATGCGACTGGATCTTTTGTAAATTGTCAAAAAGGTAATTGATCGAGAAATTCTGGTGAAAAATGAAGAAGAGTCCATTAAGATGGAATGTCTGGAGTCAATTCATCATTTGATAGAAGAGAGCCGGCAAAAATCGATATTGCGTTTGATTTTGTACATAGAAAGACGGCATAAAAAGAAATGGTTAGCTAAAAAAAGGCAAAGAGTCAACGCTCTTTACCATCAGGTGTTTTCCTTAAGCGGTCTGCAATATGCTTAATTAAATTCAGCGCAGCAGTCACTAATCCAATAACTAAAACAATTTCAAGTAAGAGGATAAATCCAAAATTTAAACCGCGACTTTCAAAGTAATCATCGGTAAAAAAGAGCAATTGATAAATTCCAAGCATTAGCACAATAAAGGAAGCGCCTATAATCGCCAGAGACTTTTTAGAGAACTCCTTAGTATGGTTGAAATTATAAACCAATAGGAACAAAAATAGACAAGCCATGGCGATCTTATGAGTCAATGAATCACTTGCTGAAAACCCTTGCACAAGTAAGGAGATAATTAATCCGGTCATTCCGATTATTTTATTCAATATATCACCTGCTTTGTATAAGTATGACCTTAGATGTCAGCTTACCAATTAAAGGTGATATTCTCAACATAATGCAGTTTAAACTTAACTTAAAATCGTAATTTTAAGAACAAATTTAGAGTGGATCATGACATGCTGTTTATTATGCTGTAAACAAACGCAACAATAAATAATGGATAAGAGATAACAGCAATTAGTTTTGAAGATTTGCTCTTTTTTTCAAATGTGTATATCAGTGCAAATCCTAAAAAGAATATTGTGACAAACCAAGAAGAATAGGATGGGTACAATGCAATAAGTAAGACAATAAGAGTGGATAACGCAAAAGAAGAGTCAAGTGTTATTTTCTGATCGTTTTTCAAATAAACCGCCTCCTTACACATATTCCCCCATATAAAAACACTTAAACATTATATTAAGTCAGCATGATTAAATGATAAACATTTTACGTCAAGAACAAGATAAAGCAATCCGGCATTTCAAGGACAAGCTGAACATGTCTGAAAAACTGTACATATCCTTAGTTAATGTAAACTGCTTATAGATAAGCAAAATGATTAAGCGGAAAGGCTGTATAGACTTATAGGATCTTATATAAACATTAGATCGCTTAAAGAAGGTGATGTGGTTGATCAGCCAATTGAATATTTCATGATGCAATTGTGCGGTTCTATAATGGTGAAGACCTCGCCATGTTCCATTTGTCTAGGGGGAATTTGTCTAAATTCATAAACATGAGGCGTTTTAGTCTGTCATTTCCTAAAACAGTGATTTATTCTTGTTACAAATATGCAAGAAGGGCGGTTTGAACTTGTATAGAGTGTTTATAATGCTGTTAATTTTGTTATGTATAACATTAGGGTGTCAAAACCAACATAACAAACATTTTATGGAGGCTGAGCAAACTATGGTCGGCTATGTCATTTTAAAAAGAGAGAACCAAGCAATTCTCATACCTAATGAAAAAGCTGATGCTAAAGACTTTAAAAATCTTAGTGAAAAAGAGATTATTGAGAAGTATAGATCGGATATAGTATTACTGGGACTTAGTCAACTTAACAATAAAGATGACTTGAGCAAAGGACAAAAAATTCGTATTTGGTATAAAAAATTAAATGAATCTTCACCTCCAAAAACAAACATCTCAAAGTTTGAAAGTATTTAGTACATATTCTGTAATTCCTAGGAATACCGCTGAAAAAACTGAAGCGGCATATTGAACAGAAATAATGTCTTCAAACCTTACCTCATTCGCGGTGGCTTAATTCTGCCCCAAGATTTATTTGACGATTGTTGACTCAGGTGCAGAGAAGGCACATGCCAAGAACACATTTTTGAATTACTGGGCACCTTGAATAAAACCAGCATTCCCGTATTCATATGCGAAGAGATCGGTACTGAACGCTGGATAAAGAAAAAAGTTAACCGTACATTTGAACAAGCTTGCGAGGCTTTGATAAAGAAAGAACAGTCAAGAGACGAACCATTACATACATATAATACTCCTGTGAAAGCGGGGGTGTAGTTTTGGAACCTTACCAACGTTATGAGGAATTAAAGAAGAAAACAATAAAGGTTGTCCATAAAGATAATTACAGTATCCGCTATATAGATCAGGATGAAGCCAGTAATGACTTAGATGAATTTTATAAACAATTTGCTCAGCATTTATTGGAGGCTGCTTTGGAAAGGAGTGCAGAGTAAGCTTCTTTTTTTGATTTGTTTGTAGTAAGTATCTTAATAAACGGCTTTATCGGTACTGATATTAATCACATGCGTCACCTCTTGCAGCAAGGCGGCTTCTGCGACATTTTGTCCGCCGATAAGGTTGGTTTGAATGGCTTCAAAGGGATTATCCTCACATGTCGGAACCTGCTTCAGCGCAGCTGTGTGAAAGACAATATCAACACCTTTCATCACTTGGTTGACTCTTCTGTAGTCACGAACATCGCCGAGCACAAATGACAGTCTTTGTTCATCCGCGTATTTTTGTTTCATCACATATTGTTTACTGTCATCTTTGCTGAACACAATGACTTCTTTAGGCGTTAAGAGCAAAAGGCGTTTTACTATTTGGCTTCCGATTGATCCTGTCCCGCCTGTGACGAGAACAGTTTTATCGTGAAAAAACGGTTGTAGCTCTACTGCTTGCTGTTTAGGCATGGCTTATCCTCCAACTCTCGTTTCTCTACCATGCATCATATGTTGAACAATTTCAGCGAGTTAATGAAAGAAACCAATAAATCAAAAATTAGAGAAAAACATTAATCTGATGCGCTTTCATATCGCTTTACCCGATTAATAGAATAGAAATCACAAATAAAACATTGTACTAAATGTTCATTCTAAATATTTGCTCATGTCAATTCTTTCTCTTCATAAATTCTCACATGCGGACAATCTTCACAAAAACTTAACACTGAACTTCCTGTATGTATTTTACAATTAAAGTACACTTTCATAAAAGGAGGAAGGAAAATGAATCATTCAAAAACACTTTTGTTAACCGCGGCAGCCGGATTGATGCTCACATGCGGTGCGGTTTCTTCCCAGGCCAAGCATAAGCTGTCTGATCCTTATCATTTTACCGTGAATGCGGCGGCGGAAACGGAGCCGGTTGATACAGCAGGTGATGCAGCTGATGATCCTGCGATTTGGCTGGATCCCAAGAATCCTCAGAACAGCAAATTGATCACAACCAATAAAAAATCAGGCTTAGTCGTGTACAGCCTAGAGGGAAAGATGCTTCATTCCTATCCTACCGGGAAGCTGAACAATGTTGATATCCGCTATGATTTTCCGTTGAACGGAAAAAAAGTTGATATTGCGGCGGCATCCAATCGGTCTGAAGGAAAGAATACCATTGAGATTTACGCCATCGACGGAAAAAACGGCACATTACAAAGCATTACGGATCCAGACCGCCCGATTGCATCAGCAATTGATGAAGTATACGGTTTCAGCTTGTACCACAGTCAAAAAACAGGAAAATATTACGCGATGGTGACAGGGAAAGAAGGCGAATTTGAACAATACGAATTAAATGCTGATAAAAATGGATACATATCCGGCAAAAAGGTAAGGGCGTTTAAAATGAATTCTCAGACAGAAGGGATGGCAACAGACGACGAATACGGCAGTCTTTATATCGCAGAAGAAGATGAGGCCATCTGGAAGTTCAGCGCTGAGCCGGACGGCGGCAGTAACGGAACGGTTATCGATCGTGCCGACGGCAGGCATTTAACCCCTGATATTGAAGGACTGACGATTTACTACGCTGCTGACGGGAAAGGTTATTTGCTTGCATCAAGCCAGGGTAACAGCAGCTACGCGATTTATGAAAGACAGGGACAGAACAAATATGTTGCGGACTTTCAGATAACAGACGGGCCTGAGACAGACGGCACAAGCGATACAGACGGAATTGACGTTCTGGGTTTCGGGCTGGGACCTGAATATCCGTTCGGCCTTTTTGTCGCACAGGACGGAGAAAATATAGATCACGGCCAAAAGGCCAATCAAAATTTTAAAATGGTGCCATGGGAAAGAATCGTTGATAAAATCGGCTTTCACCCGCAGGTCAATAAACAGGTTGACCCGAGAAAACTGACTGACAGAAGCGGAAAATAAACATGAAAAAAGCAGCTTATCCAAGCTGCTTTTTGATGTGAAGAGCGTTTCATGAGAAAGTCTTGGAACGGATAGCCGCAAGCACAGCCGGAATCTGGTCATACGTGTACGCCGGGACTGTCTCTTGATAATTAAGCGCCGCGGTTTGTTTACGTTCACCCGGGTTTGTCATATAAAAATGGATCTTATCCGCAAAATCCGCAAGCCCGCTGTAAGAAACAAAGGATGAAAACGGGGGCGCGGGAGAAAGGTCTGTCAGCTGAAAGGCCTGACAAGCCGCAATGTCTAAGCTTCTCGTATTTAAACTGATATTTTCGATGCCGCGTCCGTTCTGATTGAGCGCAAACCGATAAGAACGGTGAGGGTTTAAGACCACGTCTGCGCTGTTGTAATATAATGCGGCACGTTCGGGTGCAATCCATTCATCCATTACGAGCACATTTTGCTGCCTGGCGATTTTTTTAGGCAGATGTCTGCGCCATCCCTTCCCGATGATACGAAGCGTATACGGAAGCTTCGCCGCTGCTTTCACCAGTTCAACGCGGTTCGGGTACGGGTATCCGATCAGAAGCAGATTTGTGTGAAGAGAAGCTTCAGCAGGTTGTTTCTTAAAAAGCCGCTGATTAACGGGGATCGGGACATAATATACGTGCTGTAAGCCCATTTGCCGGTAAGCATCAAGCGCGTTTTGTTCTATCGTTAAAACGGCATCGGCAAGCGGGGCGATTGTCATGCTCACATCGAAATAAAAAGGATCCTCCGTCATCCATAGATAAACGGGAATCTGTTCTGTCTTCAGCCATTGAAGCCATTCAGACGGAATACGGTCTCCCGTCATCATCAGACTGATGTCTGGTTTGAATGCCCGTATACTGCGGATGGTATCTTCCTCAAACTCAGAAACAGAAAAAAAGCGGACGGAAGACTGTAAAAAGCCTTCCTCAATCCAGCGGTCAAAATACGTGTATATGCCTTTATATCCTGAACGGATATATAAAACGTTCATATGCTGTTACGAAGTGAACGTGACACTTTCAACTTTGTCGACGTCAAGCAATGTTGTAGCAGAGCCTGCCGGTGTAACGGAATTTTCCTGCGTAACAAAAACGATTCCGTGAATTTCGTCAAAGGCAACAAATTGAACCGGGCCGATCATGTCTCCTGAATCCATCACAATGCTGATGACAGTGCCGGGCTGAATTCTTGCAAAAATCCATCTCGCAGCTAATGAAATACCGCTTCCCAATACAGATTGTGCGCTGAGACTGTCTTTCACCGCTGCTTCATCTACTTTTGCATCAATTGCCGCTTCCAATAATTCTTTTACGCTGTTTTTCACGTTATCTCCTCCATCTGTACCGCCAGATAAAGCGCTGTTGTCAAATACAGGGGCTAAAAGAGTTTTCAATAACTCCTTTTTAAGCTCCAAACGATCCTCGCTCATGCGGACATACACCTCCTTTAACAATTTCAACCTCACGTTTATTCATATTCCTGATTGAAGAGATTGGTATAAGTCGAATGCCGTTTTGCTTGTGTTTTTTTCAATATTTAATCAAACAGCTGAATTTTCGAATCAGGCTTTGTTTGCCTATGCGGTTTGTAAGAGTATGACATACGTTGTATAGATTAAAAAATGAAGGAGAGGAATACTTTGGATTCAGAAGAAACTGTAAAACACGGGGGTTTTGAGGAGGAATTTCAGCTCGTACTGCTTCTTCTTCTTTTGTTATCCCGTCAGCCGTCCGGAGATCATTCAGATTTGCGGCGTCAGCTTGTAATGGCAAAAGAGCTTGGGGTCCCTGTATCACGCGTCAATCTGATTAACGGCAGCACACTGCAAAACGTAATTGTCAAAGAAGTGCTGTCAGATTTGGCCGTTTTTCAAAATCCGCTCAATAATACGAGATCAAACGTCGCGATTTCAAGCATCGTCAGCTGGGGTGCTTTTTAATAACGGATATCAGGCTCTGTCTCTTTCGGAGCCGTTTTTTATGTTTTACAGAAGGGGTGATGGGATGGAAAAGAAGATCTCAATTATCTTAACGAGTTACAACAAACCGGATCTTGTGAAACAGGCGATTGAAAGTGTTTTGCATCAAACCCACAGCAATTGGGAGCTGTTTGTGATGGATGATCATTCAAATGAAGAAACCTCGGCTGCCATCAGTACGTATATAAAAGATCCTCGCATATATTATGACAACAGTTTTATCAATCCTGCCGAACGCCTGAAGTCGACCCGGTATGCCGTTTTGATTAATGATGCGCTTTCACGGGCTAAAGGCGAATACATCACTTATTTGACAGACGACACCGTATTTCATCCGGATAGGCTCAGCCGCATGGCGGAAGCGCTTAATCAATACAGCGAGTTTGATGCCGTCTATTCCAGCCAGAAGGTGATACATGTAAACGGGCGCGGAACAGAACAATTCCACTTCTATCGTTTTGCTGAAGAGGTGCTTGATCAGGCCGCTTTTCTCGTTGATCACTGTTCAGTGATGCACCGGAGATCATTGCTTGAGCGTGTGAAAGAGAAGTTCGGCAGCTTTTGGGACGAAGATGTTATGCATTGGAATCACGGAGACTCTGTTTTTTGGAGCAGGCTCAACACATTTACATCATTTCTGCCGATAAAAGAAGTGTTGGATACGACCTATAAAACACCCCACTCATTTCAGAACACGTATCAATCGCTTCCGTCTGTCCTGATCGACGGATCCTTTGTAAAGGGGACGGATCAGAAAGTATATCAGCTTGACCGAAATAAAAGGAAGCCTGTAAACGAGCGCTGGCATACGTTATATGAAGGCCGAACCGTCGTCATTCCGGATCCGTTTTTATTTCAATATGAGGAAGAGAACTCCGTCAGTATTCCGAATTTTCAGCTCGTCAGGGATCAGTTTCATGTTTATTTTATAGAAGACGGGGAGAAAAGGCTGGTTGATCATAGCGCATTTCGCTTTTACCGATTTAAACGGCATGACATCCCGGCTTTAGAACGGGCCGAAATACAATCGCTTCCGGACGGTCCGCCGATCAGCTGGGAGACATCGGGCTGTATTCAACATCTGCCCGGGAGAATGCTGTTTCGCATTGAACGGGAATTTTATGTTTATTTGAGAGGGGTTCTCCATCCGATCAGTCATGACGTAGCGAAACGCTTTTTTGCGAATCAGAAGGCGATACCCATTTCCTTTCAGCAAATTAAACAATTACCAATTGGAATGCCGTTCTATCCGGTGTACGATGAAATTATGAGAAATCTCAATATAACAAAAGGTTGAGGGATGCAGTTGGATGTGTAAGGAAAAGGAGAGCTTTTATGACCGATCAATTTGATAAAACCGAGAAGCAGTATATAGAGCTTACTTCCGGCATTCAGAGGTTCGAGCATTTCAGTGTATATACGGACCCTTTTTTGCCGCAGATTTTTTCGCATAACTTTGTTCAGCTGCACCGTACATTTCCGTTAGACAAACTGCTGTCGTTTTTTTCGTCCGTTCCGGGCATGCTTCAAGCCAATTATATTCATGTGAAAGCGTCTCCGGAGCACGCGTTTCCGCTTCTTCTGAAACAAACTCTCGTAAAGCAGGGCTGCGTAGTGGAAGATGAGCTGTTTTTTGCAAGGAAACTGGAAAATGGGGACCTGCAGGCCGGACACCCGCTCACTGCTTGGGGGACGGAAAAAAGCCTCGCCGACGGGTCGTCTATTATGAACATCTATGATGCCCTTTACATTGGCGAGGCGGCGGCCGAACAAAAGCTTGAGCGGAAATATCCTTTGTATAAGGACGGAACGGTTATGCTTGTCGTGTGCTACAGCGACGCCTCGCAAACGATTCCGATCGGCTGCGGAGAGCTTTTCATCAACAAAGCAGATAAAACCGCAAAAATAGAAGAAGTCGCAATTCTGGATCAATTCCAACGAAAAGGCTACGGATCGATATTGATGAATGAGCTGATGGCGGCGGCAAAGCTGAACGGCATGGAAACCGTATACCTTGTGACGTCCGGGATGGACGGTGTAAACCGCTTTTATGAAAAACTCGGCTTCAAAAGATTTCGGCGCGTGCATACAATTTTTCATTATTTTCTTACATAGTTGGGCATTCGCATAAACCAATTGGGAGTTGGCCCGCATACAATGCCGTATATCGTAAGAAGAAAGGATGATTTGTGTATGTACGGATACGGATATGGCTACGGTTGCGGCAGTTTTGGCTATGGTTACGGGCACGGCGGCTGCGGAGGCGGAACCAGCACTTTTGTGCTGATCGTGGTATTGTTTATTTTATTAATCATCGTCGGTGCGGCTTTTATTTGTTAGACTGAAAAAAATCCTATAATAAAAATCAGCCTGCAGAGAACATCACTTTCTGCAGGCTTTTTGTTATTTCCATGCTGAAAAATCAGCTTGAAAAACATTTTAATACATATTACCTTTCTGGAGAAGGGGGCGAAAATGTGAACATAACGATTGAAGAATTACTTGAATCAAGAATTGCTTATTTCCGAAACGTCGGAGAGTATGGCGGAAAGCAAAACAAAGAACTGATGGAGTCATTTAAAAACTGGGCGCAATTGAATGGTCTGCTTGATCATTCTGTCATTTTAGGAATTCCGCAAGATCATCCGAATCGTAAGAGGCAGTCAGTGGATTTTGGAACACTGTTTTTTCTGAGATCGAAAAAAATAATTTATCAATCAGAGAGCAGCCCATTATCGAAAGGTATACTTTACAAAAGGTGAATCATCATTTGTGTGAAATATTGATTCCCATACGGTAAAGAAGACGGGAATTTTCCGCCTTCTGCTTATACTGATTCAGATCAAAAATGATGTGATGATGAGCTGAGCAAAGAATAAAATCAACAATAGGAATAGAATTTCCAGAACGCTCTTCAGGCTGTCGGGACATCTCCGGCAGCCTGTTTTACAGAAAGGTATTTTCTGCAAAAAACTTTCTGAAGGATAAGAATGCGGTTATTCATCTGTTCATACAATGAAGCAAATGGGTTTTCGAGGTGGAAAGATATGGGGAGCTATTTAATCAAACCGGAGCTTGACGCAAATTATCCGTCAGTCAGTCATGGAAAGGGATCATATGTGTATGATCAGGAGGGGAACAAGTATCTTGACGGAGCATCGGGGGCGGTCACTTGCAATATCGGCCACGGCACGGAGGATATTATACAAGCTTTAAAAGAGCAGCTTGACTCTGTTTCGTTTGTGTATCGCTCGCAATTCACCAGTACTCCGGCAGAAGAACTGGCTTTATTTCTGGCGGATCATCTGCCGGGCGGGCTGAATTGGTCATTTTTTGTAAACAGCGGCTCAGAGGCAGTCGAAACAGCGATGAAAATGGCCGTTCAATATTGGCAGGAAAAAGGGCAATACCAAAAATCCGTCTTTCTATCAAGATGGGGCAGTTACCACGGCATTACTTTGGGAGCGCTTTCATTATCGGGGTTCTACGAACGGAGATACCGCTTCACCCAGTTGCTCGAACGGTTTCCTGCCGTTTCAGCGCCTAATATGTATCGTTCAGAGCTGCAGGGAGAGGAATTTGTGAAAGCTGCGGCGGCTGAACTGGAAACGGCTGTTCAGCGGATCGGTTCCTCATTTATCGCGGGATTTGTCGCAGAACCGATTGTCGGAGCAGCCGGGGCGGCCATCACTCCGCCGGCAGGTTATTATGAAGCGCTTGAGGATGTCTGCCGCCGGCACGGTATTTTGTTTATCGCGGATGAAGTCATGACGGGGCTCGGGAGAACAGGGCGGATGCTTGCTTCTGAGCATTGGGGGATCGCACCTGATATCGCGGTGCTCGGAAAAGGGTTAGGCGCCGGTTACGCTCCGATAGCGGCAGCCGTTGCGTCTGATGACATCATTGAAACGATCAAGCGGGGCTCCGGGGTCATTATGAGCGGACATACGTACAGTGCCAACCCATACTGTGCAAGAGCGGCGCTTGAAGTGCTTCGCTATGTTAAGAAACACGAGCTGCTTCGGCAGTCAGAGGAGAAAGGCGTAATGCTGAAGCGGAAATTAGAAGAAATCAAAGAGCGCAGCGGGGTGATTGGGGATGTCCGCGGTAAAGGCCTCCTGATCGGGGTTGAATTCGTTAAGGATAAAACGACGAAGGACGTTTTTTCGAAAAAACAGGCCTTCACCGAAAAAATCATTAAAGCGGCAAAAAAACGGGGCCTGCTTATTTACCCTGCAAAGCCTGGTATTGACAGCGGAGAAGGAGACGCCGTCATCATCGCCCCGCCGTTCACGATTTCATATGCCGAGCTGGATGAGCTGTCAGATCTATTTTCACAGGCCGCAGAAGAAGTTGAAAAAATAATGAAGAAGGATTGAGCTGATATGTCTATTTTTCATAAAAAAATCGATATTCATGAAGCAATTGCCGATGTCAAGGACGAATCTGTCATCATGTTCGGCGGTTTTGGGGGAGTGGGTTCACCTCCGTCATTAATCGAAGCGATTTTGGAAAGCGGCGTTAAAGAGCTGACCGTCATCTGCAATGATGCCGGATTTCCGGAAATCGGCATCGGCCCGCTTATCGTTCATAAGCGGGTAAAAAGGCTGATCGCTTCCCATATCGGCTCAAATCCTGTCGCGGGCAGACAAATGACTGACGGAGCGCTTGAGGTGGAATTTTCGCCGCAAGGGACGCTTGCTGAACGGATTCGCGCAGGCGGAGCGGGGCTAGGCGGTATATTAACTGATATCGGCATTGATAACGCAACCGTTTGTGAAAACAAAGAAACCGTAACGATTGACGGAAAGTCCTATTTAGTTGAAAAAGCGCTGACGGCTGATTTCGCTTTTGTGTCCGCACATACTGCTGATGAATTCGGGAATCTGACGTTTGACAAAACGGCGCGCAACATGAACCCTCTGATGGCTGCGGCGGCCGAAAGAACATTTGCTGAGGCGGCAGAGATTGTGCCTGCCGGCGAACTTGACAGCGAGCATATTGTAACGCCGGGCGTTTTCGTGGAGGGTGTCGTGCAAAGTGAAGGAGTGAAGTGGAAATGGGCTTGGGAATAGCGGAAAGAGAGAGTATCGCGAGGCGGGCCGCCAGTGAAGTTACCTCAGGTATGATTGTCAACCTGGGGATCGGCATTCCTTCTTTAGTGCCGAACTTTCTGCCCGCCGGCATGGAGGTAATGCTGCAGGCGGAAAACGGCGTCCTCGGGATCGGCGGCAGTCCGGAGCGCGGAGAGGAGGATGAGCTTTTATGCAATGCGGCCGGGTTTCCTGTCAGTACAGTTAAGGGTGCTTCCTATTTTGATTCAGCTCTGTCTTTTGCCATGATCAGAAAAGGGCTGATAGATATTACCATTTTAGGCGCGCTCCAAGTCAGCAGGACAGGTGATCTCGCCAATTGGCTCGTGCCGGGAAAAAAAGTGCCCGGAATGGGCGGGGCGATGGAGCTTGCCCAAGGCGCGAAAAAAGTAGTTGTCGTCATGAGCCACACCGATCAGAAAGGACGGCCGAAGCTGGTCGAAAGCTGTTCATTGCCGCTTACAGCAGCGGGCTGTGCAGATCTCATCATTACAGAGAAAGCCGTCATCAGCATAGATGATGGGGCTTTTGTTCTTGAGGAACTGCTGAATGGCACGACCATAGACGATGTCATTCAAACAACGGATGCCGAGATCAGATTGGGAGAATGTTTTCTTAAAAGGGGGCCTGTCCATGGATCAATTAGAAAAGAAAGTCACTGAGTGGGCGGAAGAAAACACAGCAAAAGCGGTAAGCTTGCTGAAACGGCTGATCGGGGAAAAAAGCACGTTCGGCCATGAATTTAACGCGCAGGCAGTCGTTTTAGAAAAACTGAGACAGTTTGACATGGATATTGATGTATGGGAGCCGAGTGTCAAACATTTGAAAGAGCATCCTTATTTTATATCAGAACGCGAAGACTTCCATGAAAGCCCGAATATCACAGCTGTAAAGAAAGGGGCCGGGGGCGGAAGATCACTGATACTGAACGGACATATTGATGTTGTCCCGGAAGGAAATCCCGCCGCATGGACGTATGAACCGTTTACCGCTGTTGAAAAGGACGGCAAAGTTTACGGCCGCGGGTCAACGGATATGAAAGGCGGCAATACAGCTCTCTTGTTTGCGTTAGAAGCGCTTGAAGCCTGCGGGATTACATTAAAAGGAGATGTTCTGTTTCAAAGTGTCATAGATGAAGAGTGCGGCGGCGCGGGAACACTGGCGGCTGTTATGAGGGGCTACAAGGCTGACGGGGCGCTTATTCCCGAACCGACTAATTTAAAGCTGTTTGTTAAGCAGCAAGGGTCTATGTGGTTCCGCATTACGGTAAGGGGATTGTCCGCACACGGCGGCACCCGCTATGAAGGGGTGAGCGCCATCGAAAAAAGCCTGCATGTCATCACAGCCCTTAAAGAGCTTGAACACGTCCGCAACGCCCGTATCACAGACCCGCTTTATCGGGACGTTCCGATCCCGGTTCCCATTAATATCGGCACCGTCCAAGGGGGAACGTGGCCATCATCGGTAGCTGACCGTGTGGTGATAGAAGGCAGGTGCGGAATAGCTCCGGATGAAACGCCCGAAGCAGTAAAAGAAGAGCTCGCAAGCTGGCTGAAAGATTTGGAGTACCGGGATGAGTGGTTTAAACACCACCCGGCGGAAATAGAATGGTTTGGGGCTCAGTGGCTTCCGAATGATCTCCCGGATGAGCATCCGCTGATTTCCGCTCTGGAATCTTCTTTTGAGAAAATGAAAGGGGCAAAACCGGTTCGTGAAGCGTCCCCGTGGGGAACGGACGGAGGGCTTTTGCAGCACGCGGGACAGACGCCGGTCATCGTCTTCGGGCCGGGAGAAGTCAAAGCGGCGCATCAGGCGAATGAATACATTGAAATCCGGGCGTTAATCGATGCCGTCAAAATCATTTCTCTTTTTATCATGGAATGGTGCGGGGTGGCAGATGGGGGTGACGGAGCTGATAAAGGAACTGAGGGCTGAAAAGGGAGCGGCCGAGATTGATGCAGACCGTTTCAATGAGCGGCTCAGAGTCATTCGTTATGACGGACAGATCACGGCGCTTATTCCGGCCGTTTTGGCAGAAGCAAAGCAAGAAGGAGCCCAAAAGGTAATTTTCTTTGCCAAGCGCGGCGATGAGCCGGAATTTGTCAAGCATCTTTTTATTGTTGAGGGTGTCATAGACGGGTATTACAACGGGCATGAGGCTGTTGTGATGGTGCGCTATTTAGCAGAGGAACGGAGACGGTCAGATTCATATGTATCAGAAGATTCGACTGTTGACCGTTTATATGAGACACCGCGGCGGGGACTGACTCAGGCAGAAAGCGCGCTGATGTTCAGAAAAGCGGATGAAGATGATGCAGACCGCTTATCGCACTTATATAAACATGTTTTTCTTACCTATCCGACTCCTGTCTTTAATCCCCTTTATATTAAAAAAACAATGAGAGAAAACACCATCTATTATGCCGCATTCGATCAGGATCGTCTCATTGGGGCGGCAAGCGCAGATATCAATCCGGTATTGGGGCACGCTGAAATGACCGATTGCGCGGTTCTGTCAGATTACAGGGGGAACTCCGTAACGGCACACTTGTTTAAAGCGTTGGAGCAGGAACTCGCGGGCCGGGAAATCATCCATCTTTTTTCCTTGGCCCGTGCAGCGTCTTACGGGATGAATGCCGTTTTGTACCATGCGGGATACGGCTACAGAGGCAGGCTTGTGAACAACTGCCGCATTTCAGAAGGGCTCGAAAATATGAATATATGGTGCAAGACTTTACGTTTGGCCATTCATAAGGAGGAATTCGTTTGACAAACAAATGGTTTCAGCCGAAGCGTCATTGGAAGGAGATTGAATTGTGGAAAGATGTGCCGGAAGACAAGTGGAATGATTGGCTGTGGCAGCTCACCCATACTGTAAGAACCGTCGATGACCTGAAAAAAGTCATTCATTTGACCGAAGAGGAAGAAGAAGGCGTCAGGATGTCTGTAAAAACCATTCCCCTGAACATTACGCCTTATTATGCTTCTTTAATGGATCCCGATAACCCGAGATGTCCGATCCGCATGCAGTCCGTGCCGCTGTCAGAAGAAATGCACAAAACGAAATATGACCTTGAAGATCCGCTGTTTGAAGATGAAGATTCACCGGTTCCCGGTCTTACGCACCGCTATCCCGACCGCGTTCTTTTTCTGGTGACAAATCAATGCTCGATGTATTGCCGATATTGTACCAGAAGGCGTTTTTCCGGACAGATCGGAATGGGGGTGCCGAAAAAACAGCTCGATGCGGCCATCGCTTACATCCGGGAAACGCCGGAAATCCGTGACTGCCTGATTTCCGGAGGAGACGGGCTTTTAATCAACGATCAGATTCTTGAATATATTTTAAAAAACCTGCGTGACATTCCCCACCTTGAAATTATCCGGATCGGAACGAGAGCGCCCGTCGTATTTCCGCAGCGGATAACAGATAACCTTTGTCAGATTTTGAAAAAATATCATCCGGTCTGGCTGAACACTCATTTTAATACGAGCATCGAACTGACGGAAGAATCGGTTGCGGCGTGTGAAAAGCTCGTTAACGCAGGTGTTCCGGTCGGTAACCAGGCCGTTATTTTAGCAGGCATTAACGATTCGGTGCCGATTATGAAAAAACTCATGCATGATTTAGTGAAAATCCGCGTGCGTCCGTATTATATTTATCAATGTGATTTGTCAGAGGGAATCGGCCATTTCAGAGCGCCTGTGTCAAAAGGGCTGGAAATCATTGAAGGACTGAGGGGCCACACAACGGGCTTTGCCGTGCCGACCTTTGTCGTCGACGCCCCGGGCGGAGGCGGTAAAATCGCCCTGCAGCCGAACTACTTGCTCTCCCAAAGTCCGGAGAAAGTTGTGATCAGAAACTTCGAAGGGGTGATTACATCTTATCCCGAGCCGGAAAACTATATCCCGAATCAAGCCGACGACTATTTTGAATCTGTTTTTCCGGGAACGATGGCCAAACACGAGCCGGTCGGACTGAGCGCCATTTTCGCGGACAAAGAGGTTTCGTTCACACCGGAAAATGTATCGAGGATCGACAGGAGGAAAACGTTTACATCAAACCCTGATCATGAAACGCTGAAAGACCGCAGGGAAAAGAGAGATGAATTGAAAGAAAAGAAATTTATTGCACAGCAAAAGAAAGAGCAAAAAGCAGGATCGGAAGTCGGAGGTGAGTCGCCGTGAAGCCATGCGAGTGGTGCGGCAATCAGAAGGCGTCAGCTAGTCAGGCGGCTGTGTACTGGGAGCTTCCTGACGGTACGAGGGCCATAGAAATTACAGAAACACCCTCATTCGCCTGTTCCTCCTGCGGCATGACTTATCAGGAGGAAGCGGTCATAGCGGAAATCGAAAATCAGCTTTTTTTAGTCAATGCAAAAAAATTACCGGAAACACTCACATATCAAGAGCTGATGGGGACAGAACGGATCTTGAAACGGAATTATTTTGACTTCTCCTAGTCTTCTTTTGTTGTAATTTCACACTTGAATTGTATAATAGTACAACAAAAGACAGTCATCAGGAGGGGAAACCCATGAAATCCTTTTATCACTATTTGATGAAATACAGGCATCCCAAGCCGCAGGACGCAATCAGCCAGTTTGCGAATCAGGCATATGAAGATCACGGCTTTCCGAAAACGTCAAGCAATTATCACGAGCTCAGTTCTTATTTAGAACTGAGCGCCGACTATTTAGAAACGATGGCGACATTTGATGAAGCTTGGGAAAAATATGAGACCGAGGTGCATCACGCCTGACGAAAAACCGCACATTGTGCGGTTTTTTTCTGTTGAAATCACTCGCTTATGAGGTGCCGTATGATCAAATCCCGCAACGCCGTCCGTTTTGATCAGCACGTAAACAAATCTTCCTGACGGCACGTATCATAAGGCAGGAGAATGTATAGCTGCAGAGTTCGACAGATCAGGCCTGCTGCCGGCGGGGCCCCGTGTAAGGAACCGCTTTTCACGGAGAAATAATCAAACATTTAAATGAAGTGAGGGGAATCAAATGATCCATCAGGTAAGCCTGATGAGGCACTGACGTTTGGGCGGAAAAGGGGATTTTATGTGACAAGGTTGAAGCGGATTGAAGTTGTGCCTTCATTGAAAGCCGAAACGAGTTTGGTTGTTCATGATAAACAAGCGATTGCAAATATGCAGCCGGAATTGAGTCTCCATACACCTTCGATGATGTGTTTCCGGCAAATCTTGAACATCACGGCGGTGATATTGTCAACATGCCTTCGGGCCGGGTATTTACCTTTGCGTCATAGAGAAAAAAACAAAGACTCATAAAAAATAGAAGCTTTTTGTCTCAGCATTGTTACTGCTCATTCGATCGAGAGCGGAATGTCATCGGACGCTTCTGTTACGGTAAGCGAAAAAACGCACAAGCATGTTGCGCTTTTTGACATTTTGAACAGGTTCAGAAATAGATATTTCCTGTGGTTTTCATGCCCATGCGAAATGATGGCGGCCGGCATACGATAGCGTATGACAGTCCGCGGCAAGGGGGAGACAGCATGAAGCCAGATAAACCGAAATTTCAAGTGGGAGACATCGTGGTCGTCGTGATGTACGGAACCGTCGGCACCATTACGAAGGTTCATCAAATTGATAAACATTATCTTTACGAAGTCAATCATAATGAAGTGCTTTATTTTGAATCGTCCATCCAGCTTTATAAAGATTATGAGGGCGTGATCGTCGATATGGAAAAATTGGATATTGAATATGAATTTCTGATCGGCGACGTCGTATATGTAAAGGACTACGGAAAGGAATTATTCCGTGTCATCGGCCACAGAACTGAAATATGGAGATATTTAGAGGATGGCTGGGAGGATATTATTTATGAGCTGACTCGGCTGAAAGACGGAGAGTGGCTTGAAACGGAGGAAGAGGATCTCACGCTGGTTCTGAGAAAATATGAAATGGATCAGTTTGTGCATCAGCTGCTGTTTGTCCACTATGTTGGGGAAGCATCTCATGAGATCGGCGAGGATACCGTCGCGTCTGCTCTTCTTCAGTTTGAAGGCGATGCTGATGATCCCGATGCCCTGCATGTGCTGGCGGTATCGATTGTAGATGAGCTGCTTGATATTTATAACGATTATAAGATTCTTTATCATTTGTTCGGTGACGAAGAATATAAAGATATGATGAATTTTGTGCTGGAAAGCCTGCGGGAGCATTTCAGCTAGCCGGCAAAAAAACGGACGGTGACATATAAAAACCAGGGCAGACAGCCGGCAAAGATTACAAACGACATTCCTTTCAGCACTTTTTTCAATACGATATCAAATCCATCTCCGTCCAATAAAGCCATCATTTTCGTCATCATCTTTTCTCCCTCCGGGGCTTGTTTTTTAAAAGTATATGAGCGGACAAAACGTTTAGAACTTTCGGGTATAATTTGAACGGTTTTTTCATAAAACATAAAAAAGGAGGCGGTGTTTGCATGAAAGAAATAGATCTTGTGATTGACACAGAAGAAATAGCTGATTATTTTTACAGTCAGCTTGCTATGCGCGGGTACATACCGAGTGAAGAGGAAATCTTCGAAATAGCCGACATCACCTTTGATTATTTATTAGAAAAATGTATGATAGACGAAGAGCTTGATGAAGACTGAAACTGCGGAACCGAAGTGAAAAAGCTTCGGTTTTTTCAATCAGCTCGGGAGAATGAAACATGGGGGGAAAACGTTGTACAAGCCAGCAAGTCTTTTCGCATTGTTTATTCTGCTCGCAGCAGCGATCCGGATAGAAGCCGTCCGGGTTTTTGATGAGCGTCTCATAGAAGCGGCTGTCAGGATCAGGGCTCCCTGGCTGAATGAATTGATGTTATGGATAACGGAGCTCGGCACGACCGCGGTGCTTTTGCCGCTTCTTCTTTTGACAGGCGCGGCTCTGTATATGTACAAAAAAACGCCGGATGTTGTTTTTTTGCCGCTTCTCTTTCTCATTGAACGGATTGTAAACATAAAAATAAAAGAATTGATTGAAAGAGCCAGATCCGCTTTTGAACCGCTCGTCCATGAAACCTCATACAGTTTTCCGAGCGGCCACTCCATGAATTCGGCAGTGATGTATCCCGTCATCGCTTACTTTTTGATCAAGCATGTTCCGTTTTTCACGAAAAGAAAACGGGCCGTCACCGTCTTTACCGGAGTTCTCGTCATTCTGATCGGATTCAGCAGAATTTATTTGGGCGCGCATTTTCCGACGGATGTCCTTGCCGGATTCAGTCTCGGACTTTGCCTCGTTGCGCTTTTTGCGCTCTTTGACGAAAAGTATCATCCGTTTCGACAAAAATAGAGACAGGAGAAATGAGAAAAAACGCTAATACTATTAAGAAATAAGAGGGAGGGATCTTGATGCTGTTATCGCTGCCCGTGTTTAAAAAAAAGACTTGCGCCTATGATGTGACGATTTTTCAAACACCCCGCTACGGCGAGAAAAAGGGATACAGGGTCGTCTATCGGACAGAGCTGGCCGCTGACAATCATCAAGACGCACTGGAAAGGGCATTTTCTGTTTTTAATGTGCCTGATACGGTCCCAAACGACTATCAAGCCAGATTCATAGCGACCGGAGATGTCATACTCATAGACGAAGGAAGAAAAGGAAAGACCTATTACAGGCTTAACCCTGCGGGATGGAGCAAAATTAACCGGTTGCTCGTCCAGCCGAGGTAAGACGGGGCCGGCTGAATCTTCAGCCGGCTTCCGTATTGTCTGGGAAAGACAGTGTTAAGGCTTCCGTTTAGCGGCGGAATGCTCTTTTCCATGCGCTTCATCAGCTGCAATGACGTCTGAAACGGGCACGTGATTGTTCTTTTTCTGGCCGGTCACCCGGTTGCGCTGTTTTTTGCCCATTATGTTCACTCCTTTTTCTTTAGGCTTGTCATCCCGCATATTCTGCCCAAGATCGCCCTGATCATGCTGATGATTGTCTCTTACCGTTATTCAGTGTACAATGGGTGGGAGTTTGAATAGGCAGGAGGAAAAGGAAATGAGTGTACATATAAACGCAGAAAAAGGCCAAATTGCGGATACAGTGCTTTTGCCGGGAGATCCGCTCAGAGCGAAATTTATTGCGGAAACTTATCTTGAAAATGTGGAATGCTATAATGAAGTCAGAGGAATGTACGGATTTACGGGTACATATAACGGCAAAAAAGTATCAGTCCAAGGCACCGGCATGGGTGTTCCGTCTATCTCTATTTATGTGAATGAACTGATTCAGAGCTATGATGTTCAAAACTTAATCAGAGTCGGCTCATGCGGAGCCATCCGTAATGACGTGAAGGTGCGTGACGTGATTTTGGCTATGACGTCTTCAACTGATTCACAGATGAACCGTGTCGCCTTCGGCAGTGTAGATTATGCTCCTTGCGCAGACTTCGAACTGCTTCATAAAGCGTACCAGGAAGCGCAAAAAAACAATCTTCCCGTAGCGGTCGGAAGCGTATTCACCGCCGATCAGTTTTACAATGAAGACTCCCAAATCGAAAAGCTTGCCAGATACGGCGTTCTCGGCGTAGAGATGGAAACGACTGCTTTATATACGCTTGCCGCTAAATACGGCAAAAAAGCGCTGTCTATCCTGACTGTAAGCGATCACGTATTAACGGGAGAAGAAACAACGGCAGAAGAGCGTCAAACGACTTTTCATGATATGATTAAACTGGCGCTGCATACTGTTTCGTAAACTTGAGATGAGGGTTATGCTGATTAAAGCAGCCCTCTTCTTTATGCATCGCCCTGATTCAAAAAAAGAAAGGTAAGTGTAAAATGAAGAAATCCACTAAATGGTTCTCGCTCGCTGCCGCTCTCAGCGTAACCGCAATCGTGGGAACCGGCTGCAGCATTTCAGGCGGCGACAGCCACAAGGACACAAAAACAGCAGCTGAAACAAAACAATCAGATGACACATCAAGCAAAAAAACAACGAAGGCAGAAAACAGCGATTTTGTATTGGAGAGCAAATATTTTAATGATATTAAAGAAGTGAACGGGCTTGAGACCATTCAAAACCCGACAAATACACTTGCGCTCGTGAATAAGACATACACGCTGCCGGGAGATTATAAACCGAATGATCTCGTGATCCCGAAAGTCGAATTTTCTTTTACTGAGAAAATCGAGAAACGATATATCCGCAAACCTGCCGCCGATGCTTTGGCGAAACTATTCAGCGCCGGGAAAAAAGAAGGTTATGACCTGGTTGCCGTTTCAGGATACCGCTCTTATGACAGACAGAAAGTTATTTTCGATAATGAAGTCAGTCTGAAAGGTGAAAAAAAGGCGAAAGAAGCCGTCGCATATCCAGGGCAAAGCGAACACCAGACGGGGCTTGCCATGGACATTTCCAGCAAAAGCAACGGATATGAGCTGAATGAAGCGTTCGGAAACACGGCGGACGGCAAATGGGTGAAAGACCATGCGTATGAATACGGCTTTATCATCCGCTATCCTAAAGGCAAAGAAAATGTCACAAAGTATGAGTATGAACCATGGCATTTACGCTATGTAGGCAAAAAAGCGGCAAAAGCCATCCATGACCATCAATTAACGCTTGAAGAATATTTTAATGAAGTAAAGAAAGTGTAATAAGAAGAAGCCCGCTTGAAAAATAGAAAGCGGGCTTTCTTTATTACCAGAAGAGTAAACCTCCAAGCGCAAATCCGGTAATGAAACCAAGGCCGATACCGTAGGCTGCTCCCCAGCCTCCCCAGCCTCCCCAATAGCCGAACCCGTATCCTCTGTGACGGCCGCCGACAGGGGCGATATACACTTTGCTGTTAGTTACCCGTACGATTCTTCCGACGTGGACTCTGCCGTTTCGTTCTGTAATTCTTGCTACTTTTCCCTGGTGCTGCCGGCAAAGATGATAATAGTTTTGCATCTTTTCTCCTCCTATCCAACCTATCTTTCTATGTCAGCTTATGATAGAGTGCGGTAAAAAGGTTGGACGAAAACAGGAGGACAATCGCCGTTTTACTTGTAAGCGACAAAAGCGCAGTGTCCCATATATTCACGGTACGTCTGCATAAGCTCGTAATGAGCCGTCAGCGTATCGTAGTGAACCGGCTGAATAACGGGCGATAAATCCATTTCTGTAGTCGGCTCCTGCGCATTGTTTTCATAGACAGCGGGAATGAAATCCGCTTTTTGAAAGCCTTGCTGAAGCAATCTCTGTTTCCATGCCGTTTCATCCTGCAATACGGTAAAACCGTAGAAGTCTTTTATCTGCGTGATGGCGTTTTCCGGCATGGGCTTTTGTAAAGCAGCTTCAATGCCGATCAGCATACCCCCGGGTTTAAGGACCCGCAGGATTTCAGACAGCGATGAATCAAGATTTGAAAAGGTGAGAACTGATTCGGAAAGAACGGCGGAAAATTGATTTTCAGCAAACGGAAGCCGCTCAAGCTCCGCCAAATAGCCCGGAATGGTTAAGCCTTCAGCGGCAAATCGTTTTGCTGCTTTTTCAAGCATAAGGGGATCCTTATCAACACAGGTGACGGGGTACAGCAGGTGGCCGAGATAAGCGGCCGTCTGTCCCGTTCCGCAGCCGGCGTCAAGAATCGGTTCGCCAGGAGGAGGAGCCGCTTTTGTGAGAACGGCTTTGGAAAAAGCGAGCCCGCCGGGGTGAGCCCCTCCGACTCCGAATAAGGACAGCATTTCTAAATATTTGCTCAAAGGCCGAATCCTCCTTTTTTCCTCAGCATATGTTGAGAGAAAAGCATAGGTTTGGGTAAACGGGAAAGAAGGGCGCCTCACGTTTGAAGTTGACGAATGAGCGTTCGTCTATGATAATAATGTAAGAATAAAAAGGTGGTGTTTTCTTGAAGCGGCAATTTAAACTGTTTTTTATTATATTGATCACCGCGGTCGCAGCCTCGGCGCTTACGCTGTTTATCACGGGCAATACGACCATTTTCGGACAAGGCTCGGCTGCTTTGACGAACAGCAAATTTGAGAAATTCAATAAAGCCTACGAGCAGATTAAAAGTGATTACTATCAAAAAACAGATGACAGCAAATTAGTAGACGGAGCGATAAAAGGCATGATCAGTTCCCTGGATGATCCATATTCTTCTTATATGGACCCGCAGGAAGGAAAGTCTTTTGAAGAAACCATTTCCGCTTCGTTTGAAGGCATCGGCGCACAAGTGGAAGAAAAGGACGGCAGCATCCTGATCGTATCGCCGATTAAAGGGTCACCCGCGGAAAAAGCGGGGGTTAAACCGAATGACCAGATCTTGAAGGTCAACGGCAAAAGTGTTAAAGGCCTTAATGTAAACGAAGCCGTCGCATTAATCCGGGGCAAAAAGGGAACAAACGTCAAGCTTGTGCTGCACAGAGCGGGTGTCGGCGATCTGAACCTGTCGATCAAACGTGACACCATTCCGGTTGAAACGGTGTACTCTGAAATGAAAAAAGGAGACATCGGCGAAATCCAAATCACATCCTTCTCCGAATCGACGGCAAAAGAGCTGAATTCAGCCATTGACAGCCTCGAAAAACAAGGAGCGAAAGGATACATTCTCGATTTAAGGGGCAACCCGGGCGGACTGATGGATGAAGCCATCAAAATGAGCAACATGTTTATCGATAAAGGGAAAAATATCATGCAGGTCGAATACAAAGACGGCACGAAAGAGGTCATGAAAGCGACGAAAGAGCGCAAAGTGACAAAACCGACAGTCGTCCTCGTCAATGACGGCACCGCGAGCGCCGCGGAAATCATGTCGGCTGCGCTGCATGAATCATCGGGCATTCCGCTGATCGGCGAGAAAACGTTCGGAAAAGGAACCGTGCAGACGGCAAAAGATTACAGCGACGGTTCTACCGTTAAATTGACAATCGCTAAATGGCTCACAGCGGACGGAGAGTGGATTCATAAAAAAGGCATCAAACCGCAATATCAGGTTAAGCTTCCTGAATATGCAAACCTGCCGTATTTAGATGTGAAAAAAACATACAAATACGGGGATTCCGGAACCACCGTCACCAATGCGCAAAAAATGCTGAAAGCGCTGGGGTACAGCGTGAAAGTAAACGGCACGTATGATAAAGCATTTGAACAAGCCGTTAAACAATTCCAAGCAAAAGAGAAACTGAAACAAACAGGCATTATAAAGGGAGACACAACGGCAAAATTGATGACGGATCTGCAAAAACAGCTTGCGGACAACGATACACAAATGAAAAAAGCCGTTGAAACATTAAATAAGAATATGAAATAGTAAAAAACACCCGATGCGTCGCACGCGCATTGGGTGTTTTCTGTTTGCGAAAAGCCCGTCTTATGTCGTTTCCTGTTCAAAAAGGTGGCTGTTCGCCTGAATGAAAAACTGTGATTGCTCATAGTGATAGGTGACTTTTGAGAAGTCAAACGGCTGGCCGTTGGTTAAATGAAAAATCGTTTCAACGCATAGCTTAGGCGCTCCTGTAAATAGACCTAAGTACTCCGCTTCTTCCTCATTTAACATCCCCGCGTACAGATATAAATCTGAAAAACACTTTGAAGACGGTGATGAAGAGATTTTGAAAAGAGGCCGAGTGAGTGGACTACCTCAGATTCAGCTATTACATGTCTACAACCGTAAAAAGTGCTGTATCAAACGATAATACCGGGGATGTCGTAAACGGAGGATTGCCAAACGGCGTGGAAAATCCTTATATTACAGCGAGTGATTGGGGCTGGGCGATTGACCCGACCGGTTTACGGTACACATTAAACCGCTTATACGACCGCTACCAGACTCCATTATTTATCGTGGAAAACGGATTCGGCGCCACTGACACATTAGAAGAGGACGGTTCAATTCATGACACTTCAAGAATTGAATATTTATCGTCACGTATGATGGTATGGATGTAATGGAATTATATACCATGGGGAATTATTGTTATCCCTCTGTACGTATGGTGGCAGAAATATATTACATTCCTCCGCTAAAGTAACATAATATTGTCACATGAATTTTGGATTCTTATTTGGAAATAATAACTAAATATGGCGGGACGAACCTTGAAACTAAGATCAGCATACGAGTGGTAGCTAGTCGTTTATAGTTAAACTCATGTTACCTTTAATCTTCCTTTATATAAGAGACATGGGGTAGACAAAGCTTAAGCGTCATAAGGCGTTGAGTCGCTTATTGTGTTCGGTAGTTACTTCGCAGAGCGCTCAACCATTTCTTGCGAAAATAGGATACCATGGTCTTCAGCTCAAAATGATTCAGTTGTTGTAAAGTGATAGAATTATCAACAATTCTCTAAAACCCAATTCTATCACTTACTTTGGTTCTACCCCCTAAACAATAATATAATGTGAGAAGAGATAATTCACTGAATAATCTCTTCGGAACACATATCTTGGCGTACCTTTTTATTCGACTGCGATACTTGTATCTGAAAAATTAGACTTATTTCCACATTCTCGTGTGTTTCCATCTTTATCAATATCGATAAAACCGTTCTTGTTGGGAAGTTTGCTACAAATCCCAATCAGTTCCACAGAGGTTGATTTCGTGTAAGATGGTTTTTGCTGCGGTGAAGTGGAAGTAGATCGCTGTTTTTTTGTATATTGATAAACCCCTATCCTTTTTTATACTCCAACGGTTATATCTTGGCGTTATAGTTGTAATTTTCTATTTGTGTGATGGTCTAAAATTGGTGACGTTAATAAGTTTTGCTTATGCACTACTTCCCAAAAAGGAGTCACGAGAATCAGACCTCTCTCTCAAAGAGTAGAGGCCTGAGACGGTTTTTTAAAACCTTTCGAAAAAATAATGCTTAATTTTCATCGATTAAATCCGAAATAAAGTAGGAATGTGAAACAACTGATACTAGTGCTGGTATTTGTTTGAGCTACTAAAAATCGAGAGCGTAATCGAGGTCTTTATCCTTTAGGAGGTCTGTTTTGGAAAAACTAAATTCTGAAGAATTGCGCCTTTTGCGGGCAAAACGAAATCAAGAAAAAAGAGCAAAGGAACTTGCTGAAAAACATGAAAGAAGAAAAAGAAGAGAACCCATGATTAGAGAACGAGCTAAAAAAGAGCTAGCGACAATCAACAATGTAAAAATGGAGCCTGAAAAAACGAAAAAATCACGAAGAAAGTTCAATAAAAAGTCTAAAAACAATAAATCAAATAGTGTAAGTTCAGAAAATAAAAAATGGGAAAAGAAAAGACTGAAAAGGTACCATGAACGAGTTTGGAGAGGATGGAGAGAAAGTGATGGGCAAAGTTCACCGATAAAAACATCCCATATAGATGATCTTGAGAGTTGATTTTTTAGACCGTTGTCACTGTGGGCCAAAATAGATATTATTAAAAAAAGATACTGATATGTTGAACCAGAAAATGGATTTGCGATTTTATTCTCTGTGACTGCAGATCCAAGTACTTTCGCAAATTTAATGAGGCATACGAAAAGCAGGAATGCCGATGCGATGACCAACTCCATGTCGTTTCAGAAAATCGGCAGTTTGAAGCTGTCATCCCGGCTAAAACTGTGGCTACCTACAAATGGAAGAGAAAAAAGTAAAAAACCGGCACATTTACGTGCCGGCTTCTTTCTGTTAAGCGCCTTTTTGGTTCAGTTCATCAGAAGGCGCTTTATTGAATAAACCGTCTTTGACGGCGTTTGAAGCCGCTTTTTTTACAAAAAACGGGTTGAGGATAATAACGGCTGCCATATTAGCGGTCAAACCCCAAAAGCCTTCATATATACCGTGGGCGGATTGGGTGATATTTACCGTGAATGTCACGATAAGACCGACGAGAAGACCGATAATTGTCGCTTCTTTCGTTTGATTCTTCCAAAACAGACTGACGGCGATAGCCGGAAAGATCTGAACCATGCCGGAAACACCGAGAAGCTGAAGGGTAACGAGCGCAGTCGGGAACAGCATGCCGAATAAAAGCGCGAGCCCGATGACGACAAATACCATTGAACGGGTGATCATCGTCAGCTTGCTTGGTGACACATTTGGGTGAATCAAATCCCGATATAAGTTATTCGCAAATAAGTTTGATGCTCCGATGGCCATGATAGAGCAGGGAATCAATGACGCAAGGGCAATCGTGGAGTAAGCAAAGCCCTGCGCGACTCCGCCGTAAGACGTTTGAATCAGCTTCAATAAAGCGAGCCGCGGATTGGTATCTTCCGGCAGGACAAGAAACGCGATAAAGCCGAGAAAAATAACAAGAATCAAAACAATATTATAAAGCGGCAGAAACATGCTGTTTTTGCGGACGGCATCTGCGCTTTTTGCCGTAAATACGCCGGTTGCCGCATGCGCCCACATAAAGAGCGCCAGCGCAGATACGATGGAAGCTGTGATAAACCAAGGAATTCCTTTCGGCCCGGAGTCCGGAATCGTCAGCATTTGCGGCGCTTTTTCAGCCAAAGTGTGAATCATCGGCGTCCAGCCGTGAAAATGGATCAGCGGGAGTGATACGACCATAAACAGCATAATCACCCACACGAGAATGTCTTTAATAATCGCCGTAAACGTCGGCCCTTTAATTCCGCTGAAAAAAGTATAAAGCGCTACAAGAATAAAAGAGATGATGACGACCACATTGACATTAATGACACCCGTTCCGGCCACCTGAAGCGTATCTTGAATTCCGCTCAGCTGGAGACAAATATAAGGAATGAGCATAAGAACGCCGACAATGGCGACAAGACTGGCCAAAAGTTTACTGTCAAAACGCTCACGGGCATAATCGGCAAGCGTCGTTAATTTGTGTATTTTTGCCACTTTCCACAGCTTCGGCAGAAAGAAATACGCGATAAAATACGCCAAAACAGAATACGGAATGGCAAAAAAAGCAACGCTTCCCCCTGTGTAGGCAGTGCTTGTTAAGCCTAAAAACGTATAAGCCGTATAGAGATCCGCGCCGACTAAAAACCAGACGAGGAGCCCCCCGAACCGTCTGCCGCCGACAGACCATTCCTCAACAGAAGTGCGTGATGATTTGTCTCTCCCGGCTATAAAGCCGATACAGACAACGGTTAAAACGATGACGGCTGTAATGATCAATGCTGTTATATTTGCGGGCATCAGTCCAGTCCTCCTTGTTTCTTCTGCAGCCTATAAATAAGAAACGAACATAATGGAGTGACTGCGATCCATAAAAGCAGCCAGAAATGAAAAAAAGGCAGCCCGATAATGATCGGATGAACCCGATTAGCGACTGACAGCAGGGCCAGCTGGCTGAAAGGGATTAAGATGAGAACGAAAATTAGTGCTTTTCTGACCATTTACTTTCCTCCTGAAACTTGATAATGCTCCTTATCATAGCAGGTGTCAGATAAGATCACAAGATATTTTTCAGAAAAAAAAGAATTCTATTACTTTTTTAACTGAAACACTTTAGTTGCATCTTCATTCATATTAAATTAGAATAGTTAATATCTCGAAATCAAGATATTTAGGAGTGAATACATTGAATACGCAAGGATTGCACCATGTTACCGCATTTGCAAAAGATCCTGCTGAAAATCTTCGGTTTTATACTGAAGTGCTGGGTTTGCGGCTCGTTAAAAAAACCGTTAATTTTGACGACCCGGCCACTTATCACTTTTATTTCGGCAACCAAAACGGAGAGCCGGGTACGATCATTACATTTTTTCCTTTTCAGGGAAGCCGCCCGGGAACCGTGGGAAAAGGGCAGGCCGGAAGAATTTATTTCTCCGTGCCGAAAGGAGCACTCGCGTTTTGGAAGCGCCGGCTTGAAGGAAACGGCTTGTCTGTAAAAGAACAGATCATGCTGTCTGAACAAGTGCTTCTCTTTAATGATACAGAAGACCTGCCGCTTGCCATAATGGAAGATGAAAGAAGCGGACAGAGTGAATGGACTCCTGCGGGCATTACTGAAAAAGAAGCGATCACAGGCATGAGAGGTGTTCTTCTGTACTCATACCGTCCTGAAGCAACCATTCAATTTCTCATAGAACGCTTCGGTTATTCAAAGACAGGCGAAGAAAATCAGATTGTCAGGCTGCAATCGGAGGCACGGATCGGACATATTATAGATGTTGACCTTGCGCCGAAAGAAGCAGGTATCGGCGGTTACGGGACGGTTCATCATGTCGCTTTCCGCACTAGCGAAAAAGAGCAGGCGGAATGGAAGGATATTCTTGCTGATTCTCATCTTGCTTCATCTGACATTCTTGACAGGTCTTACTTTACTTCAATCTATTTCAGGGAAAGCGGCGGCATTTTATTTGAAATGGCAACCGATGAACCGGGCTTTATGACGGATGAATCCTTTGAAAATCTCGGAACAGAGCTGAAGCTTCCGGAATGGCTGGAAGAGCATCGCAGCCAGATTACAGCTGTTTTGCCCAAAATGGAGAAAGGAGAATGATGATGAAACATGTGTTTGAACAGGGAACGTCAGAAAATGTTCTGCTGCTTTTGCACGGAACGGGAGGAAATGAACATGATCTTCTGTCGCTCGGACGTTTTATCGATCCGAACGCAAGTCTGCTCGGGGTCAGAGGATCAGTGTCGGAAAACGGCATGCCCCGTTTTTTTAAGCGGCTGAAAGAAGGCGTATTTGACGAGAAAGATTTAATTGAACGGACGGAAGAATTAAAGAATTTTATTGATGAAGCGGCGCAAATGTACGGATTCAGCAGAGAAAACGTGATTGCTGCCGGCTATTCAAACGGCGCCAATATTGCAGCAAGTCTTTTGTTTCATTATAAAGATGTACTGAAAGGAGCGGTTCTGCATCATCCGATGGTGCCGATACGCGGAGTGAAGCTGCCTGATATGGAAGGGATGCCTGTGTTTATCGGTGCGGGAAAACGCGATCCTCTATGTACAAAAGAAGAATCGGAGGAGCTTTATCAGTATCTGACAGATGCCCATGCATCCGTTTCGCTTGTTTGGCAGGAGGGCGGTCATCAGCTCACACAGCAGGAAGCAGAGCAGGCACGAACCTGGTACAGTGAGCGATTCCTATAAAAAACCCTTAGTCTGCTTAAGCGGACTAAGGGTTTCTTTCATCTTACAGCCAAGTTGACACTTTAGATACAGGCAGCCGGTTGCTTTTATGCGCCGGCTTAACGGCTTTACCGATTGAAATCAGCATGACGGGCACGAAACGCTCGCTCACGTCGAATTCCTTAACGAATTGCTCTTTATTGAATCCGCCGATCGCGCAAGTGTCGTAGCCTTTTGCTTTAGCGGCAAGCATCAGCTGCATCGCTGCTAAAGAAGCGTTTAAAAATGCTGAATCACGGGCAAACTGATCATTTTGGTATGCACCGTTAATCTGGCCTAAAAGCGTTTGTTTAATCTCTTCTGTGATATTGCCTTGCTCAGCCAGTTCAGCATAAACGTCTTCACCATTTTCATTTGCTTTTAAATCGCCTAATACGGCAATAACTGCTGATGAATCAATAATCTGTTTTTGATTAAAAGCAACCGGAAGCAGGGCAGCTTTTGCTTCATCACTGTGAAAGACTTGAAAATGCCAATGCTGAAGGTTCCAGGCGGAAGGCGCTTGCGTTGTGATTTCAAGGAGTTCTGTTAATTCCTCTTTTGTAATGACCGCGTCTTTATCGTATTCTTTAACAGATGCGCGTTCCTTTAAAACGTCTAATACGGATGTCATCATGTTTCCTCCTTCGGATAAACGTGTTATCATAATAGAAAAGTTAGAAGCTTACTAAATGTAACTCGAAAACTAATTTTAATGGATCACAAAAAACTTGTCAATTCATAGATGAAGGGATGAACTCACGTGGGATATACAATGTGTCCTAAAATGGAATCCGCTTTTTCTCTTTTGGGAAAGCGCTGGAACGGCCTTATTATCCATGTACTGATGGACGGGCCGAAACGATTTAAAGATATGACCGAAACGATACCGACAATCAGCCAAAAAATGCTCGCGGAGCGGCTCAAAGAGCTGGAACAAAATGAAATCGTCGAGCGTCAGGTGCTGCCTGAAACACCTGTCAAAGTCATTTATAAACTGACTGATAAAGGCTTGGCCCTGCAAGCCGTTTTTCAGGAAATGCAAAAATGGGCAGACAGTTTTTGCGAGCCCGGGGGATCTGCCAACGACACATGTGATGAATAACAAAGGCTGCCCAAGGCAGCCTTTTCTTAATGATCATGTTTACTCGTCATAAAAACCATTAATATCAAAATTGTTCAGATTGAGATTCAAGTCTTTTAATTGCTTTAATAAAGCATCGAATGTAAGGAAATGATCATTTTTACATTCCACCGGGACATCATTTGGAGAAAATAGTTTCATTCCTCCCTCAATCCACTGTTTCCGGTATAACTGAAATGCGGCTTCAATTAAATGATCAGGCGTTACAATAAACCCTAAGCTTACGTCATGGTCCTCGCTGTAGCCGAATTCAAACCCGCAGCAGGGGCAAATATCAAATGTTTTTTGATATTCGCCGTTATAAAAGGGATTTGTCTCTAATCCTTTAAATCCGCATATCAAACAAGGGTACAACTCACTAACCAACATACATCCCTCTTTTATTCAGTTTGCAATCATTCAGAACAAGCGGGGAGGCCTTTTACAGTTTCCTGGTTAAAAACTGAGCCTCACCAAGCCCGAAGCTCCAATCGGCATTCCCGTTTTCTGTAATGGAAATCATGACGTCCTCGGGTGATATGCCGCATTCTGTTTTAAGCTGATCAGCCATCAGTTGATATAACGTTTCTTTTTGATGTTCGGTGCGCGCTTTGCTGACAATGCTGATGATGACAAGATCTTTGCTTCTTTTGAAACCGAGCCCGGTATCTTCAATGATAAGCTCATGAGGCCGATGCTGGTGAACGATCTGATAACGGTCCGTTACAGGGACGTCAAAAGCTTTAACCATGGCGTAATGGGCGGTATCCAGTAATTTCTTTAATGCTGCGTCATCCCGGCCTTCAATAACGTCAAAACGAAGTAATGGCATATTTTATTCCCCCTGATGGTTTTTTATCATGTCGCAACTTGTAAAAAAGTATAACAGTTAATCAAAATGTAATCAAATTATAACCAAAACATTTATACATTAATGCAATATCACAGAGAGGCACATGTTGTTACAATCGCCCAATCAATTTCCTCATTTTATGAATACGCTTAAGAATAGGCAGACATAAAGGAGGAAAAACATGTACCCTCGTCATGCATTGTATCGCGGGAATTTCGGTCCTGCCGGATTTCCGGCGAGAAGTCCTTTTTTGTTCGGCGCTCCTTTATTCGGCGGATTTTTAGGCGGTCTTCTCGGAGGCGTGATTGCCACAGGCTTTACAAGACCCCGCTATCCGTACGGGTTCGCCGGTTACGGATACGGAGGCGTCCCATACGGCGGTTTCGGGCCGGGAGCCGGCGGTTATCCGCCATTTTATTAAAGAAAAAACGGCCTGCATCGCGCGGGCCGTTTTTTTATCTTAAAATCTCCACTTCCGATAGATTGTAGTCTTCCTGTTTTGAAAACATAACTTCAATCATCCCGTCTTTATAGACTGCTTTTGTTCCTTTCCGTTTGACGAGGCTCGGAAGGACGATTTCTTTTTTTCCTTCTCCCAGACTGCTGTTCTCTACAACGAGGCTGTGTGACGTATGCTTAATCCTGATACGGTCGAGTTCTTCTTGTTCTGCGGGAATTTTCGCAAAAACATGATCGGATGTTTCAAAAAGGTCAATTTCCGGCTTGGGCGGTTCCGCTTCGACCGGATCGGCCTTTTTGGACATTGGGTCGCGAAAAGGGAACTGTCCGGCATAACCAGCGCCGAATACGCTTTCCATCACTCGGTTGACATATGTCTCGACATCTTTCGGATCAGCATTTTTAAACGTTTCTTTAGAGAACTGATTTTGGAAGGGAAAATATCTGTTCCAATCAAACACGGCATCTCACCCTTTCTTAACGGACAACATAGTATATGCCCGCCGGAAGCTTCCCGTGATATAATATAATCTGTTTACAGAAAGGAAGGGGAAGGCCGTGCAAGGGAATAACGCAAGAAAAGGAATCATTTATACCGCTTGTTCTTTCGTCATGTGGGGGCTGTTTCCGGTCTATTGGAAACTTCTTGAACAAATACCCGCATTGGACATTTTAGCTCACCGGATTTTATGGTCATTTGTTTTCATGTGTGTGCTTTTAACTGTGCTTAAGAAGTGGAAAACCGGATGGCGTGAACTGCGTCTTTTGAAATCGGAAGGGGGCCTGCTGGCGCTTTTTTTCGCTTCCGTTTTAATTTCCGTTAATTGGTTTGTGTACATATGGGCCGTCAATCACGGCTTTTTGCTTGAAGCAAGTCTCGGGTACTACATTAATCCGCTCGTTTCCGTTCTTTTGGGCATCCTATTCTTAAAAGAAAAGCTTAACAAGATGCAAACAGCAGCCGTTTCTATTGCCGGGGCGGCCGTGATCATATCTGCGTTTCAATATGGCGCGGTTCCTTATATCGCATTGCTGCTTGCATTCAGCTTCGGCCTGTACGGCTTATGTAAAAAAAGAACCCGCATGTCCAGCACGATCGGCCTGACGCTGGAGACGCTTTTGATTACCCCGGCTGCACTTATTTATTTAGGATATACAGCTGACGGGAGCACTTCCGGGTCCTTGGGGGCGGGAACATGGGCGCTCCTATTTTTCGCAGGGGTATTTACGGCCCTGCCGCTGTTGCTGTTTGCAGAGGGGGCAAAGCGTCTGCCGCTGTATCAAGTCGGCATTTTGCAATATATAGCGCCGACCATTACCCTTATGCTCGGCGTATTTGTGTATCATGAACCGTTTTCCGGGCAAAAAGCGTTTACCTTCATTTGTATATGGGCAGCATTGCTTTTGTTTACCTTTTCACAGATAAAATGGAAGCGGCCGATAAAAAGCCGCTAAGCCTTTCGCTTTCCAGCGATAGCTTAAATTATGTATAATCATTACGAGTATGTAAAGGAGCTGTACAATGGGCACTGATAAAGACATAGCAAAAGCCTATCAGGCACTGTGGAATAACCGCACTCTCCCGGCTTCAACTCTTGAAGAAGCGGAGAAGGCAATTGATCTTGAACTGCTTGATCAAAGAACACATCCGAGGCTCCGGAAGTCACCCGAGGAAAAGTTTGCTCTGGCGGTGCAGCGAATTGTAGATTCCCGGCTGCGGCCGATTGAGAAATATGAATTGGTTGAACTACATACGAAGCGTTTGCAATTTTTAAAAGAAGAAAGAGGGGAGCAGCTATGAAAGCGATCATAAAAGAAGATGTGCAAACTTCTTTAGAGCGATATGCCGATCGTCCTGTATATATCCATTTGGAAACAACGACCGGTTCTTATTCAGCGCATCTGAATGAGAAAAACATGACGGTTGTAGCCTATATACGCAATGCAAAAGTGACGTACCATCAGGCGAAAATCAAAGGAAACGGCCCGTACCGCGTCGGTTTGAAAACGGAAGAAGGCTGGATTTACGCAGAAGGTCTGACTGAATATACAGTAGATGACGAAAACCGCTTGTTAATGGCAGGGCATCTGCCGGGCGGAAAATTGGCGATTTCGCTTCAAATCAGCGAAAAGCCGTTTACAGTTTAAAGAAAAGGGTGAAAATCATGAAAGAACATGTACTCGTCATCCTGCCTCACCCTGATGATGAATCATACGGAGTGGCAGGGCTGATTGCTTTACACAGACAAAAAGATATTCCCGTTACGTATGCATGCGCAACGCTTGGCGAAATGGGCCGGAACATGGGAGACCCTTTTTTCGCGAACCGTGAAACACTGCCGCTGTTAAGAAAACAAGAGCTGATCGACGCATGCAAAGCAATGGACGTTACTGACCTGAGAATGCTCGGGCTTCGTGATAAAACACTTGAATTTGAAGATGACGAGTGGCTCGCTGATATGATGGAAGAGATTATCGACGATGTAAAACCGAGTCTGATTGTCACATTCTATCCGGAGCACGGCGTCCATCCGGATCATGATGCATGCGGCGAAGCGGTTATCAGAGCGCTTTACAGAAAGAAAAAAGAGGACCGCCCGCGCACGCTTTGCATGGCAATCACCCGCAACAGGGAGGAAGCCGTCGGCAAGCCTGATGTTATTCTTGATATTAAAGAGGTTGCCGATATTAAAATGAATGCCTTAAAAGCGCACCGCACCCAAACGGAAGGCATGCTGAGAGAGCTGGAAGAAAAAATAAAAAATAACGAGCCGGTTCTTCAGACATGGTTTGAAGAAGAAGTGTATTGGACATATCCGTGGAAAGACTGATAAAAAAAGGGATAAGGCTGAAATGCCTTATCCCTTTTTTTGTGTCAGATCGGAAGCGATCGCTTCTGCAAGCGAAGACCTTATTGATAAATTTGAAAAACTCAGTCCCAGCTGCACTGCGGTTTGGGCGATTTCAGGACGGATTCCGGATAATGTCGCTTTCACGCCGAGCATTCCGAGTGATTCAATTAAGGTGAAAAGCTGTTGGGCAACCATCGTATCAATCATGGCTACGCCCGATAAATCAATGTACAGCTGCGTGATGCGCTTCTCTGAACACTGGTGCAGCGTATTCTCTAAAATCATTTTGGCTCTTGCCGTGTCAATATCCCCGATCAGCGGCAGCAGTCCGACATTGTCAAAAAGCACAATTACCGGCGAGCTCAGCTCGGTAATCAATTCTTTTTGCGCTTCAAGCTGAATGTTTGTGTTTTTATACATTTCTTCTATGAAAATATGAATGACCACATCAAACGATTTAATCAGCGTATGGAATATATCTTCGGCATCTTCTTCTGTCACGGTGTCCGCATGAAGTCTGGTAAACTGCTTGACATGGCCGACATACAAATCACGAACTCTGATAAACTCGCGAATAATATAATGGATGGGAGTTTTTAAATGTTCTTCATCCCGTGCGGCTTCGAACGCCCACTTTTCCAATGCCGCTGTATATACTTCCTTCTCTTCAGAAAAAATCCGATTGAGCTGATAATTAAACGCCAGATTTTGTTTTTTCAGATTCGTGAGTACAGCCGGGTCAGTAGAAGCATAAACAGAATCAGGATCCGTATCATGAAGGGTATCAAACCATGTCTGACTGATGTCCTCCGCCCGTTCAGTTAAATAATCGTACAGCAGTTTATGTTTTGGCATTGCTGCTCCTCCTTTATGAAATCATTTTTTTCACATAATGCTTTTGCAGTTTCATCAGTCTGAAGAATAAACCGACAGCTCCTGCGGCAAGTCCTGCAATTAACCCGATCCAGTAGCCGTATGCCCCGAGGCCCGTATAAGTGCCGACTGCGTAACCGACCGGAAGCCCGATAATCCAATACGACACAAAAGCCGCGCCGAGTGTATAGTTGACATCCTTATATCCTCTCAGAGCGCCTTGTATCGGAGCTGCTACGGCATCAGAAAGCTGGAAAAACAGCGCATAGATTAAAAAGTGCTGCGTCAACATGAGCACCGCCGGATCTGATGTATACATTCCGGCGATTTGCGGTCTGAACAGCAAAATGAAAGCCGCCGTGCATAAAGAAAAACTAAGCGCCATCACGATCCCGATATAGCTGTATGAGCGGGCATCTCTGTAGCGATTTGCGCCTGCTTCAAAGCCGACCAAAATGGTCATGGCCATGGATACGCTGAGCGGCAGCATATACAAGAGGGAAGCAAAATTCATTGCCGCTTGGTGGGCTGCAATCGTCACCGTCTGAAAATGGCTCATAAGCAGTGTGACAGCCGCAAAAATGCTCGTTTCAAAAAATACGGCAAAACCGATAGGCAAACCGATTTTCAAAAGCTTTCTGCATTCAGACGGAGAAAAACGGTACAGTTTCCGAAATACAGAGTACCCGGCAAACGGCTCAAATCTGCAGACGATAAAAAAGCTGATGGCGCAAATACACCAGTAAGTCAGGGCGGAAGCGAGCCCCGCACCGACTCCGCCCAATGCCGGCATGTTGAATTTTCCGAAAATAAATACATAATTTAAAACAAAATTAATAGGCAATGAGCAAAGCGTAATAAGCATTGTGACTCGCGTTTTGCCGAGTGCATCAATAAACGAGCGCAAAACGGTGTACACAAACAAAGGAAAAATACCGAGGGATAAAAAGCCTAAAAAGTGTTTGGCGATCGTCCGGACACGAGGTTCCAGCCCCAAATGTCCCAAGATCATATCAACGGTGAAAAAGCCGATCAGGATAACCGCCGCACTGAGAACGGCCGCTACATAAACGGCCTGGATGACGGAAAACGGCACTTCCTTTTGTCTGCCGGCTCCAAACAGCTGCGAAACAACGGGCGTAACGGCCATTAATATTCCTGCCAGGCCCGTATAAACCGGCGTCCACAGGCTTGAACCAATTGCAACCCCGGCTAAATCGGCAGCGCTCACTTTCCCTGACATCACCGTATCCAAAAAGGTGATCAGGGAAAGGCCCGCCTGTGAGATTAAAATCGGAATGAAGATATGTAACAGCTGTCTGACCTTTTGGCCGATCGTGTTCGTTTCTCTCAAGTTAGGTTCCCCGTTTCTTTATTTTAACGAGAGAAATTATAACATTTTATGTATAAAAAGCAATGAAAGCCGGCCTACTCTTTTTTATCCGGTTTCGGCTTTTTAAACATCTTGGCATAAATGAATGAAAGTGAAATGACCCCTAAAAAGGTGCAGATATATTGCATCAGCCGTGCGAATTCCATATGATGTGCGCCTCCTTTCATGATTATGGTGCACACAGCGGCGCATATCCATGCGCACGATGCAGAAAATAAGGGAAAGGAGCTGATGTGACATGCGCCACACTCAAATGACGGAAAGCGCGTTTACCGCTGCCGTTCAAACGTATTTGAAACAAATTACGGAGGATGCCGGAATGATACTGCGGACATTGGATGAAAAAGACCAATGCCTTCTTTGCGAATTAGATGAACTGGGACATACGTTTCAGGAAATGCAGGCTGTCGCTTCGTCGTTTTACCTGCAGTCATATATCGAACATTTTACGCCTTCCTATACAGAGCTGGCGAGGGCCGTGCAGCATCTGGCGGAAGAAAAACACGGAGCGCTGATTGTGATTGAACGTGCAGATCCGCTGGACGGAATGATACAAAAAGGGACCAGCCTGCATGCCGAGATCAGTGCAGCTTTAATTGAGAGTATTTTTTATCCCGGCAATCCGCTTCACGACGGAGCCGTATTGGTCAGAGAAAACCGGGTTGTATCAGCAGCCAATGTGCTTCCGCTCACAACAAAACATGTCGATCTCAAATACGGGACGCGCCACAGGGCCGCGATGGGACTTTCGGCCGTGACTGATGCACTCGTGCTCGTTGTTTCAGAAGAAACGGGAAAAATGTCCTTTGCTAAAGACGGCGGACTGTATCCGCTTGTTTCGCCGCGGGCGCTTCATACGAAATAATAAGAAAATGGGAATATTGTACCCATTTAATATTAATAAGGTGAACATCTTTACCTTTTTCTGTATTGATGTTATCGTTTAAATATACATAAAATTTAAAAGAATAGGGAGTGGAAAGATGGCAAATGTATTGATGATCGGCTTTCCGGGAGAAGGGCATATCAATCCGTCTTTAGGCGTCGTAAAAGAACTGAAGGCAAAAGGGGAACATGTCGTATATTACGGCGTGAAGGAATATGAGAACAAAATCGCGTCAAGCGGAGCGGAATTCCGTGAATATGAAGATTTCCGTAAAGATGAATTCGGAAAAAACGCAACGGGTGATGAACAGCGGGACGCTACCGAGTTTTTGCTATTAATGATTGAGACTTCCAAAAAAGCCGCACTCCGTATTCTTGAGGAAGTAAAAGATGAATCCTACGACTACATCCTGTATGATCATCATTTTCTGGCAGGAAGGCTCGTGAGAAACCAGCTGAAACTGCCGGCATATTCACTTTGTACGACATTTGCAATGAATGAAGCATTTATTAAAGAAGTGTTTTCAAATACAAACCTTGTATCAGAGGAATCATCTCATTATCCGGCTTATACCGAAGCGGTCAGCCGGCTCAATGAAGAATTCAGCGCAGACATTAAAACGCCGTATGATATTTTCTCAAATGACGGCAGAAAAACCATCGTATTTACTTCAAGAGCGTTTCAGCCGAAAGAAGAAGAGTTTGGCGATTCTTATCTCTTTGTCGGCCCGTCCATTACCGAAAGGGCGGCGGCTCAAGATTTCCCGTTTGAACAGCTTGAAGGAGAAAACGTCCTGTTTATTTCCATGGGCACGATTTTTAACAATCAGAAGGAATTGTTTAATAAATGCTTAAAAGCGGTCAGAAACTTTAACGGAAAAGCCGTCATGTCAATCGGCAAACATCTTGATCCGGCGGAGCTTGATGAAATTCCTGAGAATGTCATTGTCAAGCCTTATGTTCCGCAGCTTGAGATCCTGAAGAGAGCGGACTTATTTATCACTCACGGCGGAATGAACAGTACGAGCGAAGGGCTTTACTACAAAACCCCGATGATCGTCATTCCGATGGGCGCAGATCAGTTCGCCGTCGGAAGCCAAGTGGAAAACACGGGCGCGGGCAAAATGTTTAAAAAAGAAGATGTAACAGCGGAACTGCTCACTGAAGCAATAAAAGAATTGAGCGAAAATCCTGAATATCAGACAAAAGCTTCTGAAATCGGAGAATCCCTGAAAGCGGCCGGCGGAGCACAGCGTGCAGCGGAATTGATAGCAGAAGACGTGAAAACTGCCGAGACCCGGGTTCTGTAATCAGCCGTCACCCGCTTCCTTTAAAGGAAGCGGGCTTTTTTGATTGTTTTTCGGGAGGATTTTTCACGCCGTAAAGAGAATTGTATGAAAAACAGACAAGAAAGGTGGAATGTCGCGGAAAAAAGCCATGTTATGAAAATGATTCCAAAGTCTTTTGTGAAATGTTCTCAATATATGTAAAATGTGTGACATTGGTGATGATCTAAGGCCAAATGAATCGGAATTAATGTCGACTTCTGAATGAATCCTGCATAACAGGCGGCGTCCAAAGAAAAGGAACGTCCCTTTCAGCAATGATAAATAGGAGGTTTTTCGTTATATGAAGAAAAAAATCGCAGCCGGACTGGCTGTATCTGCAGTAATGACTTCAACCTTCGCCGTGCATCCCGCTGAAGCAAAAACCATTCAAGTAAAAAGCGGCGACTCTCTTTGGAAGCTTTCCCGGCAATATCATACAAGTATTTCAGCCCTGCAGGCGGAAAATAAACTGAAATCAACGATACTCCACCCAGGACAGCGGCTGCACATTCCCGACGGCAGCGGCACACATAAAACGGGGCAAAAGGGAAAACGAAGCACGGGTGCCTACACAGTTACATACGGAGACTCATTATGGGTGATCGCAAAAAAATACAAAATGAGCGTTTCTGAGCTGAGAAGCTTGAACCGTTTGAGTTCAGATGTCATCTATCCGGGCCAGAAACTGAAAATTAAAGGGTCTGCCGGCGGCACGGACGGAGGCGGCAGACAGACAAAGCCTGATAAAGGCGCATCAGGGACTTACACTGTGAAGCCGGGTGACTCGCTGTGGAAAATCGCCAATCAAACCGGGATCACCATCGCCGAACTGAAAAAGCTGAATCAATTAACATCAGACATGCTGTATCCGAATCAAGTGTTAAAGATCAAAGGTTCTTCACATAACGGAAACAGCGGCACAACACCGCCATCTCATTCAAACCCTTCTGAGAAGCCATCCACTTACAAAGTAAAAGCAGGCGATTCCCTCTGGAAAATTGCTAATCGGTTCGGCATCACCGCTCAGCTCATCAGAGAAAAAAATAAATTGACAACTGATGTGCTTCAAATCGGACAAGTTCTGGTGATTAACGGAACGGGAAAAACAGAAGATCCTGTGCGGCAGCCGGATAACAAACCGGCAAAACCAAACAAGCCGAATACTCCCGAACCTCCGGTGACAGGGTCAAAGATTGACAGAATGATAGGCGAGGCGAAAAAACATGTCGGCGTGCCTTACCGCTGGGGAGGCAATACGCCTGCGGGCTTCGATTGCAGCGGTTACATCTATTACCTTTTAAATAAGGTAAGCTCTGTTTCCCGTCTGAGCACGGCCGGATATTGGAATACGATGAAACATATCAGCCAGCCGTCAGCAGGCGACTTTGTCTTCTTTACGACATATAAAGCGGGCCCTTCTCATATGGGGATGTATTTAGGCGGAGGAGATTTTATTCACGCAAGCTCCTCCGGGGTTGAAGTTTCAAACTTAAGCAATCCGTATTGGAAAAAAGCTTATTTAGGAGCGCGCAGTTATTTTTAAAAAAAGCCTTTCGGGGCTTTTTTTGTTTACCATTTTCACGTTTTGACAAGACTGATGGGTAAAAAAATAAGGGGGAGGAAGCATGAATCGTCTCTTGCTTTTTCTCATGCTCGTATCAATTACGCTTTGCGGCTGCGGGGGGAGACCCGCTCCTGTTCCGCCCAAAAAACATGGGGAAAGCCGCGCATTGGAAGCATCTGCATACCGTGAGCATGCCGGACTCATCAATCAAAACGGAAAAACGATCGGATATATCGAAGTGAGGGAATCTGATGATGAAGGGTCAGACATTCATATATCAGCGGGGCATCTGCCGCCCGGCACTTCTCTCGGGTTTCATATTTATGAAAAAGGGACATGTCAGGCACCTGATTTCGAATCAGCCGGCGGTCCGTTCAACCCTTTGAACAAAGAACACGGCTTCAACAATCCGATGGGTCATCACGCCGGGGATCTCCCCAATCTTGAAGTGGGGGCTGATGGTAAAGTGGATGTCATTATGAACGCGCCGCAAACTTCATTAAAAGAAGGGAGCAGACTCAGCCTGCTCGACCGGGACGGAAGCGCGTTCGTCATTCATGAACATACGGACGATTATTTGACAAACCCGAGCGGAAATTCCGGAGCCAGAATCGCCTGCGCTCCCCTGACAAAAAGCGCCCGCAGGGAATGAGCCCTTTTGTATTGAGTATACAAGGGCTTTTTTAGTATACTCGGTTATGGAATACAAATGGAAAGGAAACATCACCTATGACTTCAGAATTACAGCACCTATCACTTCCGGAAGATATACAAAACAAACTGCAGGCTTATCAAAATCATCCCGTTTCCCAAGAATTCCGGGATTTAATCGGATCATCAGGCTATGAGGCCGAAGATAAAGCGATTGTATTCGATGCCGTCATTGCTTTGACTATGGGAAAAAATATCTTATTAAAAGGACCGACGGGTTCAGGGAAAACTAAATTGGCGGAAACGCTTTCGAACTATTTTCATAAACCGATGCACAGCGTCAACTGCTCCGTAGACCTCGATGCAGAAGCGCTTGTCGGCTATAAAACGATTGAAAATGAACAGGGACAGGCGACAATTGAATTCGTTCCCGGACCTGTAACAACCGCAATGAACGAGGGACATTTTTTATACATTGACGAAATCAATATGGCAAAGCCTGAAACCCTTCCGATTCTAAACGGCGTGCTAGATTACAGAAAAATGATGACAAATCCCTTTACAGGAGAAGTGATTAAGGCAAGCGAAGGATTCGGTGTTATCGCCGCGATTAATGAAGGCTACGTCGGCACCGTTCCGCTGAACGAAGCTCTTAAAAACCGTTTTGTCATCATTGATGTTCCGTATATTAAAGGAAGCCTCCTGAAGCAGGTGCTGACCTCTCAGTCTGTCTTAAAAGATGAGAAATTAATTGAGCGCTTTATGACGCTGTCTTCTGATTTAATCGCACAAGCGCATAACGGACAAGTGTCAGAAGAAGCGGCGTCCATCAGGGCTCTCATTGATACGTGCGACTTGGCTGCGTACATCCCGCCGAAACGGGCGATTGAAAGAGGCATCGTAGAAAAACTTGACGATGACAGGGAAAAAGCCGCTGTCAGAAATATTGCAGAAACGCTGTTCGAATGAGGGATATACAATGAAGTTTATCAAATTTAATGACAGCACGATTGATTCGTTTTTGTTCATGATGCTGACTGATCTGGCCAAAACACTGACCAGAAGCAGTGAAGTTGAAGTGGAATACGGCGTGCAGTCTTACTACAATCCCTTTGAAAAGAAAATTTACATGAGCCACTTTTGGAAAGACCGATCAGCCGGGGATATGGAAGCCGGCCTGAAAAGCGATGTCTATTTGCGCGCTGTCGGAACACGCAGCAGCTCATTTCGGGAATTTGCGGGGTTTTTAAATGACGTTCACCGGCATTTCACCCGCCAAAGCTTTGCCAAGCAGCTGTTTATGCTGCTTGAGGATATCAGAATTGAAGAGCTGATCAAAAAAGAACGGCCGGGAACGAAACGTGTTTTTCAGAAGCGGAGGGAGATGTACAGGAAATATTTCACGACGCAGCTGACATTGAATTTAGAACGGAGCATTTTCACCGACGCTTTGTATTGCGCGATGTTTGTCAAGCTGACGGCTGAGTCTCCGCTTGAAGGCATTCCTTCCATGCATGAACATATTGATATGATGATACCGTATATTGAACGTCAGCTCATCCGGGTGTATGAGGCGGATTCTACGGAACAAATCGCAAGAATAACGGAAGACCTCATGGAAGGCCTTGATGAAGTGCTTGAGAAAGATATGCTGAACACGTACTTTTTTCTGCCGGAACTTGATTACGAAAAAGCGGCTGAAGAGCCTTTATTCGAAAGTGTAAAAAAAGCGCCTTCGTTAAGTGACGATCTCACGCTCCCTGAGTCTTCCGACGGAGATGAAGAAATCCTTGAAGAGAAAATGCATACGTGGCACCGGGAAACCGAAGCGCCGTCAAAAAGTTTCCTTCAATTTGATATTGAGCACGGCGCGAAATCAGATCTTGGGAAAGACGCGGCCAGAGAAGGCGATGACGGTGACCAGGCGCTCGGCTCCGTTCAAGGTTCCGCACGTCAGACGAAAAGAGAGGATTACTCCAAACTGGAAGCGCTTGAATCCATTCAGGATGAACATGAGGGCGCGGGGCTGGCTGACGGAAAAGAAAACAAATTTGCCTTCCCGGTTTATCAAACGCCTCATAAACCGTCTCCTGAAGAGGAGCAGTCTTATAAAGAACAGGCAAAAACGATAGAATCATATCAAAAACGCTTGAAGCAGATGATACAAAAAACACTTGAGCACAAAAAAACGCTCCCGCGGACCGACCTTCACGCAGGCCGGCTGAATCGCAAACTGATCCGCTATTTTACGGAGCGGAACCCGCGCCTTTTCTTTAAAAAGCAGGACCCGTCTTCAGACATTGACGCCGTTTTTACATTGCTTGTCGATTGTTCGGCCAGCATGTTCGACAAAATGGATGAAACAAAAAGAGGGATCGTTCTTTTTCATGAAGCCTTGAAATCAGTGTCCGTACCGCACCAGATCGTCGGATTTTGGGAGGATACAAACGAAGCGACCGAAACGAGCCAGCCGAATTTCTTCAATACCGTCATTCCGTTTGAAGAGTCGCTGCTGCAGGCGGCGGGTCCGCTGATCATGCAGCTTGCGCCTGAAGAAGATAACAGAGACGGATACGCCATCAGACAAATGACGAAACAGCTGATGCGGCGGAGTGAGGCGCAAAAATTTTTAATCGTGTTTTCAGACGGAGAGCCGGCAGCATTCGGATACGAACAAAACGGCATCGTCGATACGAGCGAGGCTGTCATCGAAGCGAGAAAAAAAGGGATAGAAGTCATAAATGTTTTTCTGTCCAATACTGCAATAGAGGAATCACAGATGAAAACCATTCAGGATATGTACGGAAAGTACAGTATTTTTGTTCCGGATGTCGATCAGCTGCCCGATGTGCTGTATCCGCTCTTAAAAAAACTGCTTCATAAAAGCATAGGATAGGCTTTTTCCTATGCTTTTTCGCTTTTTATTTTAAAATGATTTAATTTTTTCGGTATTGATCTGTTTTTTTTACTATTTTGTGAACAATCAAGGTAGAATCCAAACGCAATCAGTGGTAAAATATCCTTGGAAGCGTTTTTATTACATAATTTTGGGCACAGCGTTCAAAAGTTATTTCAAGATAGTGAATTGATCACTTGATTATCTAGGTTGGGGGTAATATTCAAATGTTTCAAAATAATATGAAACAAAGAATGAATTGGGAAGATTTTTACGGACCGAACCTCGGCTACGCACTGGAGCTGTACGACCAATATGCTGAAGATCCAGACAGCATTGATCCGGATCTGAAAGACATGTTTGACGAACTCGGCGCTCCGCCAAGCCAAATAAAAGAGGCATCGGGAACAAAGGAACAGGGACGCGTCACCGCAGATCTGATTCAAAAGATCGCAGCAGCAGTTAAACTTGCAGAAGATATTCGAACCTATGGCCATCTGAACGCTTCCGTCAATCCGCTCAGAAAGGATCCGAAAAAGAGCGAGCTCTTTCCGTTATCCGAGTACGGGCTTACAGAAGAAGAAATGAAAGCAATACCCGCGTCTGTCATCTGTAAAGACGCACCTGCCAATATAACAAACGGCTTAGAAGCCATCCAGCATTTACGCAATACCTATAAAAGAACCATCTCCTTCGAGTTTGACCATGTGCATGATTTCGAAGAGCGCGCATGGATTACAAAAATGGTCGAATCCGGAGAACTGTTCCGGAAAAATTCACCGGAAAAACTGTCAGCCGTTTTAGAAAGACTGACGGAAGTAGAAGGATTTGAACAATTTTTACACCGGACATTCGTCGGTCAGAAGCGTTTCTCAATTGAGGGGTTAGACGCGCTTGTGCCGGTTCTTGACGACATTATCGCCCAGTCTGTGAAAGCGGGCACAACCAATGTCAATATCGGGATGGCGCACAGAGGCCGTTTAAATGTGCTTGCGCATGTGCTCGGCAAACCGTATGAGATTATTTTCTCAGAATTCCAGCACGCGCCGAATAAAGACCTTGTGCCGTCTGAAGGATCGACCGGCATCAGCTACGGCTGGACGGGCGATGTAAAATACCACCTCGGTGCAGACAGACAGCTTCAGGATGCTGAAACCAAAAGCGCGCGGATTACGCTTGCAAATAACCCGAGCCACTTGGAATTCATCAATCCGATTGTTGAAGGAAGCACGCGGGCGGCACAGGAAACAAGAACGCAAAAGGGGTACCCGGTTCAAGACGAAACAAAATCGCTCGCCATTTTAATTCACGGTGACGCAGCGTTCCCGGGAGAAGGCATTGTCGCCGAGACGCTGAACTTAAGCTCTCTGAAAGGCTATCAGGTCGGCGGGGCCATTCATATCATCGCCAATAATATGATCGGCTTTACAACTGAAAGCGATGAATCACGATCCACGAAATATGCCAGTGATTTGGCGAAGGGCTATGAAATCCCGATCGTTCACGTCAACGCGGATGATCCGGAAGCATGCCTGTCAGCCGTTAAATTTGCGGTTGAATACCGGAAGCGGTTCAATAAAGATTTCTTAATCGATTTAATCGGGTACAGACGGTACGGCCACAATGAAATGGATGAGCCGTCAACGACACAGCCGATGCTGTATGACGCCGTCAGAAAACACCCGACTGTCAAGCGGATCTTTGCGGAAAAACTCGTAAGTGAAGGACTGATCAGCGAGGAAAAAGCGCAAAACATCGAAACGGCAGTGACAAAACGAATTGAAGACGCCTATAAAAAGGTGCCCGCCAAAAAAGAAGACGCCGTACGGGAAATTGAATTGCCGGAGCCGGTGTCCAACGGTTTTCCAGACGTTGACACAGCCATTGATTTTGATGTTCTCCGCAAGCTGAACGGCGAACTTATCAACTGGCCGGAATCTTTTAACGTGTTCGGCAAGCTGAAAAGAATCCTGGAAAGACGTGCAAAAGCGTTTGATGATGACCGTAAAGTTGAATGGTCATTGGCTGAATCGCTTGCGTTTGCTTCCATTTTGAAAGACGGCACGCCGATCCGGCTGACCGGACAGGATTCAGAGCGCGGAACGTTCGCTCAAAGAAACCTTGTGCTGCATGACAGCGAAACAGGAGAAGAATTTGTTGCCCTCCATCACTTAGACGACTGCGCTGCTTCATTTACGGTGCATAACAGCCCGCTCTCTGAAGGATCGGTTCTCGGCTTTGAATATGGGTACAACGTGTATTCGCCTGAAACGCTTGTGATGTGGGAGGCGCAGTACGGGGACTTTGCCAATGCGGCTCAAGTCTATTTTGATCAATTCATATCTGCAGGACGGGCAAAATGGGGACAAAAATCAGGACTGGTCATGCTGCTGCCTCACGGTTACGAAGGGCAGGGCCCTGAACACTCCAGCGGCCGCGTCGAGCGGTTCCTGCAGCTGGCGGCCGAAAACAACTGGACGGTGGCCAACCTGACAAGTGCGGCTCAGTATTTCCACATTTTAAGAAGACAAGCGAAAATGCTGCTTCGTGAGGAAATCCGCCCGCTTGTGATCATGACGCCGAAGAGCCTGCTGCGCAACCCGAATACGGTATCTGAAGTGCAGGAACTGAGCGAAAGCCGATTCAAGCCTGTCTATGAGCAGTCCGGTCTTTCCCATGCTTACGAAAAAGTGACTCGCGTCGTATTATCAAGCGGAAAAGTGTCAATTGATATCAGCGATCACTTCAACAAAATGGAAGGCGATAAGGATTGGCTTCATATTGCCAGAATCGAACAGCTGTATCCGTTCCCGGCAAAAGATACGAAGGAGCTTTTCGCCAAACTGCCGAACCTGCAAGAGATCGTTTGGGTTCAGGAAGAGCCGCAGAACATGGGGGCATGGAGTTATATCAGCCCGTATCTGACGGAAATCGCGCCAAAAGGAGTAAATGTCCAATACATCGGCCGAAGAAGACGATCCAGTCCCGCAGAAGGAGATCCGACAGTCCACAAAAAAGAACAGGAACGCATTGTATCTGATAGCTTGACTCGCAAAAACTAAGGGGGAAATGAAAAAATGGCGGAAATTAAGGTACCTGAATTAGCAGAATCAATCTCAGAAGGAACGATAGCCCAATGGTTAAAGCAGCCCGGTGATTATGTAGAACAGGGTGAGTACTTGCTTGAACTGGAGACGGACAAAGTAAATGTTGAATTGACAGCAGAAGAATCGGGTGTTCTAAAAGAGGTATTGAAAGATTCGGGTGATACCGTCCAAGTAGGAGAAATTATCGGTACCATTACAGAAGGCGCTGGCGAAAGTTCTGCACCCGCCCCTTCAGAAAGTGCTCCAGCCAATGAACAAACGAAAGAGGAAGCAAAAGCTGAACCTGCTGCACAAGAAGTCAGCCAGGAAGCACAATCAGAAGCGAAATCCAGAACGGTAGCGTCTCCGGCTGCACGCAAGCTGGCAAGGGAAAAAGGAATAGATCTATCACAAATTCCGACGGGAGACCCGCTCGGCCGCGTGCGCAAACAAGATGTGGAAGCTTATGAAAAACCGGCTTCAAAACCTGCGGCACAGCCGAAACAGCAGGCTCCAAAAACACAGCAAAGCTTTGACAAACCTGTCGAAGTGCAAAAAATGTCCCGCCGCAGACAGACGATCGCGAAACGATTGGTTGAAGTGCAGCAGACTTCTGCGATGCTGACTACATTTAACGAAGTTGATATGACGGCCGTTATGAATCTAAGAAAACGCCGTAAAGACCAATTCCTTGAGCAAAACGAAGTAAAACTCGGTTTCATGTCGTTCTTTACAAAAGCCGTCGTGGCTGCATTGAAAAAATTCCCGCTCCTTAACGCTGAAATTCAAGGCGATGAGCTGATCGTGAAAAAATTCTATGACATCGGTATTGCTGTCGCGGCTGAAGAAGGGCTTGTCGTCCCAGTCGTGCGTGACGCTGACCGCCTGACGTTTGCCGGCATTGAAAGAGAGATCGGCGAACTTGCGAAGAAAGCGCGAAACAATAAATTAACATTAGGTGAGCTGCAAGGAGGCTCCTTCACGATCACAAACGGAGGTACATTCGGATCGCTTATGTCAACACCGATCCTAAACAGCCCTCAGGTTGGGATCTTAGGTATGCACAAAATTCAGCTGCGCCCAGTAGCGATTGATGCGGAGCGCTCTGAAAACCGTCCGATGATGTACATCGCTTTATCATACGATCACAGAATTGTAGATGGTAAAGAAGCGGTCGGATTCCTTGTCACCATTAAAAACCTGCTTGAAGATCCGGAACAGCTGTTGCTGGAAGGATAATTTGAGACAGACAAAAAGTACACTGCCCTTACAAGCAGTGTACTTTTTTTATTGAGAGAAGGGGAGAATTTATATGAAAAGCTGTTATCCGCTTGAGATCGAATTTGAATATAATGAAGAATTGCATTCTATCACTCCGGTTCTTCTGCAAGACGAACATGACACGATATTAATAGACTGCGGATATCCCGGTTTTACAAACCATCTTCAACATGCCGCTGCCCGGCATGGAATGTCGCTTCATTCATTGACAAAAATCATTGTAACGCATCACGACATAGACCATATCGGCTCACTCGCTGCATTATACCGTTTACATCCGGATGTCAGCGTGACAGTACATGAGCGTGAAGCGCCGTATATTGACGGCTCTAAAAAATCTTTACGGCTTGAGCAGGCTGAATCAACGTTTTGTTCATTGCCAGAGGATGCAAAGCCTTATGCAAAACAGTTCATCCGCTCTCTTCAATCAGTCGAATCGGCTCCAGTTCACCGGACAGTTACTGACGGCGAGCTGCTGCCTTGGTGCGGAGGCATTCGCGTTGTAGCCACGCCGGGTCATACACCCGGCCATATCAGTCTTTATCTGCCTGCCGAAAAAACTATGGTCACAGGTGATGCGGTCGTCATTGAAGACGGAAAGCTGAACCTTGCTAATCCCGGCTATACGTTACATATGGATGATGCGGTCCGTTCTGTGCAGCGGCTGCTCGATTATGATATCCGCCAATTGATTTGTTATCATGGAGGTTTATTTCAGGGGGATGTAAAAAAAGCGCTTTTGCGTCTGTTTCGTGATCTGCAGAATAAACAAGGATAGGAGCGGCAGCAGCCTATCCTATCCTTGTTCAGTTATGAAAACGGAATCTTTGCCGTTTCTTCTTCTTCGGCGCTGTTTTTCTCTTTTTTCTTAGACCAGTAGGTGGCAAGAACAGACCCCGACAGATTGTGCCATATGCTGAAAATTGCGCTCGGCACGGCTGACAAAGGGGAGAAATGCGCTGTCGCAAGCGCTGCGCCCAGTCCGGAGTTTTGCATCCCGACTTCGATCGCAATCGCTTTTTGTGAAGCATAATCCATTTTGAACAGCTTTGCAGTCAGGAATCCTAACAAATATCCGATTCCGTTATGTAAGATGACGACAGACACAATCAGCAGTCCTGATTGAAGCAAATGCTCACGATTTACGCTGACGACAGAGGATACAATCGCTACGATGCCGATTACCGACACGAGAGGAAGCGCGTGCACGGCTTGTCCGACCTGTTTTTTGAAGAACAGCTTCACAATCACCCCGAGGACGATCGGCAAAAGCACGGCTTGCATAATGGAAACAAACAGTGAGCCGAAAGAAACGGGGAGCCACTCTTTCGCAAACAGCATAATAAGTGCCGGCGTTACAATAGGAGCAAGCAATGTTGAGATCGTGGTGACCGCAACAGAAAGCGCCGTATTGCCTTTCGCCAAAAACGTCATGACGTTTGATGCCGTACCGCCCGGACAGCATCCGACCAGAATGACGCCCGCGGCGATTTCTGCGGGGAGGCGGAGCCCGATTGATAAACAGAAAGCCGTAAGCGGCATAATCGTAAACTGGGCAGCGACTCCGATCACGACATGCCAAGGCTTTCTGATTAATTCTTTAAAATCGTCTGCTTGAAGAGTAAGCCCCATCCCAAACATAATAATACCAAGGAAAATCGTCATATAAGAACTGATCCAAGAAAACAAATCAGGGCAGGCGAATCCTAAACCGGCAAAGACGATAACCCACAAGCCAAAGGTTTGGCCCGCAAACCCGCTTATTTTTTTCAGCCATTCCATAAACACAGCTCCTTTTACATTAAATCAGTCAGAAAATATGACTGACTTTTCTGTATTCCATTATAAATAATTTTCTGAATAATTCAATATTAAATATAAGTTTTCAATAAAATTATTATGTAAACTAACATCTTCTTGACTATTCAGACATATATTCTTACAATTGATTTTTATACTGAAATGAATTGGGAGTGCTGAAGTGAAAGAAGCTAATCAATGGTCATCTAAGCTGGGATTTATTTTAGCTACGGCCGGCTCTGCAATCGGGCTCGGCGCAATATGGAAGTTCCCTTACGTAGCGGGAACCAGCGGAGGCGGCGCTTTTCTGCTTGTTTTTATTTTATTTACTGTTTTAATCGGACTGCCGCTTTTGCTTGCTGAATTTATTATCGGCAGAAAAACACAAAAAAACGCCGTTGAATCCTATAAGGCGCTCGCGCCGGGGAAAAAGTGGCACTGGATCGGATATCTCGGAATCATTACGTGTTTTATTCTATTATCCTTCTACAGCGTAGTGGGGGGATGGATATTAATCTACATTATAAAAGGCTTTACAGGCGGCTTATCGCTTTCTTCGGGATTTGATACGTTATTTATCGATACCATTTCAAATCCTTATGCAGCCGTTTTCGGCCAACTGCTGTTTATCGTGCTGACGATTTTAGTTGTGGCAAAAGGGGTGAGCAGCGGCATTGAAAAAGTGAGCCAGGTGCTGATGCCGGCTCTGTTTATTCTGTTTATTCTCTTAATGATCCGCTCCGTAACACTGCATGATGCAGCAAAAGGATTAAAATTCTTTTTTATGCCTGATTTTGGCGCGATGGATGCCAATACCATTTTATATGCGATGGGACAATCATTTTTCTCGTTAAGCGTCGGAGTGTCTGTAATGGTTACATACAGCGCATATTTAGAAAAAGAAGAAAATATTGTTCAATCCGCCGTATCGGTGACGGTATTAAATGTCCTTGTTGCTGTGATGGCGGGAGTGGCGATTTTTCCGGCGGTGTTTGCATTCGGCCTCAAGCCGGATCAAGGCCCGCAGCTTTTATTTAACGTGCTGCCGACCGTCTTTAACCAAATGCCGTTGGGCATCGTGTTTTTACTCGCCTTTTTGCTGCTGTTTTTATTTGCGACGCTGACATCGGCTTTTTCAATGCTTGAAATTTTAGTTGCTGTTTTGTCAAAAGGCGATTCGGCAAAACGGAAGCGGTATGCATGGATCGGGGGACTTGCTATATTTATTGTCGGGGTCCCTTCGGCGCTGTCGTACGGAATTTTGAGTGATGTTTCTATTTTTCACCGCAGTATTTTTGACGCTGCGGATTTTCTGGTCAGCAATGTCTTAATGCCGCTGGGCGCGCTTTTAATTGCCGTTTTCGTACCGTTGAAAATCCCGAAACAGATGCTGTTTGACGAACTGAAAAGCGGTTCCGGTATAAAACGAAAATGGTTTGCAGTCTGGCTCCTATTAATCCGTTATGTGGCTCCTGTAGCCATTATTATCGTTTTTCTGCACGTGCTTGGTATTTTTTAAACCAAAAAAAGCAGGCCCCCGTTCAAGACGGGGGCTTTTTTAATAAAGCGGCCATATCACGCGGTGCGCTTGCTCGAACCGTTTCTCCGCCTCCCGCCAATCAACGACATTCCACCATTGATCCACGTAAGCCGCTCGGTCGTTTTTATATTGTAAGTAATAAGCGTGTTCCCACACATCCAGCGGAAGCAAAGGAATGACGTCCCACTGGCTGTAGAGCTGATGCTTCTCAGCGGCCAAAATCTCCAGCCGCCCGGCGCGCGGCGCCCAGACTAGGATAGCCCAGCCGACTCCTTCGACTTTTTTCGCCGCTTGAGAAAATTGCTCTTTAAAAGCGGAGTAGCTTCCGAATGACACATCAATCATTTGAAAGAGTGCACCCGTCGGCCGTCTTTTTCCGTTTGGATTCATCGAAAACCAGAAAATACTGTGCAAATAATGGCCCGCGCCGTGAAACGCCAATTGCCGCCCCCAATGTGCCACTAAGTCGTACTGTTTCGTCTGTCTCGCTTTTTTGAGCTCTAGTTCTGCTTTATTCAGACCGTCAACATAGCTCTGATGGTGTTTGGTATGGTGGAGTTTCATAATCTCTCTTGAAATATACGGTTCCAGTGCGGAATAACTGTAAGGCAGTTTAGGGAGGACATGCTTGCCGATCGGCACATAAGCTCTGCGCTCATCCGGCTCTTCGGGTTCAGTAATGTCCCGGTAAAGTGCTGATGCCTGTTCGTACCATTCGGCCTCCGTTAATCCATCATCCTGAAGGGTGTGAAAAATCCGGTCGATTTGTGCCGCGAAGCGATCGAACCGACCTTGCTGAATAACTTGTTCCTTCAAGGTTTCACACCAATTCAGCATCTCGGTTTGATAAGCGTGCCGTTTCATTTTTCTTCCTCCTTTTCACTCATTTTCATAAAAGTGCTGAGCGCAAGCAAAGAAAACACATACGGGTAGCTGTGATACCTGATGTAAAACTGCTTCGGCAGGCCGATTCCGGTCGGATAGCTGAAAGCGGCTCCTTCGTAATGCCGGTTTTCAATAAGAAAAGATATGCCTTTTGTGACGGCTTGATGATGAGTTTTTTCGTATTGCAGCAAAGCTTCGGCCGCCCAAGCCGTCTGTACAAGCGTCCCGTAAGAAAGCGGAACATAGGTTTTCTCTTCTGCACTTATACAGGATTCCCCCCAGCTTCCGTCCTCGTTTTGAATGGACTTCAGCCAGCGAATCGCTTTTTTCACGGCCGGGTGGTTTTGGCTCACGCCGCAAGCCTTCATCCCTGTCAGCGCCGCCCATGTGCCGTAAATATAGCAGACACCCCACCTGCCGTACCACGATCCGTCCTCTTCTTGATGGCGGATCAGCCATTGGACGGCCTTTTCAATCTGAGGGTGATCAGAAGAAAGCCCCGCTTCTCCTAAACAGTGCAGCACCCGCCCGGTTAAGTCGCTTGTTGAGGGATCGATGGCAGCTTCCTCAGCCGATTCCAGCGGCAGCAGGCGGACCAGCGGATGATTGACATTTTTCTCAAAAGCAGAGAAGCCGCCGTCACTGTTTTGCATGGACAAAAGCCAGCTCAGTCCGCGTTCCCATGAGGCGGGATAAAGTTTTCGCGGAATGGCTTTGAGCACTGCGGCTGTGTCATCACAATCAGGATTATTTGTATTGATGTTTGAAAAACCCCATCCTCCCGGTTCAGCATGCGGGTTGTGAACGGCCCAATCAGCGACTTTCGTCTGCTGCCGTTCACGCAGAAACCGGGCGGCGCTGGTTATCATCTGATCGTTATCTGAGATCCCGCTTTTCATAAGCGCATAGTTGAGAAGCGCCGTATCCCAAACGGTCGACGTTGAATTTTCCAGGTACGGTATATCGCCGCAAGACGTGAGCAAAGCTTTCGTGCCGGCAAGTGCTTTTCTGATAACGGGGGAGTGGCGCGATACACCGAGAGCGAGCAGGCCGTACACCATAAAAATAGTGGCGCTCGCATAGCTGTATAATGTGCCGTCTTCTTCAATCCGGTCAAGCATATACGTTTTGGCCGTACGCAGACCGAGCTGGTGAAAAGCGGCAGGATTCTGCAAAAGCCGCTTCCAGTGCGCGAAAAGAGAAGAGAGGTCTCTGTTCTCATCCTGATCGGAACGAAGCCATGTAAACGGATTTTTAGTCATATGCCGATCTAAATGCGCGAGAGACGGAACGTTGGGATTTTTCAGCGAAAATCTTTTGTTAAGCGTCACGGCCATCGGTACAAAATGAATACGGGCGTATGTACTGAACTGGTAAAAATGCAGCGGGAAGGATGGGGGAATGACTAAGAAAGATAATGGCAGATGCAGCGCGGGCCATGGATAAAGGCCGTTTGCCGCAAGCATCCACTTTGTCATGAAGTGTACGTTGCGCAAGCCGCCATTTGAGATGATAAAGCGTTCGGCCTGAATCATATGCGCCTCAGAACGGCTATATAAACCGGAAGCCAGCAAGCCGGCATAGCCCTGTACAGTGGCGGTCACATTTCCTTTCCGGTCATCAGGATAGTTGGCAAAAGTTCCGTCCGGGCGCTGTTTAGCGCGAATGCCTTCTGCAAGCTCAGCGATCAGTTCTTTATCATTGTCTCCAAGAGAAGTGAGGAGGAGGATCAGAAAGGCGTTTGTCAAAATCGGTCCTTCAAAACAAAATGACCATGAGCCGTCCGCATTTTGCGTTTCTCTTAATAGGGAGATGGTTTTCTTTTGGCGGCTTCTGACGTTTTCATGAATTGTGCTCACACTCGCTCAACTCCTTCAGAAGCATATATATTCATATGTAAAAGGCGGCATGACAAAAGAAAGAAACTGCTGACAGGCAGCAGTTTCTTGTTTGATTTAATCTTCCAGATTGATCCAGACGCTTTTCACTTCTGTATAATTATTCAGCGCGTAAGAGCCCATTTCCCGCCCGAGGCCGGATTGCTTATAGCCGCCGAAAGGAGATGCCGCATCGAAAACATTGTAGCAGTTGACCCAAACGGTGCCGGCTTGGAGACGGTCAGCAATGTAATGGGCGTTTTTCACATTCTCAGTCCAAAGTCCGGCTGCAAGGCCGTATTCCGAGCGGTTCGCCCGCTCAATGACTTCATCTACCGTATCATACGGAATGGCGGCTAAAACAGGGCCGAAAATTTCTTCTTTTGCGATGGTCATGCTGTCATCCACATCCGCAAATACAGTCGGGGAGACAAAATACCCTTCTTCAAACGGGCAGCTGCCGCCCGCGACAGCTTTGGCTCCTTCCGCTTTTCCTTTTTCAATATATGAAAGCACGCGCTCATGCTGTTCCTGACTGACGAGCGGGCCGATTTGTGTATCTTGGTGAAGGCCGGCGCCTTGCTGAAGCGATTTCGCATATGAAACCATTTCGCTGACGACCTCATCATATTTGTCTTTGTGAATGAAGACGCGGGAGCCTGCGCAGCATACCTGCCCCTGATTAAACATGACCCCGTTTAAAGCGCCGGGAATCGCTTTCTTCAAATTGGCGTCAGGCAAAATGATATTAGGTGACTTTCCGCCAAGCTCCAGTGTCACGCGTTTAATTTTTTTTGCGGCTTTTTCCATGATTTTTTTGCCGATTTCTGTAGAGCCGGTAAAAGCGAGTTTATCGACATCGTCATGGTTGGTCAGCGCTTCCCCGGCCGTCTCGCCGAACCCTGGAACAATATTGATGACGCCGTCAGGGAAGCCCGCCTGATCTATTAATTCCGCTAAATAGAGGGCGGTCAGCGGTGTCTGCTCGGCCGGTTTCAAAACGATTGTGCAGCCTGTGGCAAGGGCGGCGCCCATTTTCCACATCGCCATAAGGAGCGGGAAGTTCCAAGGGATGATCTGCCCCACGACGCCGACAGGCTCATGGCGGGTGTAATTAAAATATGAGCCGGCGACCGGAATTGTTTGTCCGGTTATCTTTGTAGACCACCCGGCATAATAACGCATATGCTCAATTGCAAGCGGGATATCCCCATTCGTCGTTTCATTAATCGGTTTTCCGTTGTCAAGTGTTTCAAGCTGCGCGAGTTCCGTTTTGTGCTCTTCCATTAAATCGGCAAGCTTATACATCAGCCTGCTTCTGGAAGCGGCCGGCATAGTGCGCCATTCGCCGTGATCAAAGGCTTTGCGTGCCGCTTTCACTGCACTGTCAATGTCTTCTGACTGTGCCTCGTAAAGCGTCATCAGCGTTTCTCCGGTTGCCGGATTCGGTGTGACAAATGTTGATCCTGAAGCGCTCGGAACAAATTTTCCGTCAATATAAAGTTTCTTCGTGCCCTGTAAAAATGTTTCCAGCCTTTTTGTGATCTGCATCGTTAAAGAACTCATTCGTAACAAACCTCCCGAAATTTTTTTATGGTCTGTTTTGAGCATCTTGATGTCCGCGCAAAGTAAGCGCATACAGTCATTCTATAATAACAGCCCCGGTAAAATCAATTGATAACCGTTATTGCAATTCACAAGAAAAAACGGCTACAATAAGCTTATCGATTAAGAAAAGGAGTTTTATAAATGATTCATAATAATTGGCAGACAAAAGAAAGCGTCAAAAAGGTCAAATGCGTACATACAGATGCGAAAAAATACATTGTCAAAAATGTGCTGACGCCGGGTAAAGAGTATGAAGTCAAAAATGAAACAGAAGAATTCATTTTTGTTGTAGACAATACAAACAAAGTCGGAGGCTTCTACAAAGAGTATTTTGAAGAAGTTTAAAGCTGAATGAATTTATTTTGCCTGAGCCATACTAAAAAAGACTACATATAAAGGGTGGCTGCAAAATGAAAAAAACAGAGCAAGACAAACAAAATAAAACATCAGATCAGCTTCAGCAAGTGCAACCTGAAGAAGGCACCGACACGACGATGGAACAAATTTCAGATACCTATAAAGAAGGAACGATTGAAGATACGGATCGTTGATGTTTTGTTGAAACCGCGGCATTGGAGAAGCCGCGGTTTTTTATGGCGAAGATAAAAAACTGACTTTTCGAAAAAAATACCGTTTTCTTGAAACCTTTTCTTTCGCTGAACCGTACTACTTCATAAAAGCGGCACCTTTCGCGAAGGGCTTTTTTGATGAACGTTCTAAAAATGTAATCTGTTCGTAATGGTTTAAATGCCGTCTATGTCGTATTCTTATATAGGGATAAAGAACTTATTTTTTTATGATTGTAATAAAACAATAGTATAGAAGCAGAAAGTGGGGTTCTTCATTGGGAATTTTTTCTGTCAGCAGATCAACCGACACAAAAAAGCTGGAGGCTTTGCTCGTTGAGGGAGAACGGATCGAAACGATTTATAAACTGCGGGTTGACCAAATATGCTTTACGAATAAACGAGTGATTTTCTTTGATAATAAAATGTTCTCCAAAAAGAAAGTGCGCGTATTTCTTCCATATAAAACAATTGAAAGCTTCGCCATTCAAGAAGCGGGGATGTTTGATCCAGATACCGGGCTTGTATTAATGACAAGGGGAAAAACTTTCGAATTGGAATTTGCAAAAGAAACGGACTTGACTGAGGTTCAAGCCATCTTAACAAAATACTTATGCAGTTAAATATCACATAAAAGCCATCCGAATGCATGCGGATGGCCTTTTTATTATATAATGCTTGTTTTTCCGGAGTTCGAATCAATGAGATCCGGATCAGCAATAGAACTGATGGGGATATAAATCGGCGCCAAATCACCATTTTCTTCACCGAATCCGTAGTTGATCTTATTGGATAAAAAATAATCGATTTGCTGATACGGGCCGATCGTAATGGAAGAACCGCGGTCGACTGCATTTACTTTAAAGCCTCCTACATTTACCAAAACCGGCGAAAACATCATAATGGGCCTCCTTTTCCGGCAGGGATTTTATCGCATGCAGACTCAAAGGTAGATGGAGAATCAATTTGATCCCGGTCATCCACTTTGCCGTTCGTGCCGATGAAGCCGCTTGCATCTCCGAAGTTCTGTCCGTATCCCTGATTCTTTTTATCAGAATTCTGCCATTCCGCCAGTAAATTTTGTCCGACATTCACCGCTGAAGCATTTTCAAAGGAATTAATTTTCAACATGAAAATATTAATATTGATATATGGAGTTGGTTGAACCACAGGCAAACCTCCTTTAATACAGGTGTATGCCGGCTGTTATGACCGTATGCTTAGACAGGGGGCGATAAAAATGGATTTCGATAAGATGAAGCAATGGATGGAAATGGCGCAAAACATGTCCGGCGGCGACTTTTGGAAAAACGTTTTTGATGATGAACAACTGAAATCATTTCAAAACGGCCATTCTCATTTTCCCTTTCAACAGGGAGATGGGCAAATGAGAAGAAATGAGGATGCTTTTCCTCTTATAGATATTGTGGAAACCCATGATGAGCTCCAATTTTTACTGTATCTGCCCGGCTACCGGAAACAAGATGTTCAGCTGCTGTCCTACGGAGAATATATCGTCGTAAAAGGCACGAGAAAATCCTTTTTTAATGAACAGGATTTTAAACAGAAGACCGGAAAATACGGCGATTTTGAAAAAAAACTCGACCTTCCGCATTCCGCTCAGGGAACAAAGGGAATGCAGGCGGTATTCAAAGACGGGATTTTATATATATCGATTGCTAAACATCTGGGGGATGCAAGCCAGATCATTATCGAAGGCTGATCTTGTTTGCTGTGCCATCTATCAGATCTGAATCATCGATACTCATGATAGGGATGACGACAACGGTGCAATCACCGTTTTGTTCACCGTACCCTTCATTTCTTTTATTGGCTGCTGTGTTTCTCACCATAACGGAAGAGCCGGTGTTAAAAGTTGCTCCGCCGCTGATTCCGTTCATTTTTATATACTCAAAATTGATAACGGATGGAAAAAACATCATGATTCGCCTCCTTTTTGTATATCATGTTTATATATTCGCAATGCGGGACGCATAGAACTTTCCAAGAGTGACGGGGAAAGAAGTGATTTTCTTTGAAAAAAATAATGAAAGAGATTTTCAAAAAAGTGTGTGAAGAAGAATTAGACCGGCTTAAGAAAGTGGAACAACAGCTTGATGAGCTTCAGGATAAGTGTCATTTTGAGCCGCAGACGGTTGAAGGGGAAAAAACATATGTCCATATTGAGCACGTCAAAGTGGACAAGGTTGAATACAATATTGATTTTGAAAAGCTGAGTATAGAAGAGCTGAGCGGTATGCTGAATATCGGCGCCACTTACCATACACCGGAGCACAGGCTCAAACAAGCCTGCGCTGAAGAATTTCGGGACAACCGGCAAAATGATGCTGCGAAAGAAAAAAGACAGACAAAGCAGCAGACACCCAATGTCACCATCAGGGGGAGAAAGCATTGACCTCCATTGTTTCATCCTCCTTTTTCGAGGGTATGTATTAACAGATGCAGCGAAGAATACAGACGAAAAAGGAGATGATGAATATGTCATTATCAAAAGTACAGCAGGACAGCCTTTATCATAAATTAATCGATTTAAAGGAAAGTCTTCAGGGAGAATCAAAAGAAAATCATTCAATGAGTGAAGACACAGGAGAACTGTCGAACGGAGTAGATAACCACTTAGCTGATCACGGAAGCATTTATTTGGACAGGGTCACGAATCAGACGCTGGACGGTGTCGATCAGAATCTTTTAGATGAGGTGAACGCCGCGCTTGAACGAATGGATAAAGGAACATACGGGATTTGCGAGAAAACGGGAAAAGAAATTCCTTATGAAAGACTTGAAGCCGTGCCGTACGCCAGAATGACCGTCGAAGCGCAGCGAGAAACAGAAGGGGATGTGAAAACAGACGCTCCGTCATATGAAAGGGAATTTCACGAGCAGGTGAAAGACCTCTCAAATAAAGAAACCGTTGATCAAAAAAGCTCACAAACATACGAAATCCTGGATCGTGAGCAGGATTCACAATAATAGCAGCAGGTACATTCATATGTACCTGTTTTTTTATTCCATAAAAAATCTCAAAATCGAAATAAAATCATTGACTTTATATAAAAAAGAAAGTAACATACTATTTGTAAGTAAATATTAAAAGATTACCGGGAGGAATTTAGAATGTCTCAAGTATTATTTGTAAAATCAAGTGATCGTACGGCTGAAGAAGGCGTATCCGTAAAATTATACGAAGCGTTTCTGGCTGCTTATAAAGAAAACAATCCGAATGATGAAGTGATCGAACTTGATCTTCATAAAGAAAACCTTCCTTACCTCGGAAGAGATATGATTAACGGAACATTTAAAGCTTCAAAAGGAATTGAAATGACAGACGAAGAGAAAAAACAAGCGTCAACTGCTGACATTTACTTAAATCAATTTGTCAAAGCTGACAAAGTCGTGTTTGCATTCCCGCTTTGGAACTTCACAGTGCCTGCTGTGCTTCATACTTATGTTGATTACCTGTCTCGTGCAGGAGTTACTTTCACATACACGCCTGAAGGCCCTAAAGGTCTGATGGGAGATAAAAAAGTAGCGCTCTTAAACGCACGCGGCGGCGTATATTCTGAAGGACTGATGGCATCTCTTGAAATGTCATTAAACTTCATGAAAACCGTTCTCGGTTTCTGGGGTGTCCAAGATCTTCACACTGTTGTCGTTGAAGGCCATAATGCTGCACCGGATAACGCTCAAGCGATCATTGAAAAAGGACTGCAAGAAGCGAAAGATCTGGCTGCAAAATTCTAATTTTCATTAACTCTTGCGCCCCTACAGGGTGTGAGAGTTTTTTCTATTATAGAAGAAACTGGCGGCTGCTTTCGATCTGATCTTATATTGATATATTGATATTTTGTCGAAAAAACAATTTTTATGTAGAATAAAGCATTTTTCGCAAAGAAAAAAGGTTTTCTGTAAAAGAATTAACCCTCTTGCCAAAATACGACTGATGGTGTAGGATATAAGAGAAGCTACATTGTTCGTATTGTTAATTAAGTTTTAACCTTTAAGCTGTAATAGGGAGTTTTATATCGAAGCCGGAATGTCATGCCTCCATTGCAGAGGACGACAGGAACGCTTCTGCAAACACCCACTTTGAGGAGTGGTGGTTTAAAACTTTCTTACTTGCGTACGGCATACGTAGCGAAAGCCATTTCCCTTGCGGAGATGGCTTTTTATTTTGAATTGCCCTTGAGCAGCGTACTTTATCAGTATGATAAAATAAAAGAATCAAAGACAAAGTGAGGTTTTACAACATATGCTGGAGAAAGCCCAATCCCTTCTGGCGCATTATTTTGGCTACGACAGTCTTCGCGCGGGCCAAAAGCAGGCGATACAATCAGTTGCAGAGGAGAGAAAAAACACGGTCTGCATTATGCCGACGGGGGGCGGAAAATCAATCTGCTATCAGATTCCCGCACTGCTGTTTGAAGGAACCACAATCGTTATTTCCCCTCTTATTTCCTTAATGAAAGATCAAGTCGACGCGCTTGAAGAAGCGGGTATCGCGGCAGCTTATATTAACAGCACTCAGACAAGCCGTGACATTCATGAGCGCCTGACCGGTTTGAAGCAAGGGGCTTACCGGCTCTTTTACATCACACCGGAGCGTTTGACTTCTTCTGAATTCATTCACATCCTGCAGAATATTACGGTTCCTCTTGTCGCCATTGACGAAGCTCACTGTATATCGCAATGGGGACATGATTTCAGGCCGAGTTACCGGAATATCGAAATCCTTTTTAATGAACTAAAAGAACCGCCCGTCATCATCGCATTAACGGCGACGGCTACGCCTGAGGTTCATGATGACATCTGCAAACAGCTTCATATTAAGAAAGAACAAACTGTATATACCGGTTTTGCCAGAGAGAATTTAACGTTTAAAGTAGTAAAGGGCGAAAACAAAGACCGGTTTATCGAGCGGTACCTCGAAAAAAATAAACACGAAGCCGGCATTATATATACAGCGACAAGAAAAGAAACCGACCGTTTATATGAGAAATTAAAACGCGGCGGCATCAATGCCGGCCGTTATCACGGCGGATTGGCGGATGATGACAGAAAAGACCAGCAGGAGCGGTTTCTTAACGATCAGATACAAGTGATGGTAGCTACGTCCGCTTTCGGAATGGGAATCGATAAGAGCAACATCAGGTTCGTTTTACACGCGCAGATTCCGAAAGATATGGAGAGCTATTACCAGGAAGCCGGACGGGCCGGGCGCGACGGTCTTAACAGCGAGTGTGTGCTCTTATTTTCGCCGCAGGATATTATGGTGCAGCGTTTTTTAATAGACCAATCGGCCGCCGGAGAAGAAAAACAAAAGCAGGATCTCAAAAAACTGAGACAGATGGTGGATTACTGCCATACGGAAGATTGCCTGCAGCGGTTTATTCTGAAGTATTTCGGCGAGAATGAGGCGGAAGCTTGCGGAGCATGCGGCAATTGCACTGATACAAGGACCGCCCATGACGTCACAAAAGAAGCGCAGATGGTATTGTCATGTATCATCAGAATGAATGAGCGCTTCGGAAAAACGATGGTGGCGCAGGTGCTTAGCGGATCTAAAAATAAAAAAGTGCTGGAAAACGGCTTCAGCAGCCTGTCCACTTACGGCATTATGAAGCATCAATCCGCAGCGGAAATCAGTGATTTTATTGAATTCCTTATTTCAGATGAATATATCAGAATGGCGGACGGCACATTTCCGACGCTTATGGTCACCCAAAAAGGCAGGGACGTTCTGCTTGGAAAAAGCGCAGTCGCGAGAAAAGAAGCCTTACAGGCCGCCGCCGTTACCGAAAATGATGAATTATTTGAGCTTCTCCGGCGTCTCCGCAAAGAGATTGCAGCTGAACAGGGCGTGCCTCCATTTGTCGTGTTCTCAGATCAGACGTTAAAAGAAATGTCGGCGAAACTTCCGAAAACAGATCAGGATCTTCTTTCCGTAAAAGGGGTCGGGGAACAAAAAAGATTGAAATACGGAGCGGTTTTTTTAGAAGAAATCCGAAATTATGTAAGAGAAACAGAGTGAAAAAAAGTTTTTTTGGAAATTTGCACATTGTGTTTTTCATTCGCGCCGGAAAAATCAGAAGCTTGAAAACCCTTGCTGTATCAAGGTTTCAGCAAGACTTACCAAGCGAGAGAAATGTTTCATGTAAAGGAACTGTAATCTAATTCAAATCGTTTTGTTATTGAACTGACATTTTCATATGTTACGATATCACCTGTTAGCCGCCAATAAAAAGCTAACAAGGGAGGATTTACTTATGAAGAAGACGATTATGTCCTTTGTCGCAGTTGCAGCAATTTCAACAACTGCATTTGGAGCTCACGCTTCTGCTAAAGAAATCACGGTGCAAAAGGGTGACACGCTCTGGGGGATCTCGCAAAAAAACGGAGTGAACCTAAAGGACTTAAAAGAATGGAATCAGTTATCTTCTGATTTAATCATTGAAGGAGAGAAACTGACTATTTCTTCAGTAGAAACAACCACATCTGGGCAGTACACAGTGAAGCAGGGCGACAGCCTCTGGAAAATTGCTCAGAAATTCGGAACATCAGTCGGCAATCTGAAAAGCTTGAATAACTTGCAATCAGATATAATTTACGCAGGCACAACGTTAAATGTGAAAGGTCAGGCTCAGGCTGCACAGCCGGCTCAAGAAGCCAGCCAGCCGCAAACTGAACAAAAACCAGCTGCCGAGACAGAACAGCCAAAACAAGAAGCTGTCAAAAACGAGCAGCCTAAACAAGAACCTGTTCAAGAACAACAACCTAAACAAGAAGCGAAGGCTGTCGAAGCAAAACAGCAGCCTGTTCAATCAAATACAAACCAACAAGAGCCTAAAAAGCAGCTGACAATGACTGCAACTGCTTACTCTGCTAACGACGGCGGCATTTCCGGTGTAACGGCAACCGGTGTTGACTTAAACAAAAACCCTGATGCAAAAGTCATCGCGGTAGACCCTAGTGTCATTCCGCTTGGCTCTAAGGTTTATGTTGAAGGTTACGGAGTGGCAACAGCAGCAGATACAGGCGGCGCAATTAAAGGAAATAAAATTGACGTATTTGTTGCAAAGAAAAGTGACGCTAACAACTGGGGCGTCAGAACAGTAAATGTTAAAGTATTAGACTAGTTTCATATAGAGATGAAGAACACAAGGCGAAATGCTTTGTGTTCTTTTTTTCTTCCCTTTTTTGACTGTATATAATCGTTATATGCGGAAAAAGAAAAAGCGTTTCTCTAATATAATAAGGAATGGATGTGAAAACGGAATCTGAAGGGATGTATGAATCCGATGGAGCCGGAATTTATATGTTTATGGAATGCCTTCACAGAATCACCGGTGTTTCAAGCAGGTATATGCACCGCTTTCGCCATTGTGCTCGTTATCGGACTGTCTTTGCCTGCTGTCAGGCTGTTTCAGGCGCTTGACAGAGGGAGAGGAAGGCCAGCCGTTATTGAAAAGGTGAGACGTACTGGCGTGATGAAGAATGGCAGGCACGAGCTTGTGCTTATTTTAAACGTAAAAAACCAAGACGGAACGCATGATAAACGTGAACTGACACACGCCGTATATAATGAAGAGATCAGCCGTTTTTATGAAGGAGCTTCCGTATGGGTGACGGCAGCGGCCGGCGGACGAATGATGATCGCTCCGCGCACGCCGCGGCATAAGGCGTCAAAATAAAAAGACGGGGCGGTTTTCCCGTCTTTATGTATTAATGCCGATCGATCCATATCCGTCCGCCTTCTGAGCCGGCTTCTATCCTGCATGTTCCTCCGATCGGGAATGTCATCAAAGGGGAGGTATGGCCGAAATCAGCATTTGCGATAACAGGCATGGATGACAGTTCTTCTTTTGTACGGATGACGGCACGCAGAGCCTCCTCAGACACATTTGAAGCATGCTGGAAACGTCCGATGACAATTCCCTTCACGGCTGAAAAAGCGGGAAGGTGGATGAGTGACTGCAAATCCCGGTCAAACATATGAATGTCCGACATATAATCATCTTCTATAAACAGAATCACTTGCTCCATCTCCGGAAAGTATTCGGTGCCCTGCAGAAGATTCAGCGTGCATAGATTTCCTCCGATCAGTGTTCCTTCCGCATATCCGGATTGAATAACGAGCGGTCCCGGATTCCGATAAAAACGTCTGTCCTCCTGGTTCAAATACCATTTATCATCACTCCACTCGGATGAAGGCTTTACCTCATACGGGTTGTCAGAAGCACAGCAGGCCAAGAAAGAGTCAATCGTATAGTCCAGCCCTTTTTTCATGGCAAATGAAGAAAAGTGGGGACCGGAATATGTAATAAGGCCGGTTTTTTGATATATGGCATGGCCGAGAGCGGTAATATCTGAATAGCCGCAAAGGATTTTCGGATGCCGCTTGATGTTTTCATAATCAAGATAGCGGAGCAGCTGATTTGATTGGAACCCGCCGAGTGTCGTCAAAATCGCTTTGATGTCAGGGTCAGCGAAAGCCTCGTGCAGATCCCGTACACGCGATTCAATGGATGATGAATCAAATTCATTTATTTCTTTCGCATGCTCTGAAAAAGAGACACAAAAGCCCAGCTCCTCCAATTTTGTCTTCGCGGCATTTATATTTTCATCTGACATAACGGACATGCTTGTGGCCGGAGACACAATACGAATGCCGTCACCTTTTTTCAATTTTTCCGGATACAAAAAAAACCCTCCTTAAATGGTTTAATCTATTACACCATATTAACGAGGGTTTATCTATCATTTTTTACAGGTCGACCCATTTAATGCCGCCTGATTGCGTATCATTGTCAATCCAGACATCAAAGTGATGCTTTTCATAAAAATGAACGAGCCTGTCGACATGATCCCAATCACGCTTAGCGATGTCGCCCGTCACTTTCGGGATATTCTGCTCTCTGGCGATATGTTTTAAAAATTTCATGCAGATCGAGCCGTAGCCATGGTTCGGCGGGCCTTTAATGTCCCCGATATGAATGGCATTGTCATAATAAGAGGCGATCAGTGAAAAACAGCCTCTTCCCCGGTAGGCTGATTCACAATCAGTCAGCATAATCTTACATGTTTGGCCATCATCAATCGAGGAAACAATGATCCAATCGTCATTGTTCGATTGATCAATACCAAGCACTCGCGCGTCTTTTGATACATCTATCAGATTTTCCCGCATTCTGAAAATCTGAAATTCAAGTTTATGAAGCTCTTTTTCCAGCTCTTTCTGATCTCTTTCTTCTGCAGTAAACAAAATCATACTCCTTTCACAGCGTAAAAGTCTTAGTTAAACACAAGTATCCATTGTAGTAAATGATGTCTTGGTTTGTAAATGGGTTTTGCAAAAACTTTTTTAGAAAAGTCTGCCGTTTATATGTGGATTGACGTTTTTAAGGCGGTGCGGATAGGGAAAGGAACAGTGAGCAGCGGAAAAAGGAGGAATCTATAATGGCAATTGACTCACTCATCGGCAAATTGAAGTACGTAATGACGGAATCTCCTGATAAAATGCTTTCCTTATATGTAAATACGGATATGAGAAATCCGGATCAGCAGGGGGGAGAGTGGAAAATCGCCTTGAAAACCGGTTTTCGGAGATTAAAAGAGTATCTGTCTGCCAGTGATCCGGAAGAAGAAAAATCTCTCGTCCGCATCATGGAACGTGTCTATCAATATATCGATGGGCTTGGTAAAGAGATGCCGCGAAGTCTCGTATTTTTTGCGTCGGGAGAAGGCGGTATTTGGGAGACGATTGAATTGCAGGTGCCTGTTGAAACACGATTTTATTGGGAAGAGACGGCTGTCCTTGATCAATTAGAACTTCTTCGTGAACAATTTCCGAGCACGGCTTTTATTCTCACCCAGCAGAATGAAGTGAAGATCATAGAAACCGTACTCGGAAAAATTGAAGGAGTGGAGCATTATCATTACGACGTCATCAATGAATCGTGGAAACCGCAGGATGTAAGCGGAAGCCGCTCCGCGTCGATGGACGAAGACGCTGCCAAAGCCCACGTCGAAGAAAACCAAAACAGGCTATATAAACGATTGGCTTCAAACCTTGATCAAAAGGCTGCTTCACACGAATGGGAGCGTCTCGTAATCGCAGGGGACAAAGAAACAGCCGATATTCTCGATCAGCATATGAATAAACCGATAGATCGGATCATTCCAAAAAATCTGTTGAATGAAAACGAACATAAGGTGATAGAAGAACTGTTGAAGGAAGCATAATATGACGAAAGGCCGGGTCTCAAACACCCGGTCTTTTTAGGGCTTAAGTTTGTCTAATTTCTGACGAAGCGGACGAAACCGTTGACATCAAAGCTGAATTCTCATACCATTTGGATAGTCAGTAAAATTGAGAGAGGTCATAAGATGAATCAGACAGAAAACAAACCTAAAAGTTATACCGGTATCGTGCTGACATTGACCGTTCTGATCAACGGGTTAATTGCGGTGCTGTTTTTTATGCCGAAATCGGGACAGGTCAGCATTGCCAATATTCATATTCTGCCGATGTTAAATGCCATTTTTAACAGCTTTACTTTTATCTTTTTGCTGGCAGCGCTCTTTATGATTAAGCAAAAAAATATTCAAGCGCATAAACGCTTTATTTTGGCGGCGTTTACGACGACTCTGCTGTTTTTGATCTGCTATGTCGTATACCACTCTGTGGCTGAAAATACTTTATTCGGCGGCCACGGCATCATTCGGGGGATTTATTTCTTTATTTTAATTACGCACATCTGTCTTTCCGCCGTTATCGTGCCGCTTGCGCTGTTTACGCTGATCAGAGGATTCAGCATGCAAGTGGAGCGCCACAAAAAAATCGCGAGATGGACGATGCCGCTCTGGCTGTATGTCAGTCTGACGGGTGTCATTGTATACTTAATGATCTCACCGTATTATTAAAAAAGCCGTGCTCTGCGCGGCTTTTTTCTATTGATTGAAAAAGGCGCCTCATCAGGGCGCCTTTTACTCTTCAAGCGTTTCAAGTGTTGTTACATTTAAGGATTGTTCAACGGTTTTTGTTTTTGCTTTTACTTTTTCTGCGTACGTGTAATCACCATAGCAGTAGGGATAACGGAAATTGTCTTTGTTCCCTCCGCAAGTGTAAAGTTTCGGATTCTTTTTGACCTGCTGCTCGGAGTATTGTTTTGCCAGTTCCTCAGTATGCGATCCTCCATGTTCAGCCACAAAATCAATATAGCCGGCTCCCATGTTGTAGCTTTGTATAATCGTATCCAAGTCTACGCCTTTTTTCTTGCCTGTTTGGTACATGAGAGTGAATTGTTTGATTCCCTGTTTGATACTGGTTTGAGGGTTTTTAATCTCATTTCGCTTTAAACCCAGAGATTCTGAAGACTGCATGGGATCATTTCCTCTTCCTTTTGACTCCTGATATATCATGCCGAGTACAAGCGATGTATATTTGGTGAGTCCTTTTTCATCCAGCTCGTCTTCAACAAGCGGTTTGTAATCTGTCAGCCGTTCAAGGACGATCGGCTTGACATCAAACGGAAGACTTTTGAGCCATTCATTATTTGAAAATAGCAGAATGAGGAAGAAGGAAACCATGACAAAAACACATATCATCATAAGACCCGCGGCAGCGAAACAGCCTTTTTTCTTTTTCTCCACTGTGTTTCACCCTCAATTTCAGGAGCATTATGACTTTTTCATTATGACACAGATGAATGCGCGAAACCAAGCGGAAACCCGTATTTGAAACATAAATTTAAAATAACGGTTCTTTTGTCAGGCGCAGGATGTATCTGCATCAATTGACATTTGGTATAATTGGGCTACTTGAGAAAAGAAGGGTGAGGTATATGACTGAATTTCACGAATCCGGAAACAAAAATGACCCCGCTGTCGATTTAGATGAGGAAACTTTATTTTTGGTTGCCCAGACTTTTAAGGCGCTGTCTGATCCGACCAGAATCAGAATTCTCCATTTGCTGTCACAGGGTGAGCACGCGGTAAATGATATCGCAGAAAAGCTGAATTTGCTGCAGTCTACCGTTTCTCATCAGCTGCGTTTTCTTAAAAATCTGCGCCTCGTCAAATCACGCAGAGAAGGAACATCCATCTATTATTCTCCTGAGGATGAACATGTGTTAGATGTGCTTCAGCAAATGATTCACCATACGCGGCACGATTAAAAAACATCCCTGCATTTTTTACAGGGATGTCAGCCGTACTGACTGTTATCGGTTTGGTCTCTGCTCGTTTTTAAAACATAAAAAGAGAAGCCGCTGTAATACACTGCGATGAAATAAAAGATACTGATGGTCAGCGGATCGGCCCCGACCGTTTGGCTGTATGCCTCCGGATGGGTAAAGTCCGCTGTGACCCGGTAAATTTCAATAACGCGATAAACAAATCTCGATAGGAATAACGTTAATAGAATAAGTTCAATCCACAGGTGAGTACGAAAATACATTTTTCCGCGGCGTTCTTCAAAAGAAATGTTCCGTTTTGCAAACAGGACCAGAAGCCAGCCGCAAAAAGTGCCGAATATAAGATGGCCGTATAAAGCCGGGTGTGTGATGCTGAAAAACGCCAGAGCTGCGGCCAGCAATGAAAACAAAATCATTCTTGTATAAAGCCAGCGGGGTTTCAAAGGCTGAAAGCCGACGGACCGTTTCACCTTTTTATACAGAAAAAAGGCAATCATTAAGACAGGGCAGATGCTTTGAAGTGTGATATGCATGGTGTGGAACTCCCCCTCCGTTGAGTAGTGTATGCTTATCCGGCTGGTTTTAGTAGTGTGATTTATTCGCAGGCTGAAAGCATCTTTTATCACAGTATGCGCGTTTCTTTTTTTTGCATAAGAGAAGCGCCCGCGCCTTTTTCAGGATTTAAACAGAAAACTCTTGATAAACTAACGGTATTAGTTATAATAAAACTAATAATATTAGTTTTAGGAGGATGTTCATGAGAATCTTACAATACGGAACCGTTTGGCAGCTGACTTTTTTTCCAGCGCTTTTCCCGGTGAATTGTTATTTGGTTGAAGAAGAAGAAGGAGTAACCCTGATTGACGCCGGACTGCCTAACAGTCATAAAGGAATCAAACAAGCATTGCGGCAGCTTGGGAAGCCGCTGAATGACATATTACTCACCCACGCGCACGGGGATCACATCGGTTCGCTTGACTCATTAGCTGCGGAATTTCCGGATGCTTCCGTCTGTATTTCTGAGCGGGATTCTTTCTTGCTGAAAGGTGACACTTCATTATTTGAGCATGAAGCACAAACGCCGATAAAGGGGGGAGTGCCGAAAAATGTTCAGACCGAACCTGATCGCCTGCTGAAAGGCGGCGAGCGGATCGGATCTTTACTTGTCATTCCCGCTCCCGGTCATACGCCGGGAAGCCTCGCTTTTAAAGATACGAGAAATGATATGCTGATCGTCGGAGATGCCTTTCAAGTACGGGGCGGCCTTGCTGTTTCTGGGAAGCTGAAATGGAAATTTCCGTTTCCGGCTTTTGCTACGTGGAATAAAGAAGAAGCTGTAAAAACAGCAAGAACACTTATCGCTCATCAACCAAGCAGTCTGGCCGCCGGACATGGAGATGTTCTCTGCAATCCCGTTGAAATGATGGCTGAGGCTGTTGAGGAAGCCGAACGAAGCCTGCCGGGAGGCCGATCATAATGTCACCGAGAGTCGGAATGAGCCTTGACATGATATTGAGAGCCGCAGCAGGCATCGCTGACGAAAAAGGGCTGAACGAAGTAACGCTTGCGGCTGTTGCAAAATCCTTAAACGTAAAACCGCCTTCCCTTTACAATTTTGTCAATGGCCTTCAAGGAATTAAAGCAGAGCTGGCTGTCTCCGGTTTAACTATGTTATATGAAAAAATGGCGGCCTCTGCAGAAGGACTGACGGGCGAAACGGCTTTGCTCAGTCTTGCCGATGCCTATATCAATTTCGCCGAAGCCAATCCAGGATTATATGACGCAACATTTCAAAAGATAAAAGACGGGCGGATTGAGAATCTGTCAAGCCTGCTTGTAGAGCTTGTTGTCAGGCAGCTGACAGCTAACGGTTATGCACAGTCTGACACTGCGATTCATGCTGCGAGAGGACTGAGGAGCCTTCTTCACGGATTTGCCGTGTTGAGAAAACAGAGTGCATTTGAATTAACCGAATCAATTAAGGAAAGCCGGAAGTTTGCAGTTGTTGCTTTTCTAAGAGGTTTGCAGGAGAGGGAACAATAATATTATTATGTAAACCAAATAAAAAGACGCATCATGTAAAAAGGAGTGACAAATGGATTCATTACAACATATCATTTGTGAGCGGCGCACCTATTCACATATTTTTGATTCTCATGCACACACATACTGCCAAATGCTCTTTCCGCTCGAAGGACAGCTGGACCTGGAGACAGAAAGACGTAAAATCAGATTAAAACCTGATCAAATGCTGTATATTCCGCCCGGGCATGAACATCGGTTCCGTTCTTTGGAGCGAAATGAATGTCTCGTTCTCGACATACCGGCATATTTTTTCAAAGGTTCATTTGCCCCCGGCGTTCTGAATAAGCTTGATCCTTTTTGGACATCGATTCGGTTTCTGCTGACAGAAGAGACAAAGCAGCAGTCGGCTCATTCATTGAGTCTGCTTGCAGAATATATTGCTGAAAAGATACAAGTAAACCGTACGAATGATTCAATTGCGTATATCCGCCGAAATCTATCAAAGACTTTTACAATTAAAGAGCTTGCCGCAATGGAACATTACCACCCGGCGTATTATTCCGACTGGTTTAAAAAGCAGACGGGGAAAAGCCCGCAAGCTTATATTGCTGAGCTCCGTATGAAGAAAGCGGAACAAATGCTTATTGAAACAAAATGCCGGCTGACAGACATCAGTCAGGAGGTCGGCTTTCAAAATTTGTCTTCCTTTACCAGATGGTTTGTCAGACATAAGGGAATAACGCCGCGCGTCTTCCGAAACACCTTTCAATCTGATAAATAATCCTGAAAATCGGTTAAATAAACTGCTTCTTTTTTTGGTATCATGATTGTAAAAAAGGAGTTTTTGATATGGCAGTCATCGAAGATTTTATCAAGCTTGATCTTAGAATAGGAACGGTCGTAAAAGCGGAAGTATTCCCGGAAGCAAAGGTGCCGGCCATTAAGATGACAATAGATTTCGGCGAAGAGATCGGCATGAAACAATCAAGCGCCCAGATTACAAAACGGTACGAACCGGGTGATCTGATGGGCAGACAGGTTACAGCTATTGTCAACTTTCCGCCGCGGCGGATCGCCGGATTTAAGTCAGAAGTTCTCGTTCTCGGCGGCATCCCGGAAAAAGGAGACGTTGTCCTGCTTACGCCAGAGCAGACAGTACCGAACGGAACGAAAATCGGATAATAAAAAAAGACGTTTGCAGAAGCAAACGTCTTTTGCGTATTGAGGCGATACACCACACGCCACATTCGTGTGTGCCGCAAGGGCATGTGCATCGGCTTACACAATTCAGCTCATCGCTATATCAATATAGCATGCCGGGTGTGGAAATGCAAGAGATTTTTTAATATATGTTATATCTGGCTTTGTTTTACCGATCCCAGATTCCTTCGTGTAAGGTTTCATTTGAAATTTTATGATCTTGAATAAAGCAGTTCGACAAATGCAAGAGATTCATCTAATCTTATATCCTATGGTAAAATTTAGACAGAAAGAAGCAGAAAGGAGCCGTAAATGAAAGTATTTGAAGCAGCCTCGTTCATTTCAGCCGCAGAAAAGCGGGCAAAACAATACGATCAGATTAGAGAACAATTTATCACTCTCAGGAAAGCCTATCAGGGAATGGCTGACTTAGACGACAGTGAGTTTTCAGGCAAAGGCGCAGACAACATTAAAGCATTCTTTCAAGATCACGCCGGTGTCACAGACAGCTGGCTTGATCTGATCGATATGAAGATTGCGTTTCTTAACAGTATTTCTGGAAAAGTATCTGATGCCGGATTGGCCGATTCGTTTGTGGAAGAGTCATTTTTAGAACACGAGCTGATTCATGCGAAGAATAAATCACAAGTCATCATGCAGGAGCAGCGCAATGAACTCAAGGACATCATAAATGAAATCAGCGATATCATTCATCTTGATGTTTTCTCTACAGAAGATGTCGATCAAAATCTGGAATCAGCAGACAAAAAACGGGACGATACCGTAAATAGGCTCGGCAAGCTTGATCACGATCTAACAAAAGAATACGCCGAAACAGAAGCGAACGAACAGTTCATCCAGGCCGACTTTCAGCAGCTCCAAAATGCCACGGGCAAAGGAAAAAACGCCACTCCGCTTCACTATAACGCCAAGGCGTACAGGGAAAGTGACATACATAAGAAAAAAGGCGAGATTGCAAGACATTCAGACACATATTTAACGTTTAAGAAGGAAGAAGCAAAAGAGCGGGAAATCAAGGATCTGAAGAAAAAGCTCGCTGACGGTGTGACCGATCCGGATGAATACTTGGAAATTGCGAAGAAGATCGGCTATGAAAACCTTGAACCTTCCCAGCAGCAATATGTCATTCAGCTTGAACAAGCAAAACAGCTTGAAGAAGTCGGAGAAGTGACTTGGGATATTTTAAAAGGAGCTGGCGTTGGTTTATATGATGTCGGGAAAGACACGGTAACCGGTTTATGGGACTTCATAACCGATCCGGGAGAAACCTTGTCAGCACTGGGTAATGCAGTACTTCATCCAGTTAAAACATATGATGCTGTTTCAGCAGCAATTGAGGAATCATATCAAAAAGATATGGTGAACGGAGATGCTTACTCCAGATCAAGATGGGTGACATACGCGGTCGGTTCAGTGGCTGTGGCTGTCGTCGGAACGAAAGGCGCAGGAGCCGTTAACAAAGCTGATGCGGCGGGGAAAGTCATAAACAAGGCAGGGCAGGCAGGGAAGAAAATTAAAGACGTTAAACTTCCAGAACTCCTTCCTTATAACTCTAAATATGATCTTGCTCTGTCGGGTGACGTACCATACAATGTGGTTGACAGCCAAAAACTTAAAAATGAACTTTTGACCAATGCAAAGAAAATCCCGGATGGAACGAGAAAGCCGTTTACTGGTCAAGAAATAAACCTTCCTTGGTTAAATAAAGAAAAGTATGGTGCTGTTGAAATAGACGGCAAAGTAAAAGTTAAAGGACAAATTAGAGATGTAAGCCGTAGAGTCTATACCTTAAAGGACATTGATATTAATCAAAAAACTCCAAAAGGAAAAACCAACCTGGAATTAATGAAAGATGGTAAGTCTCCTTATGCTAAAGACGGAACACAGATTAACTTACATCACCTCATACAAGAAGAAAGTGGACCGTTGCTTGAGATACCTAATAGTTTACATACAAAGTATAGCGACGTAATACATGGCCTTAAAGGTAATGGAGAAAGCTTCCGGAATGATGTTTACCTGGAGAAACAGTACAATAACTTTAAGACAAGGTATTGGAAGTGGAGAGCAAAACAATATGAGAAAGAATAAGGGGTTATAAACCATGGATTTTTATTTGAAAGTAACAGAATTCATAGCTGATAATGCAAAAGAAAAAGATTTTACGGGTGGGATTGGAGAAGATGAAATTTTAAAAATTGAGCAAGATCTTCAAGTCACGCTGCCGGATAGCTACAAATGGTTTCTTAGAAACTATGGTTCTGGCGGGGTTTATGGAATCGATTTATTAGGCTATGATTTTGGCGGTGCTTCAGTTGTAGAAACAACCAGGGAATATCATGAATATAGGGGATTGCCAAGTGGCTTAGTAGTCATAGAACATGTTGATTTTTTTGGGTATTGTTTAGATACCAATAAAATCAACAGTGAAGGAGAATGTCCAGTTGTTATTTGGAGTGAATTCGGTGGCTATAAAGAACTTAATTCTGCCCATTTTATAAAGTTCTTTTATGAAAGACTTCATGAGATGAAAGAAAACTGGGAAGAAGATGAAGACTGGGACGATTAATAAAAGAAAGCTCTCTATTAGAGAGCCTTTTTCAGATTTTCAATTTTTAACAGGCTTTATAATGAGCAAACAGGCATTACTCAAAATACTCGCCGCGCCTATCCAAAGCAGCCATTGTGTTGCGGTCAGCCATGAGGCAGTTAGGATAAAGAGTCCAATGGCAATTGATATATAATTGCCGGCTCGGTCCAGTTTATGTTTGCAATGAATTTTATATTTGGCATGAGAAATAAATTGATCAATTTTATCTTTCAGCTCATAGCATTTTTCCTTCATCTTATCCTCTGTTTCTTTTACTTTTCGATAAAGCATATTATTCATCGTCTGCACTCCCATATCGCCGTTTTGAAAATTCAGCCATGATTTTTTCTTCATAGTCATCTGAGATGAATTGTGCCTGATCTTCAACTTTCAAATGTGCTTTTTCTTCAAAACCATCCTGTTCTTCACCATCAAAACGATAAAGTTTTTGCAATAGCCTCCAGAATGTTTCAATTTCATCAGTAGTGAAGTCATGAAACATATCCGCTAAAAAATAGGTGGATTTTTCTGAACAGGAAATTAACGCTTTTTTTCCTTCAGCGGTAATCTCAATATTGATTGCACGTTTATCCAGTTTGCTTGGCACAGTGTGAACATATCCTTTTTTCGCGAGGCTTGAAATTAATTTGTTAGCGGTTTGTTTTGTTGTGCCCAGCTTTTTAGCGATATTCATAAGTGTGGTATCTTCCGTCGGTAAATGGGCAATAGCAATAAGAGTCATGTGCTGTCGGGAAGTCAACATTTCTAAGTATTCGTCCCCCCGAGCCTGCACTTTATTGACAACCGAAAATAATGATGCGTAACTTTGTTGCATAACATGCAGTTCCTTCATTAATAAATTAATATCCATAAGGTATCTCCTATCTTAATTGTCACCATGTTGACAATTATAATATACAACGAAATGGGGAACAAGTCAACATGGTGACTAATTGGAGGGGTTACGGCTGTTTTCAAAAATGTCACAGGCAGTCGGAGTGTTTACAGAAGGGGTAATAAGTAAAAGAATGCGAAAAGGCATTAATACAAAGTGAGAAGGTGTTTGACATGCAGAAAGTGAACTGGTCAGAACAGTATGAATGGTTCAATAAACAAGATGAAAAAGACGGGCGTTTAATGGCGCTCCTTCGTCATGAGCTTACATATGAGGAAGTCATACGGTTATATAAGAAAGGGTTTTATTTGAAATCTAAAGAAGGGGATGTTTCGTTACGTAAGAATGATATCTGTCGTATGTTTGGGGTTGAAGAGAGGCAGGGCGGCGAATCTTAATAAACGGGAAGAGACAAACTCTTCCCGCTTTTCATGGCAGCTGTTATTCTTTTTCCAGCATGGAAGTCAGCCATTCTCTTAATGCAGTTTTCTGTACATACCGCTTTCCGTTTCTCGTGATATGCGGAATGTCAGAGGTGTCGGGCACGATTTGTTTCGCTTCTTCCTTGGTTACTCCCATTAATGAGAATGTGGTCAGTGTCTTCATGAGGATCAGGTGATTTAAAGTTTTTCAATCCGTCTCCGATGAAATATCCGGCTAAAGTGATTCCGATGCCGGTATGATATCCATACAGCAAACCTCCAATAAACGTTATCACTTTTTATACGGTGAAGCCGGCCGAAAGGATTCAGCCTTCATCAAAACCGCCCGGCGTTTATTGCGGACGGTTTTGATTGCTGAGCTTTTCCACCTGCACCTTTCCGGAGAAGAAAACAGCGCCTCCGCCCATATCCGCCAGCCGATCGGGCGTGAGCGAATTGACGAGCTGTTTTTTATCATCCATATCGGCCCAAAGACCTTGGCTGACTGCAACGCCGGGAAGCACCTGTTCGCCGACCGAAACTGTCAATTCACACTCTCCGCGGTGATTCCAAACTCTAACGGTTTCCCCGTCTTCTATGTTCCGGCGTACAGCATCTTCTGTATGAATAAAAAGCTTTGGCGCTTTTTCCAGTTTTACGTGTTTTTCATTATTCGAAAATGTCGAATTTAAAAAATTATGATTCGGTCCCGGGACAAATAAAAGCGGAAAATCGCCATCGCTCTCAAGAGGGATGTGCGTCGGCAGCGCCGGATAACCGTCCTGTTTCATCTTTTCAGAATATAATTCAATTTTTCCGCTCGGTGTTTTGAGCTTACCCGGAAAAAGCGGTTTTTTCCGTTTGGCTCTCATGAAGGAATGGCGTGAGAGCGATTCGTAATCAATATCCTCGATATACGGATTGTCGGGAAAGTCCAGCGCCTGTCTGATCAATTCTTCATCGGAATCCTGAAGCTCCTGCTCGGTAAATCCCATTGCTCCGGCAAGCAAACGGAACACTTCCGTATTCGATTTGCTGTCCCCGTAGGGTTCGATCACCAGTTTTTGCAGCTGAATAAAATGATGCCAGTAAGACGTGTAAAAATCCGTGTTTTCCAAAGCGGATGCAGCAGGGAGCACGATATCCGCGTATTTGGCGGTTTCCGTTAAAAACAGATCGTGAACGACTGTAAATAAATCCTCCCGCAGCAGGCCTTTTCTGACTTTATTCGCTTCCGGCGCAACCACTGCGGGATTCGTACCGTAAATAAACAGGGAGCGCACGGGCGGTTTTGTTTCTAAAAGAACGCTTCCGAGCCTGTTCATATTAAATGATCGTGGCTTCCTGCCGTAAAGCAGATCAGGCCGCTGGAGCGCTTGTCTGTTATAGTTTAATACCGCGCTGTTGTGCTTGATTGCGCCTCCTCCGGTGTTGAGCCACTGTCCTGTAACAGCCGGAAGGCAGGCAACGGTGCGGACGATCATTCCGCCATTGTCATGGTGCTGAATGCCGTTTCCGATCCTGATAAGGGAAGGGGAGGTTTCCCCGTACATTCTCGCAAGGCGTCTGATATCGTCGGCTTTAACGCCTGTAATAGCAGAAACCGTTTCCGGATCATAGTGTTTAACATGCGCTTTTAATTCGTCACTGCCTTCGGTGTATTCTGTGAGAAATGCTTCATCGTGAAGGTTTTCGTCGAATAAGACATGCATGATACCGAGGGCGAGTGCGGCATCTGTGCCGGGGCGAATGGGAATAAACCAATCGGCAAGCCGGCCGGTTTGGTTCTTATGTACATCGATAACGACAATTTTAGCCCCTTTTTTCCGGGCTTTTTGGGCAATCATGACTTGGTGCATATTCGTGCTGACGGCATTGATTCCCCAAAAAATAAAGAGCTTTGCATGTATGGTCTCTTCCGGATCAGTACCCGCTCCTTCACCCATTGTATAGTTATAGCCTTCAGATCCGGCTTTGCTGCAGATCGTCCGTTCGAGATGACTCGCTCCGAGACGATGGAAAAAACGGCGGTCCATTCCCTCTGCCGCCAGTTTTCCCATATTGCCGTAAAAGCTGTACGGAAGAATGCTTTCCGCTCCTTCTTCGGCAATAAGCTCTTTCCAGCGCGCACTGATCGTATTGATCGCTTCCTCCCAGGAAATAGGCGTAAACGCGGCTTCACCTTTTTTACCGATCCGTTTTAACGGAACGGTTATGCGTTTCTCATCATAAATACGCTCAGCCATGTGTCTGACTTTGTTGCAAATATTCCCTGATGTGACCGGGTGATCGGGGTCTCCCTGAATGTTAACGATTTTTCCGTCTTTTTTTGTCACAAGCAAGCCGCATTGATCGGGACAGTCTAGTGAGCATACCGACTTAAAGACCCCGTTCGGCTGTTTTGCAGCAGAATTCATAGCCCATTTCTCCTCTTTGTTTATATTGTAAGCATTATAACATTTCAAAATCGAACGTCAATTCAGAAAAAAAGTGTTGACATCACGGAAAGACTTTTCTATGATGAGTTTATTCTTTTAAACAGCCTGACAATTTCATCATTTTATTTTCTATCCAGAGAGGTGGAGGGACTGGCCCTACGAAACCTCGGCAACATTTATTGTGCCAATTCCAGCAAGCGTATGCTTGAAAGATAGGAAAGAATGATCTATACATATTTGTGCGCTTCAAGCGCATAAAGACGGTATATGAATCTCTTTCCTTCTTTGGGGAAAGAGATTTTTTTATGAAAAAATTTATGTGAAAAGGATGTTTTGCACCATGACGGTTTTAATTACCGCACCATATCACGACGAGGGGCTGAAGGAGCTGACTGAGCTGTTCGGCCGGACTGTGCACCGGCCGTGGAAGAAGCACGGCCGGGCCTATCGGGAAGATGAATTGATCCGAATGATTCAAGAGACAAACGCGTCGGGGCTTATCACTGAACTTGATGAGGTGTCTGAGCGTGTTATTGACATATTGCCTGATTCCGCTTTTATCGGTGTCTGCAGAGGAATGCCGTCTAACGTGAATATTGCGGCGGCGACTAAAAGAAAAATCCCCGTTTTCTTTACACCGGCCCGCAATGCCCAGGCTGTTGCTGAAATGTTTATCGGAAATGTGATTTCATTTTTGCGTCATACGTATTCTTCCCATCAGTGGCTGAAAGACGGGAAGTGGAATGGTGATTATTTGCAGGCTTACGTCAAATTCAGAGGAAATGAGCTGACGGGGAAAACAGTCGGCCTTATCGGTTTCGGAGCCGTCGGACAGAGAATCGCCCGGCTATTGGCCGCTTTTGACTGCAAGGTGCTTTACTATGATCCATTTGTCCGTCATGAAAACCGGGAGTATGAAAAAACGACGATTGAACGGGTATTTTCTGAAAGTGATATTGTTTCCGTTCACTTGCCGCGTACAGAAGAAACCATCGGCCTTATCGGCGCCCGGCACTTTCAATTGATGAAACAGGAAGCTGTTTTTGTCAATACGTCAAGAGCGGTGGTTACAGACAGGGAAGAGCTGCTGCGGGTGCTGAAAGAACGGCGGATTAAGGGAGCGATCCTTGACGTGTTTTATCACGAACCGCCAGAATCTTCTGATTATGAATTGATCTCTTTGCCTAATGTATTAGCGACTCCCCATTTAGCGGGCGCAACATTTGAAGTGGAAGATCATCATGTGAAGATTTTAAATGAAGCGCTTTTCAAATGGAAACAAGATCAAACCTGCTCAATACGTGAACTTTATAACAAAAGAGAACTTGAAACGGAAGGAGGAGGCTGTAATGGCTGAACAAAAAGGCTACCTTGTATTTGACATCGGGACGGGGAATGCGCGAGTCGCGGTCGTGACTGCCGGCGGCGAAGTGACCGCGCTTGAAAGGGAAGACATTGAATATGTGACGGATCCGCTTTATCCGGACGGACGATATTTCTCACCGGAAAGATTATGGACGCAAATCAGCGCTATGGCAAGGAAGGTTATTGCCAAAAGCCCACATATTACATTAATCGGAATCACCTCCACAAGCCAGAGGCAGGGAATTGTTCTGATCAATAAAGGTAAAAAGGCATTTCTCGGTCTGCCCAACATTGATAACAGAGGGCGTGAATGGGAAGACGGGATTGAGGCAATAGAAGAAGTGCATCAGCAAACCGGACGTCTTCCGAGCGCTTTATTTTCCGCCATGAAACTTGTCGGATTAAAAGCTAGACAGCCGTCTTTATGGAAAGAAGTGAAGTACATCACAAGCATCAGTGACTGGGTGACATTTGAGCTGAGCGGTATTTTAAGCTATGAACCGTCACAGGCTGCTGAAACACTGCTGTTTGACGTAAGGAAAAAGGCGTGGTCAGAGAAATTATGCAACATCTTCGGTGTGCCTTCTGCCATTCTTCCTTCACTCGTCCGATCTGGGACGGTTGTCGGAATGTTAACGTTTAAGAAAGCGGCGGTTCTCGGCCTTTCTGAAAGAGTGCCTGTGATTGCAGGCGGGGGAGACACACAGCTTGCCATCAAAAGTGCAGATGCAAAGCCGGGAGATATCGTCATCGTATCCGGCACGACGACGCCGATTACAAAGATAACAGCGGAGACCGGAACCGAAAGTTTAGAGAATGCATGGCTGAATTGCCATACAGAAGAAGGTCAATGGCTTCTTGAAACGAATCCGGGTGTAACAGGACTCAATTATCAAAAATTAAAATCCATTTTTTATCCGAATGAATCCTACGGCGTTATGGAACGGGAAATCGCAAGTCTGCCGAAACATGATCATGCTTGTATTTCTGCGTTAGGCTCCTATTTATCGCCTGAGAAAAACGCACTGGCAAAAGGCGGATTTATTTTTGACGCTCCGCTGTCCCAAAACTTAAGCAGAGCCCATTTTGTCAAAGCCGCACTGCTGGAAATCGCTTTTTCAATCAAATGGAACTATGAGGCGTTAACAGAGGTGGCTTCCTTTTCACAAGATGATGTGAAGGTGTGCGGCGGCGGTTTCCAAAGTGATGCTTTGACGCAGTTTCTTGCTAACCTTCTCCAAAAGAAAATCTATAAGAGAGAGGGGTTCAGCCAGGCATCCGCAATGGGAGCGGCGATGATTTGCAACGAAGCTCTCGGTGTGAAAGCAGAGCTTTCGAGCCGCACAAAGGTAATTGAGCCGGAAGCGGATCAGACGGATCTCTTCCTATATGAAGAATGGAAACATACGCAAAAATTATTTACTCATTTTCAGCCGGCGGTGAAAGCCTGACTTGGGGATGAGATGACAACATGAAAGATTGCTGAGGAGGAACAAAAATGCTTAATAAAATAGGAATTCCAAAACAGCTCGCATGGGGATTTTTGGGAGTCGTGCTGTTTATGATGGGGGACGGCCTTGAACAAGGATGGCTCAGCCCGTTTTTAGTTGAAAACGGCTTGACGGTACAGCAATCAGCATCCTTGTTTACAGTTTACGGTATTTCTCTCGCTGTGGCGTCTTGGTTTTCAGGGGTCTGCCTCGAAGCCTTCGGCGCAAAGCGGACGATGTTTATGGGGCTGTTGTTTTACGTTATCGGAACAGCCGCATTTATCGCATACGGATTTGAAAATCTTAATTTGCCGGTGATGTATGTCACGTATTTTATTAAAGGGCTGGGTTATCCGCTGTTTGCCTATTCTTTTTTGACATGGGTGATTTACCGGTCGCCGAAAAACAGGCTCAGTACGGCGGTCGGCTGGTTCTGGATTGCATATTGCTGCGGGATGTTTGTATTCGGTGCTTGGTATTCAAGCTGGGCCATCAAATCCTTCGGCTATTTGAATACACTGTGGAGTTCAATTTTTTGGGTCTGCCTCGGCGCGTTTTTTGCTTTGATTTTAAATAGGGACCGCTTTGAAAAGAAAAAGGCAGATAAGCTGGAAAAGGCGCAGGAATTAATGAAGGGAATCACCATCCTTGCTGAAAATCCGCGCGTGCTCTCTGGGGGGATCATTCGGATCATTAACAGCATCGGTACATACGGATTTCCGGTATTTCTTCCGATGCATATGGCGCAGCACGGCATTTCTACAAATGTATGGCTTCAAATTTGGGGAACGATCTTTCTCGGAAATATCGTCTTTAACTTAATCTTCGGCGCAGTCGGCGATGCCTTCGGCTGGAAAAAGACTGTCATGTGGTTCGGGGGAGTGGGCTGCGGCATTTTTACTCTTTTATTATATTATGCTCCTGTTGTATCACATGGGAACTTGCTTTTCGTCAGCATTGTCGGTTTTATATGGGGAGGGCTCCTCGCCGGGTTCGTTCCGATCGGGGCTATCGTGCCGACGGCGGCCGGCAGCGATAAAGGTGCTGCCATGTCTGTGTTAAATCTGGCTGCGGGCCTGTCGGCATTTGTCGGCCCTGCGCTTGCCTGGGCGTTCATCGGACTTGTCGGCGCACAAGGCGTTGTATGGATTTTCGCAGCGCTCTATTTCGTAAGTGCAATCTTGACCAATCAAATCAAAATACCTGAAGAGAAAACGGCAAAACACAATAAAGCATTGCCTGAATACGCTTCTTAACAGCAGCGCCCCGAAAATTCGGGGCGTTTTTTTACAGCTGCTGAAGAAACCCGGCAAAGCGCTGAATTTGTTCACGTAACGATTGTTTGTTTTCGTGAAATTGTTTGAAACGATGTCCGTTTGCTCCGGACGGATGCGGGAAGCCTTCCAGAATGACCGCATGACCCATTCTGCCGTTCTTCTTCAGCATGCGGCAGGCTGATTCTGCTGCTTTGCCGAGAGGGATAAGCAGAATGTCCTTTTTCATCATTTTTATTTCATCCGGAAAACATGTCAGCGCGTAACGGCTGAGAAGAGCTGACCTGCTGATTGCCGGCCGATGTCCCGTATAGTTTTTCTGTTTATAAAAAACAGGGTGTTTGATAACGGACGTTGTATGAAGAAGCTCCCGTTTTGAATCAAATAACCGGGATGAATCCTCAACGTGAAGCGCGGCCGGCAGACCGCATTCATTAAGCATTTCGATGATGTTCTGCCTCATTGAACCGGAAAGTCCGGCCGCTTTTTTTGTTTCATAGGCTATCGTTTCAAAAGTTTCGCCATCTTTTAAAAGCTGTGCCGCTTTTTTGTAAGCCAGCTGCATTTGAAAAAAACCGGGTGTGATTCCGGAAATGGCAACGACTGCATAAGGGTTAATATATTCATTATGAGGCGAATAATACAAATCCAGATCTCCGTCCTTAGCTAAATGGAAAGCCGGAGTCAGCAAATCCGATTTTGTAAACCCTCCCGAAGAAGATAGTGCTTTAAGCTGCTGCAAAAAATGCGCAAGCCGCTCACGATCGCAAATCATGTTATGCCTCCTTGGATCCGCGCCAGTTTCTCTTAGTGTCATCAAAAACGTCGGATGACATGCAGGCTCATAAACCGCTTTTACCGGCGTTCCAGAGCATTTTCAGCACGTGAGGCGTTCCTTTAACTTCGGCTGCCGTCGTTTGCACGGCTGTTTTTTTAGTAAGAAAGTCTTCCTGCAGTTCTTTCTGCTTTTGTGATAACAAACGGGTTTCTGTTTTGATTTCATCAACGGACGTCTGCATGGACGCTGTCGCGGCGTTAATCTTCTTTATATCAGGCGCTGTGTTTCTTTTAAAATGGACGGCGGATACGGCTGCATAAATGAATGCGGCAGCCGCAACGGCAGCACTGATATACAAAATGATGATCATCTGCTTTTCACTCCTTTTTTTCAGTTGATACCCTTTACGGATCGTGTTGAATCATTTTATTTGCTAATTGTTTTTTTTCTGCTTATAATGTGAAATCGTACATAAGGACATTCAGAAAGGGTGAAAGACGTGGAAAGCTTACAAAACAAAACGGCTCTTATCACGGGTGCGGGCAGAGGAATCGGCCGCGCCGCCGCTATCGCTTTAGCCAAAGAAGGAGTCAATATCGGTTTAATCGGCCGTACAGAAGCAAATGTCGAAAAGGTTGCGGAAGAAGTGAAAGCCCTTGGTGTAAAGGCATCATTCGCTGCTGCCGATGTGAAAAACCAAAAAGAGGTTGAACAAGCCGTCTCCTCTATTAAAGAAGAACTCGGTGAGGTTGACATCTTGATTAACAATGCCGGAATCAGCAAATTCGGCGGATTTTTGGATCTTACGCCTGAAGAGTGGGAAGACATCATTCAAGTGAATGTAATGGGTGTATACCACGTGACACGCGCCGTTCTTCCTGAAATGATTGAGAGAAAATCAGGAGATATCATTAATATTTCTTCTACGGCAGGCCAAAGAGGCGCTGCGGCGACAAGTGCGTACAGTGCTTCTAAATTTGCCGTTCTCGGTCTGACTGAATCTCTCATGCAGGAAGTCAGAAAACACAATATCCGTGTCAGCGCAATGACTCCGAGCACGGTTGCCAGCGACATGTCTATTGAATTAAATCTGACAGACGGCAATCCGGAAAAAGTCATGCAGCCTGAGGATCTTGCAGAATATATGGTTGCTCAATTGAAATTACATCCGCGCATTTTCATCAAAACTGCCGGTTTGTGGTCAACTAATCCTTAAACAAAAGGGGACCTGTCTTCGTGACGGGTCTTTTTTGGTTTCCGCAACCCGAATAAATGGGCATAAAGATCCGTTTTTGCAGAAAAAAGAGTGAAAAAGAAACCGATATCAGCTATAATTAAACTAAATAAACTATGTACCAAATGTTCACTAAAATTATTTTTCCCCGCCTCCAAAAAACAAATCAATACAAACCAAACTGTCCGAACAATAAAAGGGAAAACGGGATATAAAGAGAATATTTAGTACATGGAATAATTTGTTAGAAGGAAGGGTGTGCACATATTGAAAGAAGAAAAAAGAAGTTCAACCGGTTTTTTAGTGAAACAAAGAGCTTTTTTAAAGCTTTACATGATTACAATGACAGAGCAGGAACGGCTTTACGGACTGAAGCTTCTCGAGGTGCTGCGTTCGGAATTTAAACCCATCGGTTTTAAGCCAAATCATACCGAGGTGTACCGTTCACTTCACGAACTATTGGATGACGGGATTTTAAAGCAAGTAAAAGTGAAAAAAGAGGGAGCCAAACTCCAGGAAGTCGTTCTCTATCAATTTAAAGACTATGAAGCTGCGAAGCTTTACAAAAAACAGCTGAAGACAGAGCTTGACCGCTGCAAAAAGCTGATAGAAAAAGCCATTTCAGATAATTTTTAAATCCGGCCGGAACGCACCCGGCCTCCCGGTCTCTAAAGGTTTGTTCTGTGATTCATTATACATAATAACAGGCTCGGAACAATACATATCAATAAAACCTTCAAACTTGACATCGACTCCTGAAGTGGTAACATAAAAAACGTGTGAAAAATACGAACAAAATACGAACAAGGGAGATGTTACCGATCTTAGATCAAAAGAAAGTTGCTTTTATCGGAGCAGGATCAATGGCTGAAGGAATGATATCAGGCATGGTCCGCGCAAAAAAAATTCCCAACCAAAACATCTGCGTGACAAACCGCCGCAATACAGAGCGACTCGCTGAATTGGAACATCAATACGGTATTCAGGGCATTGCTTTTGACAGCATGAAAACCGAAGACATTGATGTCTTTATTTTAGCCATGAAGCCGAAGGATGCTGAAATCGCTCTGGCTGCGCTGAAACGGCGTATTCAACCTCATCAAATCATCCTGTCTGTTCTGGCAGGCATAACAACCTCATTTATACAACAGTCATTACATGATAATCAGCCGGTTGTAAGAGTGATGCCGAACACATCCAGCATGATCGGCGAATCGGCAACAGCTGCGGCTTTCGGAGACCATGTCTCTTACGGTTCAGCAAAAACCGCGGTATCCCTTTTGGAATGCCTCGGGGAAGTGTACGTGATCAAGGAAGATCAGATGGACATTTTCACCGGCATCGCAGGCAGCGGACCGGCGTACTTTTATTATTTAATGGAGTTTATTGAAAAAGCAGGTGAAGAAGCCGGCTTAGACAAACGGCTGTCCCGCAAAATCGGCGCGCAAACGTTATTGGGCGCCGCTAAAATGCTGATGGAAACGGGTGAAAAACCGGATGTGCTTCGGGAAAACATCACCTCTCCAAACGGCACGACGGAAGCCGGCCTCGATGCGCTCAGGTCAGAAGGCGGCGGAGAAGCCATTGCCAAAGCCATCAAACACGCGACTGAACGTTCTATTGAGATCAGCAAAACAATTGAAAAAACGGCAGCACTATAATCGTTAAAAAACAGGAGTGATACAGTGACGTCTCGGACGAAGATCAAAAGAGTCGCGGTGAAAATCGGCAGCAGCTCACTGACGAGCCTGCACGGGGAAATCAGCAGAAGAAAGCTGGAAGCATTGGTGGATCAAATCGCACAGCTGAAAGACAGCGGCTATGAAATGATTTTAGTATCTTCCGGCGCAGTGGCGGCAGGTTATCGGAAGCTCGGATTTATTCAGAAACCGGAAAGCCTCCCTGAAAAACAGGCTTCTGCTTCCATCGGGCAGGGATTATTAATGGAGGCTTATTCAAAGCTGTTTTTAGCGCACGGTTATGTCGCATCACAAATTTTAATTACAAGAAGCGACTTTTCCGATGAATGCCGCTACCATAATGTGCGCAATACGATGAACGTCCTTTTGGAACGGGGCATTATTCCGATTATTAATGAAAATGACACGGTCACAGTCAACCGGCTGAAATTCGGAGATAACGATACACTCGCAGCGAAGGTGGCAGGTTTAATTGATGCCGACATGCTTGTGATTTTATCAGACATTGACGGTTTATATGATGATAATCCGCGCAGCAACCCGAAAGCGAAAAGAATCAGTCATGTTAGTGACATCACTCCGGAAATAGAAGCAAGCGCGGGAGATGCCGGGAGTGAAATGGGAACCGGCGGAATGCGTTCGAAACTGGATGCTTTTAAAATTGTGATGGCCTCCGGTATTAAAGGCTTTCTCGGGCAGGCTAACATTCCGGACATTCTGCTTCAAGCGGTAGATGAGGCGGCTGAAGGAACTTATTTTGAAGCGGAAGGAACCCTGCCGTTAAACCACAAAGAACAATGGCTTGCATTTAATTCCGGCCCCGAAGGCGAAATTGTGATGGAAAAAGAAAGCAGCCGCGATGTCGCGAACGGAAATATGGAGCTGTCACCGCAGGACATCGAGCAGATTAAGGGCAGATTCAGCAGCGGAGCGGTTGTCAGGCTGCTTGATCAGCAGGGAGAAGAGCTCGGACTCGGCATCGTCAACTATTCCTCAGCCCAGCTGAAGACATTTAAAGAAACGCCGCCCAAACAGACCGATCAATCAGTCATTGATCCGGAAGCGTTTGTCTGCCACGTTGAACTATCCATTCCGATCGGCTGAGAAAGATCTATAAAAATATGAAAAAGCCCGAGGCTTCGTTTTGAAGCTCGGGTTTGTTTTTTATTGATATTGTTCAAGTTTGGAGAAAAATTGAATGACAAAATGATAGAAATCATTTGCAGACGGAGCCAGTTCCCTTCCTTTTGGTTTAATAATGCCTACGGTGCGCTTCACTTGAGGAAATTCAATCGGAATTTTGACCGTGAACCGAGGGGTGGTTTCTCCAAAGGTGCTTTCAGGTAATAAAGTAACTCCCATCCCCGCGGAGACTAATCCTTTAATGGCATCTAAATCCTCGCCTTCCGTCGATACAAGCGGCGCAAAGCCGGCCTGTCTGCAAGCGTCAATCGCCATGTTACGGAGAATAAACCCTTCAGGAAATAAAACAAATTGGTCGCCGCGCAGATCAATTAAATGAATATTTTTCTGTTTGGCAAGCGGATGGTGCAGCGGAACAAGCGCGTAAATCTTTTCCGTGAATAAGATATTGCCTGTTATGTCGGGGAATTCCGTCGGAACGGGGCCGAGCAGCGCAGCATCTATATCCCTGTTTCTTACGGCTTCAATTAAAAACTTATAAGACCCCTGGCGGAGCAAAAACTCAACGTTCGGGTATTCCTCTTTAAACGCCGAAATCACCGTCGGCAAAAGCTGGCTTGCAAGGCTCGTCGGAAATCCTATTTTGACGGTTCCGCGATTCGGATCAAGATATTCATCAATTTGTTCTTTCGCGTAATCAATTGCTTTCATCGCCGTTTTAATATGTTCTAAAAATTGTTTGCCGATCGGCGTTAATTTAATATTTCTGCCTTCCCGTTCAAATAAAGTGACTTGCAGCTCTTCTTCAAGATTTGCAATCTGCCTGCTGATGGCGGATTGTGCGACATGCAGATGATCAGCCGCTTCTGACACATGTTCCCGTTCTGCTACCTCCATAAAATACCGAAGCTGGCGTAATTCCATTGCGTTCACACCTATCTATCTCATTTTGAGATGTATTTGATCTAAATTATATATTGTTTATATTGTTTTGAAAACTTACAATTAATTTAAAGTTGTCAGATTTTATGACCGATAATTAACGGAAACTGATCGGGGGAGAGGAATTATGACTTACAATCAAATGCCGAAAGCACAAGGTCTCTACCGTCCGGAATTTGAGCACGATGCATGCGGAATCGGCTTGTATGCCCATTTAAAAGGGAAACCTTCACATGACATTGTCAAAAAAGGACTGAAGATGCTTTGCCAGCTGGATCACAGAGGAGGACAGGGCAGTGATCCGAATACGGGTGACGGCGCCGGCCTGATGGTTCAGATCCCTGATGCTTTTTTTAAGAAAGAGTGCGGAGAAATGAGACTGCCGGAAAAAGGCCGTTACGGGGTAGGAATGGTCTTTTTCTCGCAAAATGAAGAGGAAAGAAAAAAGATTGAAAAACAGGTGAATGCATTCATTGAGCGGGAAGGACAGATCGTTCTCGGCTGGAGAACCGTCCCTGTAAATGTCGGAAAAATCGGAACAGTGGCACAAAGCACTTGCCCGTATGTGCGTCAAGTATTCATCGGCGCCGCAAACGATTTGAAAGACAGCCTTGCTTTTGAACGCAAACTGTATGTCATCCGGAAGCAGGCGGAAAATTGGGGCGTTCAAGAACAGCTTGATTTTTACTTCGCAAGCCTGTCAAGCCAGACTATTGTTTATAAAGGTTTGTTAACGCCTGAGCAGGTTGACGCATTTTATTTGGATTTGCAGGATGAAACCTTCGTATCTGCATTCTCACTTGTGCATTCAAGGTTCAGCACAAATACCTTTCCAACCTGGGAACGTGCTCATCCGAACCGCTATCTGATTCATAACGGAGAAATCAATACGCTCCGGGGCAACATCAATTGGATGAGAGCGAGGGAGCAGCAGTTCGTTTCAGAAAGCTTCGGAGACGATCTTCACAAAGTGCTGCCGATTTTAAATGCTGAGGGCAGTGACTCATCCATTCTTGATAATGCGTTTGAATTTTTCGTGATGGCAGGGCGGAAACCGGCACATACGGCAATGATGCTGATTCCGGAACCATGGACGGAAAACACTCACATGTCTAAAGCGAAACGGGCTTTTTATGAATATCACAGCTCTTTAATGGAGCCGTGGGACGGGCCGACCGCCATTTCGTTTACGGACGGAAAACAGATCGGCGCCATCCTTGACCGTAACGGCCTGCGTCCGGCACGTTACTATGTGACAAAAGATGACCATATTATTTTCTCATCTGAGGTCGGCGTTATTGAAGTAGAGCAGGAGAATATTCTTCATAAAAAACGTCTGGAGCCCGGAAAAATGCTGCTCATTGACTTAGAAGAAGGCCGGATTATTTCAGATGAAGAAGTGAAAACAGAAATTGCCAATGAATTCCCTTATCAAAAATGGCTTGAAGAAGAATTGGTTCAAGTGAATCCTGACCCGGAAATCCGGGAAGAGGAACAATTCGATGATCTTCTCGTCCGTCAAAAAGCGTTTGGCTATACGTATGAAGATATTCAGAAATATTTAATCCCTGTTATTAAAGAAGGCAAGGACCCGCTCGGCTCTATGGGAAATGATTCGCCGCTCGCCGTTTTATCCGACCGCGCCCAATCACTGTTTCATTACTTTAAACAGCTGTTTGCGCAAGTCACAAACCCGCCGATTGACGCGATCCGCGAGCAGCTGGTAACTTCTACGGTGACCTGGCTCGGAGCTGAAGGCGATCTGCTGCATCCGAGTGAAAGAAATGCACGCCGCATAAAATTGTATACTCCTGTATTATCAAACGAACAGTTTTATGCGCTGAAAACACTTGTGCATCCTGACATTAAGAGCCAGAACATCCGTACGCTGTTTTCCGATGACCTAGAAAAAGGCCTGAAGGATTTGTTTCAGCAGGCGGAAAAAGCGATCAAGGAAGGCGTATCTCTGTTAATTTTATCTGACAGGGCAATGAGTAAAGAGTTGACGCCGATTCCGCCGCTTTTGGCCGTCAGTGCGCTGCATCAGCATTTGATCCGCCAAGGACTGCGAACAAAAGCAAGCATTATCGTTGAATCCGGGGAAGCGCGTGAAGTTCATCACTTTGCGGCTCTCATCGGGTATGGTGCCGATGCTGTCAATCCGTATTTGACTTACGCTACGTATAAGCAGGAAATCGATGAAGGCCGGCTTGATATTCCGTATGAAGAAGCTGTCAGCAAATACGGAAAGAGCGTAACAGAAGGCGTCGTGAAAGTGATGTCAAAAATGGGGATTTCAACTGTGCAAAGTTACAGGGGCGCCCAAATTTTTGAAGCGGTCGGCATCGGTGAAGACGTTATTGCCAAATACTTTACCGGTACTGCATCTCAGCTTGGCGGAATCGATATCGAAACGATTGCGCAAGAAGCGAAACAGCGCCATCAAGCGGCGTACAAGGATGATTACAGCCAAACTCTTGATCCGGGAAGTGAATTCCAATGGCGGAACGGGGGAGAGCACCACGCTTTCAACCCGAAAACCATCCATACGCTGCAATGGGCCTGCCGCAAAAATGATTACAGCCTGTTTAAGCAGTATTCTCATGCAGCGGATGAAGAACGAATCGGATTTTTACGCAATCTGTTCGCCTTCAAAGAAGACCGCAAGCCTTTAAAATTAGAGGAAGTTGAATCAGCTGCGTCCATCGTGAAACGTTTTAAAACAGGAGCGATGTCATTCGGTTCATTAAGCAAGGAAGCCCATGAGGCTTTAGCGATAGCGATGAACAGGCTTGGCGGAAAAAGCAACAGCGGAGAAGGCGGCGAGGACCCGAAACGTTTCGTTCCGGATGAAAATGGCGACGACAGAAGAAGTGCGATTAAACAGATTGCTTCCGGCCGTTTCGGCGTAAAGAGCCATTATCTCGTCAATGCGGATGAATTGCAGATCAAAATGGCGCAAGGGGCGAAGCCGGGAGAAGGCGGTCAGCTTCCGGGCAACAAAGTATATCCTTGGGTCGCGGATGTCCGCGGTTCTACACCAGGTGTAGGGCTGATCTCACCGCCTCCTCACCATGATATTTATTCAATTGAAGATTTGGCGCAGCTGATCCATGATTTGAAAAATGCGAATCGAAGCGCGCGTATCAGCGTCAAGCTCGTGTCAAAAGCTGGTGTCGGCACGATTGCGGCCGGTGTGGCAAAAGGCACTGCGGATGTCATCGTCATCAGCGGCTACGACGGCGGAACGGGCGCGTCGCCGAAAACAAGTATTAAACATACGGGTCTTCCGTGGGAGCTTGGTCTTGCAGAAGCTCACCAAACGCTGATGCTGAACGGTTTACGGGATCGCGTGGTATTGGAAACGGACGGTAAGCTGATGACAGGCCGGGATGTCGTAATGGCCGCCTTGCTCGGTGCGGAGGAATTCGGCTTTGCTACAGCGCCGCTTGTCGTTCTCGGCTGCGTCATGATGCGCGCCTGCCATTTAGATACATGTCCTGTAGGTGTCGCGACGCAAAACCCGGAGCTTCGCAAAAAATTCATGGGCGATCCTGACCATATCGTAAATTACATGCTGTTTGTCGCAGAAGAAGTGCGTGAATATATGGCGCAGTTAGGCTTTAAGACGCTTGATGAAATGATCGGACGGACAGACGTTCTTCATGTCAGTGAACGTGCGAAAGCGCATTGGAAAGCGGGCCAGCTTGATTTATCCACACTGCTGTACCAGCCTGAAGGCGTACGCACTTTCCGTACGGCGCAAAACCATAAAATCGACGAGTCGCTTGATATGACGGTTATTCTTCCGGCGGTGCAGGCTGCAATTGAAGCCGGTCAGGAAGCGGAAGCTGAAATCAAGATCAATAATACAAATCGCGTAGCCGGAACCGTGACGGGAAGTGAAATTTCTAAACGCTACGGAGCGGAAGGCCTGCCGGATGATACGATCAGACTTCATTTTACCGGATCAGCCGGACAGAGTTTCGGAGCATTTGTCCCTAAAGGGATGACGCTTCATTTGAACGGGGATTCAAATGACTACGTAGGCAAAGGGCTTTCGGGCGGAAAAATCATCGTGAAAGCGCCTGATGCCTTCAATTGTGAAACGCACGATAACGTTATTATCGGGAACGTCGCATTTTACGGGGCAACAAGCGGGGAAGCGTACATTAACGGGCGCGCCGGTGAACGTTTTGCAGTCCGTAACAGCGGAGTCAATGTCGTTGTAGAAGGTATCGGAGACCACGGCTGTGAATACATGACAGGCGGCCGGGTTGTCGTCCTCGGCGAAGTCGGCAAAAACTTCGGGGCGGGAATGTCAGGCGGTATCGCATACGTCCTGAGTGATGATTCCAAAGCATTTAAACGCAAATGCAACATGGAAATGATTTCATTTGAAAAGCTGACGGATGAGGCGGAGATCAAAGAAGTGCAAGAAATGGTCAAACGGCATGCGGCGCTGACAAACAGCAAAAAAGCCGCAGATCTCCTGGACAATTGGGAAAAAGCCGCAGAAACCTTTATCAAAGTCATTCCGAAAAACTATAAACAAATGCTCCTCAGCATCGAAGAACAAAAAGCGGCGGGTTTATCAGAAGAAGACGCAATTATGTATGCTTTTGAAGCCAATACAAAGGTCCTCCAAACGCCTGCCAAAGATCAAAAACAAGCGGTAGTACAGTAAGAAAGGGGAGAGGAACATGGGGAAACCAACTGGATTCATGGAAGAAAAACGAGAAAAACCGGCTGAGCGGGACCCTCTCACTCGCTTAAAGGATTGGAAAGAGTATTCGGCTCCGTTTTCAGATGAAGCGTCAAAGCGGCAGGGGGCGCGGTGTATGGATTGCGGCACACCGTTTTGCCAAATCGGCGCTGATATCAACGGTTTTACCTCCGGATGCCCGATTTATAATCTGATACCGGAGTGGAATGACCTCGTCTATCGGGGGCGCTGGAAAGAAGCCTTGGAGCGCCTTCTGAAAACGAATAACTTTCCTGAATTCACAGGGCGGGTCTGTCCCGCTCCTTGTGAAGGATCTTGTACGCTGGCTATTTCAGATCCGGCTGTTTCAATTAAAAACATCGAGCGGACGATCATTGACAAAGGTTTTGAAAATGGATGGATTCAGCCGAGAATTCCAGCGAAACGCACAGGTAAAAAAGTCGCTGTCGTCGGTTCAGGCCCGGCAGGTCTGGCAAGCGCTGATCAGCTGAACCAAGCCGGTCATTCCGTAACGGTCTATGAGCGTGCTGACAGAGCCGGCGGTCTGCTGATGTACGGCATTCCGAGCATGAAGCTTGAGAAAAATGTCGTCGAACGCCGTATTAAACTTTTGACGCAGGAAGGTATAGATTTTGTAACAAATACCGAAATCGGCGTTGACATAACGGCAGATGAGCTGAAAGATCAATTTGATGCCGTCATTTTGTGCACAGGCGCCCAAAAGCAGCGCAATCTGCTGATTGAAGGCCGGGAAGCAAAAGGCGTCCATTATGCGATGGACTATTTAACACTGGCGACGAAAAGCTATTTAGATTCCAACTTCAAAGACAAACAATATATAGACGCTAAAGGGAAAGACGTCATCGTAATCGGCGGAGGAGACACAGGAGCTGACTGCGTGGCAACCGCGCTGCGCCAAAAAGCGCGCAGCGTGCACCAGTTCGGGAAACATCCTAAACTTCCTCAAACGCGCACGAACGACAATATGTGGCCTGAACAGCCTCACGTCTTTACCCTTGAATACGCCTATGAAGAAGCGCAGGCAAAGTTCGGCAAAGACCCGAGAGAATATTCAATTCAGACGACAAAAATGGTGGCCGATAAGCAGGGCCGCTTACAAGAGATTCACACCATTCAAATGGAAAAAGTTAGAAACGAATTCGGAAAGTATGAATTTCATGAACTGCCCGGAACAGAAAAAGTCTGGCCTGCTCAGCTGGTGTTCATCGCCATCGGTTTTGAAGGGACAGAACAGCCATTATTGAAACAGTTCGGTGTCGATTCGGCAAATCATAAAATTCAGGCGGCATATGGGGATTATAAAACGAATGTTGACGGTGTTTTCGCCGCAGGGGATGCGAGAAGGGGCCAAAGCCTGATTGTATGGGCGATTAATGAAGGCCGGGAAGCAGCGCGCGAAGTCGACAGTTATTTAATGGGGAGCACTGTTTTACCGTAAATAAAGGGGTTTATTTATAAAACCGGCTGGGATCAGCCGGTTTTTCGTATTGAAATGAAACCTCCTTCTTCCTGTATTGGTCATAGAAGGGTAACGTGGAAGATAACATATGGAATTTTGTTTTACAGAGTGGAGAGATTGTTTTCTTCCGGAGACTGAGACGATTTGCAAGCCTTGAGCAGTCGATCACGGTGCTGCTGACGGGCTCTGTGTGTCTGCAGTCGATTTGCGGGCAGATTTTAATTGATGAAGAAAAACATATTGAATTTCAAGCGGAAACGCTTATAAACAAATAAGGAAACGGACGGGTCCGCTCCTCTTTTTTAGACATCCAAACGAAAGCCGATATTGCCGAACTGCCGTCCTTCCCGCATTCTGTTAAAAGCGGCAGCTGCTTCACTGAGAGGGTACATGCGGTCGATAATGGGGCGGATGCCGCAGCGGTTTACCAATTCCAGCATATCCGCGAATTCCTCATTGCTTCCCATTGATGTACCGAGAATATGAATCTGCGGAAAAAACAGCGAGCGAATAGGAAATCCGAGCTGATCGCCTGAACTGGCGCCAAATGTTACGATCCGGCCATTCGGTTTCATAATGTCAAGATAGTGTTGAAACAAGGCGGGGCCTACACCGTCAAGTATGATATCTGCTTTTTCGCCATTCAGCGCCTCATTCCAGTCACCGTAGCTGTCAATCGCCCGGTCTGCACCGTATGACAGTGCGGTTTGTTTTTTGTTTTCACTGCGGGAGGTGACGCTGACTGTCGCTCCGATAGCTTTTGCCATTAATAAGGTGTATGTTGCCACGCCGCTTCCGATGCCCGGAAGGATAAGGTGTTCGCCTTTTTTTAATTGTCCTTTTGTAAATAAGGCGCGATAAGCGGTTAATGCTGATAACGGCAGCACGCCCGCTTCCTCCCATGTCAGGTGTTCGGGTTTTAAAACGGCATTTTCCGCAGGAACGATGACATAAGGTGAAAAGGTTCCGTCGCTCGGACCGCCTAAAATATCAGGGACGGCCGGTACGTCCCCAACAGTCTTCCAATTCAGCACCGGGTTGATAATGACTTCTGCATGCAGTAAATGAGACCGGACGCCGTGTCCTATTTCGGTTACGATTCCCGCGCCGTCTGAACCGAGAGTAAATTCATGGTTTCCGGTTTCGTGTTTTTTCATTAAAAACAAATCACGATGGTTTAATCCGGCTGTTTTCAGCTTTATTTTTACTTCGCCGTTTCCCGGCCTTTTGTCAGGTACCTGCCTGAAATCAAAGCCATTTTCGTGTATGATAAGGGCATTCATCATTCTTCTCTCCTTTATGATTGATGAGAAAGATTTTACAGGCTGTAGCAGCTGCAGTAAATAAATGAAAATTGATAGCCGGCTATCAATAAAAATCATAGCAAGAAGGTGTCCTTACATGGAAAGCGGAGACTTAAAGATTTTTCAGGCTGTCGCCCGCAAAGGAAGTATTTCAAAGGCGGCAGAAAGCCTGCATTATGTTCAATCAAATGTGACAAACCGGATTCAGCAGCTGGAACGGCAATTGCAAACACAGCTTTTTTACCGCACAAATCGGGGGATGACGCTGACGCCCGCAGGTGAAAACTTATTGAAAGACGCAGACAGAATCCTTCAATTGCTGCATGAGGCGCAAAAAACGGTGCAAGAGGCAGGCGATCCGAACGGTCCGCTTCGAATCGGTTCTCTTGAAACGGCGGCAGCCGTCCATCTCCCTCAATTTTTCACAGAGTATTGCAGCCGCTACCCGAAAGTACAGCTGTCTCTGTCAACCGGTGATACACATACCTTAGTGCAGCACGTCTTACACTATGAGCTGGACGGCGCTTTTGTTTATGGACCGGTCGAATACGAAGATCTTGAGCAAGTCGCTGTATTTCAAGAAGAATTGGTCTTGGTCTCAAATAAGCGGGAAGGCAGTTTGCAAGACTTGTTGCGAGATCCGATTCTGTATTTTGCCGCGGGCTGTTCGCACCGCCGCAAAATAAAAAACATACTGAAAGAAGAAGCAGTGCCCGCACATAAAATCATTGAATTCGGTACGTTGGAAGCCATTATTGGGGCGGTGCAAGCGGGGATGGGGGTTTCCTTTCTGCCTGCATCAGCCGTCCGTTATTTTCAAAACAGGAAAAATCTTTTTCTTCATGAGCTCCCTGAACAGTTTCGGGATATGAATATATCATTTATCTACCGGAGTGATTTATTTTTGACATCGGCGTTTGAAGAACTTCTGAATGGATTAAAAACTTTACCGAACGGAAGATGAGAAAACAGGACAGCTGTGTACGCCAATTTTTTTCGTTCTGGTTTTTCTCAAAAGAAAGCGGGTATCCGGGCTGAGCTTGATCAGCGCGATGAAAAACTCGGCTATAAAATCAGAGAAGCACAAATGAAAAAAATCCCGTATATTGCTGTTGTGGGAGATCGAGAGTGCCGCCATCAATCTGTACATGTAAGGCAATACGGGCGGGAAGACACATTTGAAGAGAATGTGAGTGATTTTATTTCCCGGATCATAAGAGAGGCAAAACAAAAAATAGAGATTTAACAAAAACAACATTGACATATCGTAAAATCACGATATAATAAAGCGTATGAAACCTATTGATGTTTTTAAAGCGTTGTCTAATGAGTCACGGCTTGAGATTTTACAATGGCTGAAAGAGCCGGACCGTCACTTCGCCCCGCATGATGGCATTGATATGAATGAGATCGGAGTGTGTGTCAGCCAGATCACCGATAAGCTTCAGATGACACAGTCAACGGCGTCTCAATATCTTTCCATCCTTCAGCGGGCGGGCCTTATCCAAACAAAACGGATTGGCAAATACACCTATTATAAAAGAGATGAAGAAGCGATAAAGGCGATGGCCGATTATTTTCAGCGCGAAATGTAGGGCTGAATCCTTTAGAAGAGGGATTCAGTTTCTTTTTCCGACTACACATCGACATATTGCGATTTGTTTCTGTTTTTCAACTCTTTATATCGATATATCACAATATATCTTTATATAAATCATCAATGAAGGAGTGTGTCAGGTGCAAAATACCTGGAAGATTTACATTTTGGCAATTATCAGTTTTTTAGTGGGGACGTCTGAATATGTGATATCAGGGATGCTTGATAAAATTGCAGGTTCCTTGGGAGTTACTGTGGCAGCGGCAGGGCAGCTGATTACGATTTTTTCACTTGTTTATGCAATCGGAACGCCTGTCATGATGGCCCTTACAGCAAAACTGGACAGAAGGAAGCTCATGATCTATGCTCTGGGGCTGTTTGTTATCGGGAATATCATTTCTTTCCTTGTGCAGGGATTCGGCTTATTTGCGGGAGCGCGGGTGATCATGGCGCTTGGAGCAGGAACTGTGGTGGTCACCGCGCTTACGATCGCAGCAAAAATCGCTCCCCCGGGAAAACAGGCAAGTTCTCTCGCAACCGTCATTATGGGGTTTACGGCGGCGCTCATTATCGGTGTTCCGATCGGAAGAACCGTGTCTGAAGCTTTTGGCTGGAAGGTGGTTTTTGCCGGAATTGCGGCAATCGGAATCATTGCCATGCTTATTATACGTTTCGCGTTGCCTGAGATAAAAGGAGATAAACCGGTGCCGCTCATTCAGCAATTTTCTCTTTTGAAGAAACGAAAGGTGGCTGTCGGGCTGGCCATTACGTTTTTTTGGCTCGGAGGCTATTCGGTTGCGTATACGTACCTTTCTCCGTATTTACTGAACGTTACTCATATCGGAAGCGGAATACTGAGTACATTGCTGCTTATTTTCGGTGTTGCAAGTCTTGCCGGTTCTAAAGCAGGCGGTTTCAGCGCAGACAAATGGGGGGCGCGTATGACATTAACCGGCGGAATGGCGCTTCATGCTATCATGCTCATGTTATTGCCGTTTGTCACACATTCTGCTTTCGGAGCGGCGGCAGTGCTTATTTTTTGGTCCTTCGCCGCCTGGTCATCTGGGCCTGCTCAGCAGTATCATTTGGCAACGATGGAGCCTGAATCATCGGGTGTATTACTTGGCCTCAACCAGTCTGTCATGCAGCTGGCTATGGCAGCCGGAGCGGGCATCGGGGGCATTGTTGTCACCCATCTGTCTCTTGCGTCAGTGACATGGATCGGATCAGCGGGTGTTGTCATCGCGATGTGCGGCGTGCTTTCGCTTGCGTCATTAACGTCTGAAAAAACCTCATCTGAATACAGTGCAGAATAAACAAAAGCCTCATTTCTCAGCTTGAGAAACGAGGCTTTTTGTCTTGTCATTTTTCACATTTTTTCAAGTTTACGCCGATTGCGGCTCCGTTTCGGCTTGAGTCGGCAACTCCGGTGAAGGTGCCGTTTTCACGGTCGATCAGGATGCTTTGCACATTCCCGATATCAACCGGGCTGCTGCCGAATTTATGCCCCATTTCGTTCAGTTTTGTGCGGGCTTCTTCCGGCACTCCTTTTTCATATCGATAGGATGTCATGCTGTTTGTGTAAATTCTCGGCTCTTCGACCGCCGCTTTCAGATCCATGCCGTACTCAACTTTGTTCAGGATCGTTTGCAGGACGGAAGAAATAATCGTTGCTCCGCCGGGGGAGCCGACAGTCAGGACAGGTTCGTTATTTTTGAATAAAATAGTCGGAGTCATGCTGCTGAGCGGACGTTTATTCGGCTGCACTTCATTTGCACCGCCAGGCACCGCATCGAAGTCTGTTAACTCATTATTCAACACAACGCCGTATCCGGGAACCATAATGCCGGAACCGAACAGCTGTTCAATCGTTGTCGTATAAGATACGACATTGCCGAAGCGATCAGTTACCGTGAAGTGAGTCGTTTGGCCTTCTTGTTTGTCAGTCGGCTGCTCCACTTGTTTATAGTTTGCAGAACCTTCCTGATAGGCCCAAGGGTCGCCGGCTTTCGGTTTTTTATTGACTTTATCAATATCTATCAGCTGTCTGCGGGCATTGATATAATCTGGATTCAAGAGGCCTTTGAGAGGGACGTTGACGAATTCTGGATCCCCGGCAAATGCGGCGCGGTCAGCATAAGCCAAATGCATCGTTTCTGCGAGAAGCTGATATTTTTGCCAAGAACGGATATCATATTGAGAAAGCTTAAAATCATCCAGAAGGTTCAGCATTTGCAACAGGAAAACACCGCCCGAGCTTGGAGGAGGAGCAGTTGCGATATGATAGCCCTGGTAATCTCCCCAGATCGGTTCGTCAATCGTCACATTGAAGTTTTTAATATCTTTTTCTGTCATTGAGCCGCCGAATTCCTGCACTGTTTCCGCAAGCTTTTTGGAGAATGCTCCGTCATAGAATGCTTTTGTGCCTTTGTACTTAATAGCTGTAAATGTTTTGGCTAAGTCTTTTTGGATGAGTGTGTCTCCTTCTTTCAGAGGTTCTCCGTCCGGAAGAAACACGTCTTTTGCAGCAGTGTGTGATAATTTGTCTTTATAATCTGAGATGGCATCAGCTAAAACCGAATCGATCGGAAAGCCTTTTGAGGCAAGTTTAATGGAAGGGGTGATGAGTTGTTTCATGGAGCGTGTGCCCCATTTGTCGAGCGCTTTTTCAAGTCCTTTTAATGTTCCCGGAACACCGACTGCAGTCCCTTTCGTAACGCGTTCGGAGAAAGGGATGGCTTTGCCGTTTTCGTCAAGGAACATATCCGGTGTTGCGCCTGCCGGTGCGCGTTCTCGGCTGTCGATAATGGTGGTGTCTTTCGTCTTCGCATCATAAACCATCATAAATCCGCCGCCGCCGATTCCTGACATCATAGGTTCAGTTACGTTTAATGCGAATTGAATGGCAACCGCGGCGTCAATTGCATTGCCGCCTTTTTTCAGCACGTCGGCACCGATTTGTGAAGCGAGAGGGTGGGCGGTGGCAACCATGCCGTCTTTGCCGACATCTACCTGTTTGTAGTCGTCATAGGAAAACGGGTGTTTCTTAGCCTGAGCGTGATAAGGGATGCTTCCGGCCGCGAGCAACGTACTGAGCAGAACGATAAAACAGAGATTCATAAACTTTTTCTTTTTCATAGTCTGCCTCCTTTGTTTTCCGCTTACAATTATAGAGTAAGTAAAATGTGCTGTTTTCACAAGTGACAAACGGAATAGTCCGGTGCGCAAAAAGCCGGAGTTTCTGTGTGAATGTAATCAGTCGCAAATAGGCTAAATGGGAAACCGGACTGAAAAAGCTGTGAAACAAGCATAAAGACAAAAAATAAGCTACAATGAACAAAACAGAATTCACTCACATGACATATGAAAGGAACGTGAGCCATGTATTTAACGATCAAAGAGACAGCGGAGTTTACCAGTCTTCCTGAAGAATATGTGCACAATCTTGTTTTGACGAATAAAATAAGGGCCGTCCATGACGGACAGCAATATTTAATCAACAAGGAACAATTTCAAACCCATCTCGAGCAGTTGGAAAAATATAAGGAAATGATTCAAGAGTTTTTAAATGAGCCGCTTCCTGAAGACATTGATGTAAAAGATGAAGACTAGGACACAATTTCATATTGTGTCTTTTTTTTGCATTTTTTTCGGTTGCTCACAAAAAAACGGATGCTCAGATTTCTTTTTAAGGATGTTGTTTTCATTTTTTAATGCCTTGGGCCTCTATTTGTTTAAAAGCTTGTCACCGGGCTGAAAATGATGTTTTTGAGGAATTTGTTGAAACTGCGTATCTGATTCCCCTTATGTAACACTATGTATATTATGTTACATAAGACCCTTTATCCTTTATCATTCAACGGGTTTCGGCTATAATAGTAACATAATGCTCAATATGTTACTTTACCAATTATAAGGGGTTTTTTGATGCATATCGTACAGCCGATCCGAAGTTTGGAGAAGATCCAGGAAGTCAAAGAGTATTTAATGCAAAAAAGTGATCGTGATTATTTTTTATTTATTTTCGGCATGAACAGCGCACTGCGGATTTCAGATGTTCTGCCGCTTCGCGTGAGGGATGTCAGGAACAAAGATCATGTGTGGGCAACCGAAAGCAAAACGAGAAAGAAAAGAAAAATTCTGATACTGGAGTCTTTAAAGGCCGACATATACGCTTATACAAAAGACATGAAAGAGGATGACTATTTGTTTAAATCGAAACGGACGAATAAGCCCATATCCCGGATTCAGGCATACAGAATATTAAAGGAAGCGGCTGCCGCTTGCGGGTTGGAGGAAATCGGGACGCATACGCTTAGAAAGACGTTCGGGTATCATTTTTATCAGAGGACAAAAGACATTGCTGAACTGCAGAGGATTTTGAATCATTCTTCTCCGTCTATTACAATGCGTTATATCGGAATAGATGAAGATACGACGAGAGCCGCCTATAAAGTGTTCGGAGGGCTGTAGACTTGAAAAAAACGGCCGCCAGCGTTACTATAATAGAAGCAGGCTCTAGTAGCACAGCGGATAGTGCAGCAGTTTCCTAAACTGCAGGTCGGGAGTTCGAATCTCTCCTAGAGCGTTTTTTGTATAAGATAGGCGCAGATTAATAATGTCGGTAAAACAAAAACCCCCTTGTTATACAAGGGGGTTTTGAGTTGGATATTTTGTGAAAACCTGATGGAAATGATGTGAAAAAAGCCCGCTGTAAGCAAGCGGGCTTTTTCTTATATGACAGCATCAAATTGATTGACTTTCCAAACGTTGTTTTCTTTTACGAATGTTACATCGCGTTTTGCTGACGGAGAACCGTCAAGAGTCGGTACAGTGAAGCGGTATGTTTGGACGCTTCCTTTTTTAGAAAGAAGGGTCATTTTTGCTTTTTTCCAATTCAGGAGGTTATCTCCGTCGCCGACCGGAACAGCCAATTTGCCGTCTTTTACAGTGAAGTGGTAATCTTTGAGCCCTTTGTCAATCGCTTGCTTTGTAAAAGCGGGTGTCAGATATTTTACGGCTTTCGCTTTTGTTCCGAGGTCTTTGCACATAAATACATATTGCAGATTTTGATATTCAAACGGTTCAGATGTGCAATTTGCGTTTGATGTAAGCGCACCGCCGCTCATTGTATTCCAGAAATGTTCTCTCGCTGACAGGGCCAGCTGAAGTGCTTGTTTTTGTGTAAGGTCATTAGGTGCATTTTTTGCGGTCGCAGCAGTGCCCAATGATAGAATCAATGTAATAGTAGTGAGGAATAATAGCCATTTTTTCATGATATAATCTCTCCTTCAATCAATCTCTTTCTCTTATGTTACAAATGTTACAATAATTACGGTAAGATTACAATACCTTTTCAGAAATATTTTCCGGACTTTTTATTTTTATGGTTTATTTCCATGTAAGACGTGAGAAAAAGATAAAGAGTTTCATTGAACAAAAGGTTTTTACAAGCTGTCTGCTGAATAATAAAATGGAAGAAAATCAAAAAAGGAGTCCTACATATGGAAGTACAAGATCATTTAGAAACAGCGGAAGGCCGCGGCCAGTCAGTCTGGCGATCGATGTCACTGTTTTTAGTGCCGCTGCTTTTAAGCAATGTATTGCAATCTGTCGGCCAATTGGTCGGAATGGTATTTGTCGGAAGGTGGCTCGGAGTCGATGCGCTTGCCGCTGTATCGTCTTTTTTTCCGCTGTTTTTTCTGCTGATCTCCTTTACGATCGGAATCGGTTCGGGAAGTTCCATTCTGATCGGGCAGGCTTACGGCGCGAAAAACGAAGAGAGGATGAAGGCGATTGTCGGCACTACACTGACTTTTACCTTTATGCTCGGTGTTGTCCTGGCAGTTGTCGGCAGTGTGTTTACGCTTGATATTCTGCGGCTGATGGGAACGCCGGAAAACGTAATAGATGTCAGTGTCCGATATGCGCGCATTTTGTTTTGCGCAATGCCGCTGATGTTTTTATATTTTGCGTATACGACATTTTTACGCGGAACGGGAGATTCAAAGACTCCGTTTTATACGTTAATCGTCAGTACAGTCATAAACATCGGGCTCTTGCCCTTATTGATTCTCGGGCTTTTCGGACTTCCGAAGTTCGGCATTTACGGTTCGGCGTATGCAACCGTGATTTCAAACATCGTGACATTTATCGTACTCATGGTTTATTTGCGGAAAAGGAAACATCCATTGGCATTTGACCGGACTGCGCTCCGTTCTCTTAAAATGGACAAAAAGCTGCTCGCGCTTTTACTCCGTCTCGGTATTCCGTCGAGCATCAATATGATTCTCGTGTCACTTTCTGAAATTGCGGTCATTTCATTTGTCAATCATTACGGATCAAACGCGACGGCTGCTTACGGGGTCGTCAACCAAGTGGCGAGTTATGTGCAGATGCCGGCGGTAAGCCTCGGTATCGCCGTTTCCATTTTTGCCGCCCAATCCATTGGCGCCAATCAATTCGGCCGGCTGAAACAGGTCATCAAAGTCGGCATCGGCCTGAATTATTTGATCGGCGGGGTTTTGATTGTGCTGATTTACACCTTCTCCCGGCAGATACTTGCTTTGTTTTTAACAGATCAGGACACACTCCACATTGCCCGCAATCTGATTATGATTACCCTTTGGAGCTATTTGATTTTCGGGCACGCTCAAATCGTTTCAGCGACGATGCGGGCGAGCGGTACGGTGTTATGGCCGACGATTATCAGCATTTTTGCGATTTGGGGAATTGAAGTGCCTGTGGCCTTTATTCTTTCTCATTATACGAATCTCGGCATTCTCGGCATTTGGGTCGGTTATCCGGCGGCTTTTGTCGTCAGCCTGCTGCTGCAATACGGATATTACCGGTTTGTATGGAAGAAAAAACAGATTACCCGGCTGATTCAATAAGGTTTTACCGCACATCGCTCAGTTCATACGGGCGATGTTTTTTTTAGAGAAGGAAAATGAGTTTAGAAAATGGAATTCCTATACATGCTAGAAAACAAGGAAAGGGCAGGTGCTTATGACGATTGAACATACGACTTATTTAGGGGCTTCAGCCATAAAAGCGGAGACTGATCAGGCTGAATGCATCATTGTGCCGGAGTGGGGATCAAATGTCATATCGCTTCGGGATAAAAGAACCGGTATGCGGCTTCTGAGAGAACCGGAAACTGCGGAGCAATTCCGCAAAAAACCGATGCTGTACGGCATTCCCGTTTTATTCCCGCCGAACCGGATTACGGATGGGACGTTTCGTTTTGACGGCCGCGCGTATCAATTTGAGATAAACGAAGAGGATAAACATAATCATATTCACGGCTTTCTTCACAATCAGCATTGGAAAGCGACGGCAGCGAAAGAAGAGGGGGATGGAATGAAAGTCGAAACAGAAATTGATCTTTCAAAGATTCCCCGTGTTCATAAACAATTTCCGCACGATGTCGTTGTCCGGATGATCTATACATTAAAAGACAATGTGTTTACGCAGCGGGCGCTGATTATCAACAAGGGAACGGAGGCTTTTCCTTGGGGGCTCGGCTATCATTCAACTTTTGTTTTCAATGAAGAGCGATCCCGTCTATTTTTGACGGCTGACCGCATGTGGGAATTAAATGAACGTTTCGTGCCGACGGGCCGTTTATTGGATGTTCCTGATAAAGAAGCGTTCCGTCATGGGATGTCTTTGAAAAATAAACAGTTTGACGATGTTTTTCTTTCTTCCGGACGGAATGGCGGCAATAATGAAGCTGTTATTTATCATCCGGATGAGCAATTATCCGTTTTGTATCAAGCAGACACGTCTTTCAAGCATTGGGTGGTATATAACGGTGACGGCAAGCAGGGGTTTGTCAGTCTTGAGCCTTATACTTCCGTTACAGATGCATTTAATCTGAATCAGCCTGCATCACTGACAGGGCTTCAGATTCTGAAACCGGGCGAAGAAGCGGCTGCGTCATCCAGGATCACCATTTTGCATGACGAAGAATAGGAAAGAGGCGGGATAACATTGAAAACATATGTGAAACGCTTGTGCGCGGTGATTCTGCTTTTGGTCATTGCCGCAGTTCCTTATATTGATGAGGCGGCTAAGGCGGCTGAACAAAAAAATACTTTGCAAAAAGAGCTGGAACACATTCTGGATGAAGAACCTGCTTTAAAGGGAGTTTCAGCGGGCGTCAGTGTCCGGTCAGCAAAAACAGGGGAGGTGCTGTTCGGCAGCCGGGAAGATATGCGGCTGAGGCCTGCATCACTGATGAAGCTGCTGACGGCATCTGCGGCGCTTTCCGTTCTCGGAGAAGATTACACCTTTAAGACAGAAGTACGGGCAGACGGCGCCGTGAAAGGAAAACAGCTGCGCGGAAACCTTTATCTCAGGGGAAAAGGCGATCCGACCCTATTGGCTTCTGATTTTGAGAAGATGGCTAAACAGGTCAAAGCCAGAGGCATCCATGTCATTAAAGGAGATCTGATCGGGGATGATTCGTGGTATGACGATACCAGGTATTCAGTTGATCTTCCGTGGAGTGATGAAGGCCAATATTATGGCGCGCAAGTATCAGCTCTTACCGCTTCCCCAAATGAGGATTATGATACCGGAACGGTGATTGCGGAAATCAGCCCGGCAAAACAGCCCGGTAAAAAGCCGCGCATTTCGATTTCCCCCCATACGGACGTCGTTCGTGTGAAAAATGAAGTGAAAACCGTCGCTTCTGATGAAGCGAAAGAATTGACGGTTGAACGGGAGCACGGCGGCAATGTGATTACGATAAAGGGAACCATACCTGCCGGCTCGGCAAAGGCAAGAGAATGGGCGGCAGTGTGGGATCCGTCGTCCTATGCTTTAGATTTATGGAAACAAGCGCTTACTAAACAGGGTATAACTGTAAAAGGGAAAATCAGAACAGGGCGAATGCCGCACCGCACCCAGCTCGTCACATCACGGACATCCATGCCTCTTTCAGAATTATTGATCCCGTTTATGAAACTGAGCAACAACGGGCACGCCGAAATTCTGATCAAGGAAATGGGAAAAGTGAAAAAAGGGGAGGGCAGCTGGGAAAAGGGCTTGGACGTGATGAAATCGGAGCTCAAATCGTTCGGGCTGAATCCGGATGAATTGATTGCAAGAGACGGATCCGGCGTTTCTCATATTAACGGCGTATCCGCCGGCCAAATCGGAGAGCTTTTGTATGCGGTTCAGAAAGAAAAGTGGTACCCGGCTTTCCTTCGTTCGCTCCCTGTCGCCGGTGCAAGCGACAGAATGACGGGAGGAACCCTTCGGAACCGGCTGAAGAATACTCCGGCAGAAGGCAAAATTAAAGCGAAAACCGGATCACTAACATCAGTCAGTTCGATTGCCGGCTATGCAGACACAAAAACAGGAGATACGCTTATTTTTTCCGTGCTTCAAAACGGGCTGCTTGACGAAGATGACGGAAAAGACATTGAAGACAAAATCGCAGTCGTGCTGGCAAATCAATAAGAAGGGCCGAATCCTTATAGGATTCGGCTTTTTTTGATGTCTGTAAAACATTATATTGCGATTATGAATCAATCTTTTCAAAAAGTAATATCGGCAATACCCTTCCTTTTTTTTACATACCGCTTTCTTACATGTTCACCGGTTATTCATTTTTTAACATAAAACTTCTTTTCGGGAGGAAAACCTTTTTAAAAGCGCAATTAATTATACATTTTATTCCTTATTATAGTGTTTAAGAACCAGTTTATAGTATGCATACATACCGTTTTACATGGTATAAAGATTATAGAAATGAAGAAGTGAAGTGAGGAATATATACTATATTCTAAAAAATGTTAGAGAAAATTTAATTTTTTATTGTGATTTCTAAAATATGTTTTAAAATAATGCTTATATGGATGATTAAGTCATATGCTGTCGAAATTTAATTGTAATTATTTCACTTTCTTATCCTCTTAAATTGAAGCGGAGGGATTCCATTGGAGAACACTGTTTATTCTTTAACTCACGCACAAAGAAGAGTGTGGTTTACGGAGCTGCTCGAACCGGGCACAAGTATCTGCAATCTCGCGGCATGCGTCAAATTCAGGGGGGACATCGATTTTGACGTACTGCGCCATGCTTTAGATTTTTCTATCTCGCAAAATGATTCGCTCAGATTTCAACTGACAGAAGGGGACGGATCAGAACCCCAGCTTTATCTGGCGGGGCATCGGCCGATTTCTCTAGAGACTGTTGATTTTACTCATACTGATCAGGCAGAGCGGGACGCATGGATTGACACGCAGACCCGTGTTCCGTTCAAGCTGTTTCATTCACCTCTGTATCAATTTACTCTGCTTGTCATGTCAGACGAAGAAGTTTGGCTTTATTCAAAATTTCACCATATTATCATGGACGGCATCTCGCTCAACCTGCTCGGCAACCAGCTCATTGATATCTACCAAAAGATCATGCGGAGCGAGGATTTAACTGAACACCACAGACCTTCCTATCTCAGCTACATGGAAAAAGAACAGCAATACTTACAGTCTTCCCGTTTTCAAAAAGACCGTTCATTTTGGACTGAAACATACCGAACCGTTCCGGAACACCTTTCACTGGCGGAACGAACCTCTCATCTTAGACAAAGCACTGCGGCTTCCAGAGATACAATCACTCTTTCTCACTCCTTAGAACAATCTATCCGGCTTTTTTGCAAAGAAAATAATATCAGCATCATCTCTCTGTTTATGGCTTCGTTATACATATGCATCAGCCGTCTGACGGCTAAAAAGGATATTGCCATCGGCACTTATTACGGAAACCGGGGCTCCAGGCTCGAAAAGGATATGCTCGGCATGTTCGTCAGCACACTGCCGATCAGAATGACGGCAGATCCTGATGCAGAGTTCCTGTCCTTTGTCCGCAGCGTAGGAAAAGAGCAGCTGTCTGTTATGCGGCACCAGAAATATCCTTACAATCTTTTTGTGAATGAATTAAGGCAGACTCATCATGACCTGCAAAATATCATCGGTATTTCGATGCAGTATCAGCCGCTTGAGTGGCGTAAGGCAGACGGTTTCGATTATGAAACGGCCATGTTTTTCAGCGGACATACTGCAAACGAGCTCTCCATTTTAATTAAGGAGCGGACAGATACGGGATTGATTGAGCTGAATTTTGATTACCAATCCGCTTTATTTACTGAAAAATCGATTAAACGTATTCAAACTCATTTGCTGACGATCGTTGAAAATGCCGTTAGAAATCCAGACCGGCTGATTCGGCATATTGATATGGCGGATGAAAAAGAAAAGAAACGGGTGTTATCTTCGTTTAACCGTACAGAAGCGGTTGAACCGCCGGCTCCGACGCTTCACGGGCTGTTCACCCGCCGTGCCGCGCTTTCGCCGCATCGTCCGGCGCTCCGTTTTCCGGGCGGCATGCTGACGTACGCCGAGCTTGATCAGTACACGGACAGGCTCGCCGCTCGGCTCCGCCAAAAAGGCATCCGCAAAGGAAGCATGGTCGGCGTACTCGCTGAACGCTCGCCGGAGATGGTGGTTTCAGTGCTTGCCGTGTTAAAAGCGGGCGGCGCCTACGTGCCGCTTGACCCGGAGTATCCTGAGGACAGGCTGCGTTATATGCTCGATGACTGCGGCGCTTGTCTCCTGCTTGCACAGCCGGGGTTATCCGTTTCCGGTTTTTCCGGCGAGACGCTTGAAGTGTCTCTTTCTGCTCTGACAGGCGAGACGGAGACAGGGGCTGTTTCTGAAGAAGCGGATAGCGATTCGCTCGCTTATATCATTTATACGTCCGGTTCGACGGGAACACCGAAGGGAGTGGCTGTTGAACACCGTCAGGCCGCCGCCTTTTTATCAGGGATGCAAGGGCAGTTCTCATTGACGGAAGAGGATATTATCGTGCTGAAATCATCCTTTTCTTTCGACGCTTCCATCTGGCAATTGTTTTGGTGGACGATGTCCGGCGCGTCCGTGTATCTGCTTCCGGCCGGATGGGAGAAAGATCCTGTGCGGATGATTGAAGCGTTTGCCTCAGAAAAGGTGACGACCGCGCATTTTATTCCGGCGATGGTCAACAGCTTTTTAGACGCGCTGGAAACAGAGCCTGCGGAAACAAGAACACGCCTCGGCAGAACCTTGACACGCGTGTTTGCCGGAGGGGAAGCTCTTTCCCCGCTTACGGCTGCCCGGTTTGCCGATCTTCTGCCGGAGACCATGCTCATTCACGGCTATGGGCCGACAGAAGCAACGGTTGATGCGGCGTTTTACGTCTGTGACCGAAAACGGGACAGCGGACGGACGCGGCTTCCGATTGGTAAACCCGTTCCTGGTGCCCGTCTGTATGTATTAGATAGCGGAGGAACCATCCAGCCTGCGGGCGTGGCAGGAGAGCTGTACATCGCGGGGACAGGGGTGGCCCGGGGCTATCTGAACCGGCCCGAGCTGACGGAGGAGCGTTTTCTCGATGATCCGTTTTATCCGGGAGAGCGCATGTATCAGACGGGCGATATCGCACGCTGGACAGAAGACGGCCTAGTCGAATGGCTCGGACGTTCAGACGGACAGGTGAAAGTCCGCGGCTACCGGATTGAACCGGGAGAAATCGAAGCGGCGATCCGGCGCATCGACGGCATTCGTGAGGCGGCGGTCACCGCCCGGACCGAACACGGCGAAACCGCGCTTTACGCCTATATCGAAGGACGGGAAAGCGATGACGTGCGGGCGGAGCTTGCGACACGCCTTCCGGCCTACATGATGCCGGCTCAGTTTATAGAGATGAGCGAATGGCCGGTCACGCCGAGCGGAAAACTTGACCGCCGCGCGCTGCCGGCTCCCGGCGGAGCGGCAGACAGACAGGCGTACACCGCCCCGCGGAACGTCACGGAAATGAAGCTTTGCGCCCTTTGGGAAGAGGTGCTGAAAAACGGCCCCGTCGGCATCCGGGATCACTTTTTTGAGCGGGGCGGCCATTCGTTAAAAGCGACGGCTCTCGTCTCCCGCATCGCCAAAGAGTTCGGTGTTCAGGTGCCGTTACAGGACATCTTCGCCCGGCCGACGGTGGAAGAGCTCGCTTCGGTTATTCAGGACTTGGAAGAAAGCCCGTATGAAGCGAT
>NZ_JBXARS010000006.1:0-156509 GCF_058808515.1 Bacillus sp. GW821-FHT11D08
CGGTAGTTCAGTTGGTTAGAATGCCTGCCTGTCACGCAGGAGGTCGCGGGTTCGAGTCCCGTCCGGACCGCCATTTTTATTGTAAACGAAACGATCATGTTTTCGTTTTTTTTGTGTTTTCTTTTAAATGCTGGCAGCTTGGTATCTAACCAAGCTTTCTTTTATATCGTTAAAGTCTTGGATATTGAAACATAATCCGATACACTAGAAAGAGCTGTATTTCACAAGAGCGTCAGAAAGGGAGACGGGAGATATATGGATGAGTTTGATTTGATTCACAGTATTACGCCGCATTCGCATTATCATCCTTCCGTCGATGTAGGGATCGGTGATGATGGTGCGGTTTATACAGCATCACCCCATATGCAGCAAATTGTCTGCCTTGATACAATGGTGGAGAATGTCCATTTTAAATTAGAGTATTCCTCTCCTCATGATATCGGTTATAAGGCGCTTGCTGTTAACATTAGTGACGTGGCGGCGATGGGAGGCATTCCGAAGTTTTATTTGGTGTCTCTAGCGGTTCCTTCTTGCTGGCAGAAAGCGGACGTCCAGGCAATGTATGAAGGAATGGCGGAACTGGCGAAACTATATCAAATGGATTTGATCGGGGGAGATACCGTCTCCGCTTCCGGTCAAGCCGTAATTACCGTTACTGTCATCGGAGAAGTTGAGAAGGATTGCGCTTGTCTGCGAAGCTCGGCAAGACCCGGAGATGTTGTGTTTGTTACAGGGGATATCGGTTCGTCCGCAGCAGGACTGTCTCTTTTATTGGGAGAAACACTCCCTTCTGCTTTTCATACGAGTGATTATTTTATCCGAAAACATAAACGGCCCGTTCCGAGAGTTCAGGTCGGCCGCTTCTGCTCTCAGCTTCAGCGCGCGGCTCTGAATGATATCAGTGACGGATTGGCCAGTGAGCTGCATGAAATAGCTGCGGCAAGTTCAGTTACGATAGAAATCGAAGAACAACTTCTGCCGGTGCATCCGGATTTGCCTGAGGCAGATTCTGAGTGGAAGAAATGGGTGTTATTCGGCGGTGAAGATTTTGAATTGGTTGGAACGGTTTCTCAGCAAGAGTGGATTTCTTTGCTTGATTACTGCACTCAATCGGGCATTCCGATTGCGAAGATAGGAGCGGTAACTGAACGGAAGGAAGCATGTGTTCTTTTGACAGCCAATGATCAGAGACAAATCGTCCTTGAGAAAAAAGGATACAATCATTTTAAATAAGACGGGTGACTCACTTTGAAGACATTACAATGGAGAACGAAAAACCCCGAAGAAACGAAAGCCGTAGCCAAGCTTGCCGCTTCTTTGGCAAAGCCGGGAGACATTTTGACACTGGAAGGCGACTTAGGCGCGGGAAAAACGACTTTTACAAAGGGTTTTGCCGAAGGACTGGGAATCACGAAAGTGGTAAACAGCCCGACTTTTACAATTATAAAAGAATACCATGACGGTTCGCTTCCTCTATATCATATGGATGTGTATCGTATGGAGGATGAAAGCGAAGACTTAGGGCTTGAAGAATATTTTGAGGGACAAGGCGTCTGTTTAATTGAATGGGCTCATTTAATTCAGGATCAGCTGCCTGCTGAACGGCTGCAGATCGTCATCACAAGAGCCGGTGATGAGGCAAGGGACATTACCTTTACGGCTTGCGGAACACGGTATGAAACGCTTTGTGAGGAGATAAATAAACATGACAATACTGGCAATTGATACGTCAAATTACACACTGGGTGCCGCGCTCGTTCGTGACAAAACGGTGATGGCGGAGTATATTACATATTTAAAAAAGAATCATTCCGTGCGGGCCATGCCTGCTGTCAATTCATTGCTGAAGGATTGCGGCCTAACACCGCAGGACCTTACGAAAATAGCGGTGGCGAAAGGACCGGGATCGTACACAGGTGTCAGAATCGGTGTGACGCTGGCAAAAACATTGGCATGGTCGCTGAAGCTTCCGGTTTCCGCTGTCTCGAGTCTGGAGGTGCTGGCGGCTAACGGACGGCACTTTCAAGGACTGATCTGCCCGTTATTTGATGCCCGGCGCGGACAGGTATATACGGGGCTTTATGGATATCAGGACGGCCGATTACAATCCGTTCTTCCTGATCAGAATGTCCTTTTGACTGATTGGCTCGGCATGCTGAAAGAAAAAGCGTCTCCGGTTTTATTTTTAGGGCACGATACAGCCATTCATGAAGAAACCATTCTGCATGAGCTGACATCTCAAGCAGTGATTGGAACGGCTGCACAGCATAATCCGCGGCCGTCAGAGCTGGCGTTTTTAGGCTTGGAAAAAGAGGAAGCGGATGTCCACAGCCTTGTTCCGGATTATTTGCGTCTGGCAGAGGCTGAAGCGAAATGGATGGAATCTCAAAAATAGGGTGATAGGGATGAAAACGAAAACGGCGATTCGAAGCATGCGTCCGGAAGATATTGATCAAATTTATGAAATTGAAACAGCATCCTTTACTTCTCCGTGGACGAAGGATTCATTTTATCATGAGCTTTTGGAAAATCCGTATGCCCACTACCTTGTCATTGAAAAGGACGGCTGTCTGGCGGGGTATTGCGGAATCTGGATTATTATAGATGACGCGCAGATTACGAACATAGCCATTAAGCCGGAATATCGGGGCCAATCATTGGGAGAAGCGCTGTTTCGCTCTGCGATAGAATTGTGCAGAGAAAAAAAGGCAAGAAGGCTCTCTCTCGAAGTCAGGGTCTCAAATCATCCCGCCCAATCCTTATATAAAAAATTCGGTCTTCAGGCCGGTGGAATCAGAAAACAATACTATACAGATAACGGGGAAGATGCGTTATTAATGTGGGTGACATTACATGAGTGAAAAACAAGATATTTATGTACTAGGAATCGAAACAAGCTGTGATGAAACAGCGGCCTCAGTCGTAAAAAACGGGAATGAAATTATTTCAAACGTTGTCGCTTCTCAAATTGAAAGCCATAAACGTTTCGGCGGGGTCGTGCCTGAAATAGCGTCCAGACATCATGTGGAGCAGATTACCCTTGTGATTGAGGAAGCTCTTTCAAAAGCGGAGATGGGCTTTGATGATCTTGATGCGATTGCCGTAACGGAAGGACCCGGACTTGTCGGAGCCCTGTTAATCGGAGTCAATGCGGCAAAGGCGTTAAGCTTTGCCCATCAAATACCGCTAGTCGGTGTCCATCACATTGCGGGTCATATTTATGCAAACAGGCTGATAGGAGAGCTTCAATTCCCGGCGCTTGCTTTGGTTGTGTCAGGCGGACATACGGAATTGGTTTATATGAAAGAGCACGGTTCATTCGAGGTTATCGGTGAAACGCTGGATGATGCCGCAGGCGAAGCTTACGACAAAGTGGCAAGAACGATGGGGCTTCCTTATCCGGGAGGGCCGCAGATTGATAAGCTGGCTGCTGTGGGAACGGATTCCATTCCGCTTCCGCGTGCGTGGCTGGAAGAAGGGTCTTACAATTTCAGCTTCAGCGGCCTGAAGTCAGCCGTGATTAACACACTTCATAACGCCTCGCAAAAAAATGAGGTGATTCCTCCGGAGGATCTTGCCGCAAGCTTTCAGCAGAGTGTCATTGATGTACTGACGGCAAAAACCTCTAAGGCCGCGAAAGAATATGGGGTTAAACAAGTGCTGCTGGCAGGGGGCGTAGCCGCTAACAAAGGGCTGAGAGCCGCACTGCAGCAGGAATTCAGTCATTCGGGAGATCCCGAGCTTATCATCCCGCCGCTTTCTTTATGCACGGACAATGCAGCGATGATTGCGGCTGCCGGAACCGTTGCTTTTGAAAAGGGGATTCGGGGCTCATATGATATGAACGGACAGCCCGGCTTGGAATTAACATCCTTTGATCGTCTCACGTTGTAAAACGTGAGGCTTTTTTTTACTTATTAACAGATAATTCTAACATATCCACAGGATTGTGAATATATCCAGAAATCCAGGCTGGATAAGAGGCTATAAGTTGTTAGTAAAGTGGATAAAGTCAGAAAATTTTGTGGATAGTGTGTATAACACGCTTACTTACATGGCTGACAAGGAGGATAGCTGTGGATAAAAAAGCACCCCTTAAAGAGGTGCTTGACTTTTTCTATTCTTCTGAGGAGAGTTCCTCCCATTCTGCTAATAAGTTTTCGAGCTCTTGATTCAGAGCTTCATTCTCCGCGTGAATGGTCTGTACCTTTTCATGATCCTGATACACGTCAGGATCGCACAGCAGCTCCTCATTGGCGCTGATTTTCTCTTCGGCGGATGAGACGGCTGCTTCAATTTCTTCAATGCGTCTCAGGCGCTGCCGTTCTTTCTTCTTCCATTCTTTTTCTTCCTCGTAAGTTCTTTTCGTATCCTGTTTGACCTTGCCGGCAGGCTGAGCCTGCTCCTTTTCCTGCCGCTTCATTTCTTCCAGTTCCAGCTGCTGGGCTTTTTTCTCGGTGTAATAGTCATAGTCACCCAAATATTCTTCTGCATGATCCGGAGACAGCTCCAGCACCCTTGTGGCGATCCTGTTAATAAAGTAGCGGTCATGCGATACAAATAACAGGGTTCCCGGATAGTCGATCAGGGCGTTTTCCAGCACTTCTTTACTGTCCAGATCAAGGTGGTTTGTCGGTTCATCAAGGATGAGAAAGTTTGCTTTTTGCAGCATCAGCTTGGCAAGCGCGACTCTTGCTTTCTCACCGCCGCTTAGAGAACGGACAGGTTTCAGGACATCGTCTCCGCTGAACAGGAAGTTGCCGAGGCATGTCCTGATCTCTTTTTCCGGCATGTCCGGATATTCATCCCACAGCTCGTCCAGCACGCGTTTGGACGAGGTCAGTTCAGCCTGCTCCTGATCGTAATAGCCGATTGTGACATTGGAACCGTACGTGATCGATCCGGATTCCGGACTGATTGTATTCATAATGGTTTTCAGCAAGGTTGATTTGCCGATTCCGTTCGGTCCGACGAGGGCGGCGCTTTCACCTCTTGTAATGCCGAAGGTCAGGTTTTTCAAGAGCGGAGGCTGGCCGTCATAGCTGATGGAAACATCCTGTACGCGCAGGACGTCGTTTCCGCTCTGTTTTGTAATGTCAAAACGGAAGGCGGCTGATTTTTCATCCCCGAGCGGCTTTGCCATGACGTCCATCCGTTCAAGCTGTTTTCGTCTGCTTTGGGCTCTTTTCGTTGTAGAAGCTCTGGCCAGATTGCGGTCGACAAAATCTTGAAGCTTGGCGATTTCGTCCTGCTGTTTTTCGTACAGCTTCAGGTCTTTCTCATACTGCTCGGCTTTTTGCTCTAAATAGGCGCTGTAGTTGCCGAGGTATTTTTTGCTTTCTGTCCGTGAGACCTCGTACACTTGGCTGACGACTTTATCAAGAAAGTATCTGTCGTGGGAAACGATCAGGATTGCGCCTGAATATCCCTGTAAATAATGCTCAAGCCATGTAAGCGTATCGATGTCGAGATGGTTCGTCGGTTCATCCAGAATAAGCAGATCAGGCTGGGTCAGCAGCAGTTTTCCGAGCGCAAGCCTTGTTTTCTGACCGCCGCTCAGGCTTTGCACTTTCACGGAATCGTCAAATTTTCCGAAGCCGAGTCCGTGAAGGATAGATCGGACGTCCGCTTCATATTGATAGCCGCCTTTATCCTTGAAATCCTGCTGAAGCCTGTCATAGGTTTTCATCAGCGTCTCAAGCTCCGCGGGGGCGGCCGTGGCCATCTTTTCTTCAATAGAGCGCATTTCTTTTTCCATTGCTTTCAGGAAATCAAAAACACTCAGCAGTTCTTCTTTTATGGTAAGCTGGGATTCCAAGCCTGTGTGCTGGGCGAGATATCCCATCGTTAATTCTTTCGGTTTGATTAATTCACCCTTTTCATATGAAAGGTGACCTGCGATAATTTTAAGGAGAGTTGATTTGCCGGCTCCGTTTCTGCCTACTATGGCGATGCGATCCCGAGATCTGACTTCAAGCTTTATATTGTTTAAAATAGGATCAGCGCCAAAAGATTTGGATAGCTGATTAATTTGTAAGATCATCATATTATTTCACCTCTGTTATAATAAGTTAAGTGTAGCTTATCAACCTGCTGTCAGCAAACAATACATCAGAATTGGAACATTATAGGATAAGACATCAGGGAGAAAATAGTGTATGATCAGAAGTAAGGAGAGTTTAAATATGAATGGATTTTCTCATTTTAATGAAGAAGGCCGTGCCCGCATGGTGGATATAAGCGATAAATCTTCAACAGTCCGTACTGCCGCTGCGATATCCAGCGTACAGATGAAGCATGACGTGTACAGCAGAATCAAAAACCGCGAGATCGGAAAAGGAGACGTGCTGGCTGTCGCACAGGTGGCAGGAATTATGGCCGCAAAGCAGACGTCAGCGATTATCCCGATGTGCCACCCGCTTTCTTTAAGCAGCGTCGACATTTCATTCGGCTGGGAGGAAAAGGATTCCGAAGCCGTTCTTCATATACAGGCAAGCGTAAAAACGAAAGGGAGTACAGGTGTGGAAATGGAAGCGCTAACTTCCGCTTCAGTCTGCGCTTTGACCGTTTATGACATGTGCAAGGCGCTGGATAAAGGAATGGTCATCGGCCCGACCTGCCTCATGGAAAAGACAGGAGGCAAAAACGGTGATTTTAAAAGAGATGCATCTGAGTATAAAGTGGAGGACCAATCATGAACAAGGATCAATCAAAAATTCCACAGGCGACGGCAAAACGGCTGCCGCTTTATTATCGCTTTTTAAAGAATTTACACGCGTCAGGAAAACAGCGCGTTTCATCCGCTGAACTGAGCGACGCGGTAAAAGTCGATTCGGCCACGATCCGCCGGGATTTTTCCTATTTCGGGGCGCTCGGCAAAAAAGGATACGGCTATAATGTGGATTACCTGCTGTCATTTTTCAGAAAAACACTGGATCAGGATGAAACGACGAACGTCATTTTGATCGGTGTCGGGAATTTAGGGACGGCGTTTCTTCACTATAATTTCACAAAAAATAATAACACAAAAATATCTATGGCTTTTGATGTGAATCAGAGTAAAATAGGAACTGAGGTAGGCGGTGTGCCTGTCTTTGATCTTAATGATTTAGAGCTTCACATTAAGGATGAACCCGTGGCGATTCTTACCGTTCCTGCGGTTGCCGCCCAGTCAATCACCGACCGGCTCGTGTCGCTCGGAATCAAGGGAATCCTTAACTTTACGCCGGCCCGTTTGAATGTGCCGGATCACATTCGAATTCATCATATAGATTTAGCTGTAGAGCTTCAATCATTGGTTTATTTCTTGAAGCATTATTCTGTTTTGGAAGAAATTGAATAGCGAAAGGAGGAGCTGCACATGATCGGTCCTGGAAGCCTGGCGGTTATCGGTGTGGTAGCGGTGATTATTTTCGGTCCGAAGAAGCTTCCCGAATTAGGAAAAGCGGCGGGGGACACGCTTCGTGAATTTAAGAACGCTACTAAGGGATTAGCCGGTGAAGAAGAGGAAAAAAAGAAAGAAGAACAGTAAGATAGGATGACGCGTATGAGAGTGAATCAAATGACGCTTGTGGAGCATATTGCCGAACTTCGGAAACGATTGCTGATTGTGGCGTTATCCTTTACGGTTTTCTTTATTGCCGGCTTTTTTCTGGCAAAACCTATCATTGTGTATCTTCAAAAAGCCGATGAAGTAAAAGAGCTCACCCTTAATGCTTTTAACCTGACGGATCCGCTGTTTATCTTTTTGCAGTTCGCGTTTATCATCGGCATCATTTTGACTTCGCCGATTATTCTCTATCAGATTTGGGCGTTTGTCAGCCCGGGTCTGTATGAGAAGGAGCGCAAAGTAACACTCAGCTATATTCCGATTTCGATCGTGCTGTTTGTCGGCGGTGTGTCGTTTTCTTATTATATTTTATTTCCGCTGGTCGTTGATTTTATGAAGCGGGTTTCGAATGACCTGGATGTCAACCAGGTGATCGGGATCACCGAGTACTTTCATTTTCTGCTGCAGCTGACGATTCCGTTTGGGCTGCTGTTTCAGATGCCGGTGCTGATCATGTTTTTAACGAGACTCGGTGTTATCACGCCGATGTTTTTATCGAAGATCAGGAAGTACGCGTATTTTGTGCTGCTTGTGATCGCCGCGATGATTGCGCCGCCTGAGCTGCTGTCTCACTTGATGATTACCATTCCGCTTTGCATTTTATATGAGATCAGCATTCTTATCTCAAAAGCGGCGTATCGGAAAAGGCAGAACGGCAGCAGCGAATCCGATCAGGACGTATCAGCATAAAAAAAGCCATTTCTCAATGATGAGAAATGGCTTTTCTTTTATTTTTGATTTTTTTTCACTTTAAATGAGAAAGCGAACATTTTAAACGAGATGCTGATATTATAAGCGGCGAAAACCATCAGCAGTATGGAATAAAAAGACCACATGCTTCCCGGAGAGCTTGCGGCCAAATACGTAAAGATACAGCCGACTGCGAAATAAATCAAGCCCCAAGTCATTGGGTTCCTCATACAAACAATCCTCCAATAATTAATTGCATTTGCTCACTATGCTGTTCAATATATTTTTGGGCGGGGCCGAGCTGCATGACCACGACAATGGTATTCATCATGACATGGGCGAATATCGGCACAATAATCCGTTTCGTCTGCACATACAAGAACGCAAAGGTAAAGCCCATGGCCGTATACAGCAGCAGGTGCGTGAGGTCTTGATGCACAATGCCGAAAATGACGGAACTGACTAGTCCGGCGATAAAGAAATTCGTTTTTTCATATAATACACCGAAAATGATCTTCCGGAAAATGATTTCTTCAAGAATCGGCCCGACGATAGAAGAAACGATAATCATGAGCGGCATGGCTTTAATAATGCTGAGAATGGCTTTCGTGTTTTCGGAACCGCTGCCCACATGAAAGACATACTGCTCAATCATCCCGGCGATTCCCTGAGAAAATAAAGCGAGCCATATTCCCGCGACCGCCCAGAGAACGGACATGCCGGCGGATGCTTTCTTCCCGTTTCTTAATGTCTGCTTCGGCGCGGTTCTCAAAATCAAGAGAACGATAATCAGGCAGATAAAAAAGCTTACGACGGAATAAATCCCCTGAGCCATGGTGAGGTTCGCATTCGTAGGGTGTCCGCCCGCATAGCCGAATTTGTACATTAAAGGAATGCCGATCAATGCGGAAAGCTGCATGATAACATATGTCAAAATGATATACCAATACTGTTTTCTCAAATGATATGTACTCCTTTATCCTATAAAATCAACTTATTTGTTCTTATTGTAACACAAGTGAACTTGACGTGAAAAAAGGAGAAAATCAGTGTGAGAGAGAATCATGTAAGCGTGAAAATTTTTTATTCTTATGACTTGAAATTGGAAGTGAGATTCTTTATTATAATAACTGTGTTAGCACTCTTTAGAGCTGAGTGCTAAAATTACATATTCATACTATTGAGGAGGTTATTACATTGTTAAAGCCATTAGGTGATCGCGTTGTCATTGAACTCGTAGAATCTGAAGAAAAAACTGCCAGCGGAATCGTATTACCGGATTCTGCAAAAGAAAAGCCGCAAGAAGGCAAAATCGTGGCAGCCGGTTCAGGTCGCGTGTTGGAAAGCGGAGAGCGCGTTGCTTTAGAAGTAAAAGAGGGCGACCGCATTATCTTCTCAAAATACGCCGGTACTGAAGTGAAATACGAAGGTACTGAATACTTAATCTTACGTGAAAGCGACATTTTAGCTGTTATCGGCTAAGCAAATAAATATTTTTAAAAATTCGAGGAGGTTTCGTTAACATGGCAAAAGATATTAAGTTTAGTGAAGAAGCACGCCGCGCTATGCTTCGCGGTGTCGATGCGCTTGCTGACGCTGTAAAAGTAACTTTAGGGCCAAAAGGACGCAACGTGGTTCTGGAGAAAAAATTCGGTTCTCCGTTAATTACAAATGACGGTGTGACAATCGCAAAAGAAATTGAACTTGAAGATGCGTTTGAAAACATGGGTGCGAAGCTTGTAGCTGAAGTAGCCAGCAAAACAAACGACGTTGCCGGTGACGGTACGACGACTGCGACTGTACTTGCGCAGGCTATGATCCGCGAAGGCTTGAAAAACGTAACTGCGGGGGCTAACCCTGTCGGCGTGCGTAAAGGTATGGAACAAGCCGTGACTGTAGCAATCGAAAACTTAAAAGAAATTTCTAAGCCGATCGAAGGCAAAGAGTCTATCGCTCAGGTTGCTGCGATCTCTGCTGCTGATGAGGAAGTCGGAAGCCTTATCGCTGAAGCAATGGAGCGCGTAGGAAACGACGGCGTCATCACAATCGAAGAGTCTAAAGGGTTCACGACTGAGCTTGAAGTTGTTGAAGGTATGCAATTCGACCGCGGATATGCGTCTCCTTACATGGTGACTGACTCTGATAAGATGGAAGCGGTTCTTGATAATCCTTACATCTTAATCACAGACAAAAAAATCACAAACATCCAAGAAATCCTTCCTGTGCTTGAGCAAGTTGTACAGCAAGGCAAACCATTGCTTCTGATCGCTGAAGATGTTGAAGGGGAAGCTCTTGCTACACTCGTTGTCAACAAACTTCGCGGCACATTCAACGCTGTTGCCGTTAAAGCTCCTGGCTTCGGTGACCGCCGTAAAGCAATGCTTGAAGACATCTCTGTTCTTACAGGCGGAGAAGTGATCACAGAAGACTTAGGCCTTGACCTGAAATCTACTGAAATCGGACAATTGGGACGCGCTTCTAAAGTTGTGGTAACGAAAGAAAACACAACAATCGTAGAAGGCGCCGGCGACACTGAAAAAATCGCTGCACGCGTCAACCAAATCCGCGCTCAAGTGGAAGAAACAACTTCTGAATTCGACAGAGAAAAATTACAAGAGCGTCTTGCGAAACTTGCCGGCGGCGTAGCTGTCATCAAAGTCGGCGCTGCGACTGAAACTGAGCTGAAAGAGCGTAAACTTCGCATCGAAGACGCCCTCAACTCAACTCGCGCAGCTGTTGAAGAAGGCATCGTATCCGGCGGTGGTACAGCGCTTGTCAACGTATACAACAAAGTCGCTGCAGTGGAAGCTGAAGGCGATGCGCAAACAGGTATCAACATTGTGCTTCGCGCGCTTGAAGAGCCGATCCGTCAAATCGCGCACAATGCAGGCCTTGAAGGATCTGTCATCGTTGAGCGCCTGAAAAACGAAAAAATCGGCGTAGGCTTCAACGCTGCAACCGGCGAATGGGTAAACATGATCGAAAAAGGTATCGTTGACCCGACAAAAGTGACACGTTCTGCTCTGCAAAACGCAGCTTCTGTAGCAGCAATGCTCTTAACAACTGAAGCGGTTGTCGCTGACAAACCGGAAGAAAACGCCGGCGGCGCAGGAATGCCTGACATGGGCGGCATGGGCGGTATGGGCGGAATGATGTAATCATTGCCCCAGAAACCCAGTAAAAATGGGGTTTCTAGACTCTTATCTACTTTGAAAATAACCGAAGAGTAACAAAAGGGTAACATTTTCTTGAATAAGGGTCTAATTTAGAGGTTTTCCATGAGTTCTTTGAACTTTTGGGAAGCCTCTTTTTTCCTCTCTTTAGTCACATACAAATAAACATTTTTTGTTGTATCTTCATCTTTATGCCCTAAACGTTCCATTATTTTCAGAAGAATTATCCCAGCTTGTGCTGATAAAGGTATGGCGCAATAAATGGAGTATAAGTTAGGAATTTAATTTTGCTATTTTCAACAAACGCGCATACAATTTTCAATTTTCTTAATTTAAAGCGGGCAACCGGGTAGTTCCTCATCAATACATGTAAAAACAAAATCTTCATTTGTTTTGGATCTAACTTATGCTTGTTTAGTTCATTTATACAATTTTTAGCTTTTGAGACTTTTTGTGAGGATTATGTGGTAATCACTCCGAAAGATATGATTCAGGCTTTGTACGGTTAGGATGAAAGGTATATTAGATAGATAAAAAAATGGTCAATTCATAAATTTCTTTCAAATAGACCATGATCCTTAACTAAAGGAGATATGGTTGGAAAAGGTCTTTTTAAGTGCAAAGGAAATAAGGATTAAAACTTGAAAAAATCATTTTAGGTTCAAAAGGGAATTCAAATTAAAAACCTTATAATAAGAGCTTGGATAGGCTAACTTATCTAGGCATTTTTTGTTTGTTTCTGTTTAAATTGGCTTTAAATTAATACAGATTGTCATTGGATAGTCACTTCCCTAATGGGGGCAGTAATACGATGACTTTTAAGATATATTCATACATTGGAGAATATTGAGTCTATAGAGATATAAATATGGTAGATGTATTGATAGAATCAATACCTATAGGAGAGAAAATCTGTTTATTCTTCTCTTACGTTATTTTTCTACTTACGTTACAATGTTGGTAAATCTTTTATTTCAATTGAAAATTCAACCATTAGATCAATGGATTTGGAAGGTGAACAAACTAATTTTATATACGGGAGGGATTATAATGGAAAAAAATACAGAAATTGAATCCCACGAAAAATTACGGGTTTTAAAAAGTCAATATCCACAATTTTTTGACCATGAAGGAGCATTCCAATTTGAACGGTTTAAGGAGTATCTTAACAACGCAGGTATAGAGTCTTCAATGGAAACATTCTCTCTAAACTTTGTGGGAAAGGAATATGCAAAATTACTAGCGGATGCTGAAACTGATACGGTTATAACGCCACTTACTGACAAGGAAATTGTGCAAGATCTTAACAGCAAAAACACGTATTATATCGGGGATAATTTGCACGTCTTAAAACACTTGCGCCACTCGTATGAAAACCAAATAGACGTTATCTATATTGATCCACCATATAATACTGGAAGCGACCGTTTTAGTTATAATGACGACTTCATATTCAGTTTAGAAAAGTTAACTGAAATTGTCGGCAATGAAGAGAAAGCACAACGAATTTTGGAGCTACATGGTCGTAGTAGCCACTCAGCATGGCTTACATTTATGTATCCACGAATACTACTAGGGTATAAACTCTTACGAGATACCGGTGTGATGTTTGTTAGTATTGATGATAATGAACAGACAAATTTAAAGTTACTATTAGACGATATATTTGGAGAAAGTAATATGCTTGCTAATAATACTGTCATTGTTAAGACTGAAGGTCGTCGTTATGGATACTTTGCTAAAACTCACGAAACTTTGTATGCTTATGCTAAAAATGCTGAGTTAGTACAATTACGTGAGGTACCAAACGTTGATAACACATTTGATTACTTTGACGGATATGGTGGTTTCGATTTACAAGGATTACGCAATCGTAACGCGAAAAAATTCAACATCACCAATCGAGAGAATCTGTGTTATCCATTTTATGTTAATTCTGAGGTGGTTGATGAAGATGGATTTATGCCGTTATCTTTGGAACCTGTTGAAGGTTGGAAAGAGGTTTATCCTGCAAAAGCCAATGGAATTCAAAGTGTTTGGCGTTGGGGTAAAGGTGAAGGAGAAAAAGCTCGTGTTGAATTTCATAATTTGACTGCTAAACGCAATGATAGAGGAGAAATTCAGATTTACCAAAAAAAACGGAGTGAAACAGTGCCTCAAAAAACGTTATGGCAGAATAAAGCTTACACTTCTTTTCGTGCAAGTCGAGAATTGGAAGGATATTTTAGTACGAGTGAATATTTTGAAACTCCAAAACCTATTAGTTTATTAGAGCGTGTGTTGGAAATAGCGCCTGCAAAGAAAGATATGCTGATTCTAGATTACTTTTCCGGTTCCGCTACAACAGCTGATGCAGTTATGCAAATGAATGCGAAAGACCATTTAAATCGTCAATACATTATGGTTCAACTCCCAGAAGAGATACCTGAAGACAAACTTGCATATAAAGATGGTTATCGTACCTTAGATGAATTAGGTCGCAAACGCATCCGTTTAGCAGCCAAAAAAATTAAAGAAAATACCTATGAAAATATTGATTATGGTTTCCAAACATTCGAAGTTCGTAAGGCACCTATTTTGTCATTGGATCGGGTTATCGATTTTTCTTTAGAAATAGAAGAACAAATATCATTCGGAATAGAAGAAGATTCCGTCGCTAAATATGATTATAAAGGTATTGATGGAATTCAAACGCTACTTGCTACATGGTTGCTTCGTGACGGATATGGACGATTAGCTAAAGCTGATGAAGTCAAATTAGGTAATTATATTGCTTATTGCTACGGCAAACGTGTATATCTGATTCAAGAAGGTCTCACTTCAGATAACGTAATTGAGTTGTTAAAGATGATTGACAATAAAACACTAAATGTGCGAAATGTAACTGCGTTTATCCCATCTATGCGCTTTGATGAGTTGCGTGAATTGGACATTGCTTTGCGCACTCGCAAAGGTATTTCGTTGGAAAAGAGGGTGGAATAAAGGTGCAATTACAAGAATTGGATTACCAACTCGAGGCTTTGAAATCCGTTGTAGATATATTTCAAAATGTCCCGCTATCACGTGAAACGTCTACGGCGAATCCAATTTTTAATCTAAAGGATGATTTTACTCGTCAGATTATTAAACAAAATGTTCATGTAATCCAAGAAAGAAACAAGATTGATTCTGTTTTGCGTACATCCTCTCTGTCGGAGATTCCAAAAGGCGATGTCCCTCTTGGTGTTGACGTTAAGATGGAAACTGGAACTGGAAAAACTTACGTTTATTCACGCTTGATGTTGGAATTAAATCGTGAATATGGATTTAATAAATTCATTATTATTTCTCCTACTGTTCCTATAAAAGAAGGCACAAGAGCTTTTTTGCAGTCTGGGGAATTTAAGGAACATGTGAAGCATTATGAAGAATTTTCTAATACAGAATTAAAATTATCTGTTCTAGACCCCCAAAAACAAAATAATAAAGGTCGACGTTATCCACCACGATCAGTAAATGAATTCTGTGATGGCGATGCTTTTACGAAAAATAGCATATTTTGTTTTTTGGCTGGAATGAGTATGCTAAAGACGGGAAAATATTCAACCTTATACCGTAATGACTATGACCAAACAATGTTAGATGGGACTAACCGACCTATTGATGCATTAGCTAAAACACGGCCAATTGTAATTTTAGATGAACCTCATAAGTTTGACCGTTCTAATCAGTCGTGGAGTTTCATCCAAGATTATTTGAAGCCATTGGCCATTGTACGTTTTGGTGCAACGTATCCTATAAAAAAAGACAAGACAAGGGATTACGATAACTTAGTCTATAACTTAACATCCATAGATGCCTTTAATCGCGACCTTGTTAAAGGGGTTTCTGTCTACTATCCGGAGTTCGAGAATCCAAATAAAACCCGTTTTACTCTTGTAAGTATAACTTCTAAACGTCCTAAAAAAGCGCGTTTCCGAAATGAGCAGACAAAAGCGGAGTACGATATTGATATTGGTGAAAGTTTAAGTAGACTTAATGAGTCTTTCGGGAGTTTATACATACAAGATATAGGTAAGCAGGAAGAACTCAATGATAGGGTTGGTATTCGTCTAGATAATGAAAAAGTATTGGCAGTTCGTGATGCTTTAATTGCCGGGGTATTTACGACAAGCTATCAAGAATTGATGGTGAATCAAGCAATTGAATTACATTTGCAAAAAGAACAAGAGAATTTCATTTCTAAATCCCCTAGATATAAGTCATTAACTCTATTCTTTATTGATTCGCCTGAAAGTTATCGTCTTAAGGATGGCTCAGATGGAAAGTTGAGAAAATACTTCCAAGAAACATTAACTCTAAAAGTTAAGAGTCTTATAAATAAATATGAGAGCAAAGAAAACTTGCGATATGTTGAACAAGAATATGTGCAGTTCTTGAAAGCCAGTCTTGCAGATATTCGAGGTACAAATGGTGGATACTTCTCTCAGGACAATTCAACCAAAGAGGAGGATATCCAAAAAGAAGTAGACGAGATTTTACGCGATAAAAATAAATTGTTGTCCTTCAAGAATGAAGACGGAAGCTGGAACGTTCGTCGTTTCATCTTTTCAAAATGGACGTTACGTGAAGGTTGGGACAACCCAAACATTTTTACAATCGCAAAACTTCGGAGCTCAGGAAGTGAGAACTCGAAAATTCAAGAAGTGGGGCGTGGCTTACGTTTACCAGTAAATGAGTTTGGTGTGCGGGCGATTGCGGGTGAAGAATCATTTTTTTTAAACTATCTTGTTGATCATACAGAAAGCGAATTTGCAGACCACTTATATGATGAAATTAACGAAGGTGTTGCAAACTTCACGAATATTAAAGGTTTATTGGATAAATTCGCGGAGAAATTAGGCAAAAAAACAGCTATATTAGCAGGTATACTAATGGCAAATGAATATATCGATGAAGATTATAATGTAATTGAAGGAAACCGCCATGCTTTCTACAGAGAATATCCTGACTTTAAAGTAGGCCTAAAATCAGGTAAGATAATGAATGGAAAGCCAAAAGATGTGCAAATCCGTAAGGAGAACTTTGCAAAGATCAAAAACTTATGGAATGATATTAATAAAAATTACATGGTAGACTTTCAGAATGTTTCCGAAGATTTACTCCGTCAAGGAATTAGAGCAAGTTTATCATCAGATTTATTTAAACATGAAATTTCTTCATTTCAAAAGAAAACAATTACATCTGATGGTAATTCAATTATCTTAGAAAAAGAACATGAGGGTGAATTTACTGTTCTTGAAGTAAAAATAGCCTATGGAGAATTTTTGAAGAAAATAAATAATCGGACTTGTCTTCCGCTTTCTTTATTACACCAAGAAATCGTTCGATTCCACAAAGAAACTAGCCAAGAGATTTATCCAACAAACCGTTCCATTCAAATGTTCGTTTCTAATTTTGAATGCTGGTTTATACGTGAGTTTGCATCAGGATACACGTACCGTAAGTTGAGTGATGTGAACGGACAGACTGCACTAACTAATGATGATGGTACACCAAAAGATATAGTCGCCCAAGCTGACATTGGAGTATTCAAATCTAATAACCCTTTACCTGAACAATATCTTTATGACCGTTTTGTGTATGATTCGAAAATTGAAGTAGAAAATATTGAATACTCAAATATTGACCGTGTAGAAGTGTTTGGAAAGATACCTCGACGATCTATCAGAGTACCAATGTACTTTGGAGGTACGACAAGTCCAGATTTTATGTATGTGCTGACAGATAAGAGTGGTAATCAGTCAATGAACTTAATTATTGAGAGTAAGGGCGTTGACAAAGAGGCTGAACTAAGGCAAGTTGAAGATTATAAAATCGAAGCTAGTAAGAAGTTCTTTAATACACTTAATGAAGATGGCGTAAATGTTACTTATAAACGTCAGTTAAGTGAGGAGAAGATTTTAAATCTCCTTTCAGATTTAGATACAACATCATAATCACGCCGAATAAAGGTTTATTTTCAAAACAAAGACTAGAATTTTAGTAATAGAAATGGAGTAACAGAAGGTAACATAACCTCGTGTTACTTCGTTAATTCTCATTAAAGATATCACATTTTAGTGAGTAAAAAATTCAATAATGACGCATCCTAAATTACAATCCTTAATTCACGAAAAAGATGTTACAGAGTTGAGGAAATATGGGCGCATTCAACGGTTAACCCCTGATATACCAAGGGTTTGACCATTGAATTCATCTGAAATGCCCATAGCGTTCTATCAGAAAGGCCTGATCAGTTTACTCAACTGATCAGGCCTGATTTATTTATAAATAGAGAAGGTATGAGATCGTTTGTCTAAGATTGACCTCAGGCTTTCCTAGCTACAATATGATTTCACCTTTCCTTCAAGCATCATCCCCAGCTGCTCCACCTCACCCCGAATCCCAATCCCAGGCTCCCACGAATCAATCAAACGAATCGCCTTTTGATTCGATTCCATCGCTTTCGTTTTCTCTCCTTTTCGGTACAAGAGCTGTGCCATTCCGTAATAGTAATAGATCAACTCAACTTGATTGGCGTTATGTTTGTCATAGAGCATTTGTTCAAAGGCTTTTTCCGCTTTTTTGAGCTGATCACACTTCACGTAAGCCATGCCGAGGTTGAAATAGGCTTCTATCGTTTTTTCGCCGCCGTATGCGGCGCTGGTTGTGTTTGCCGCTTCGTATAATGTGATGGCTTCTTCGTAGTGAGAGCGGGTGAAACTCAGGTCGCCGCGGACCAGAAGAACCCTGTGCCGGATAATGGGGGAGACGGGCTGATCTTTGATGCCGTCCAGCATTGCTGCCGCTTTGTCCGATTCTCCGATTTTTAACAGCAGCCTCGATTGCAGGGCGGTTCCCCATACCCTCAAGTCGTCGTGATCCGGTGCGCCTGATTGTTCGAGTATCTTCAGGCCGGCTTCTATTTGCCTGAGAGCTCCTTCTGAATCGTTGACTTCCATCAGCGCCCAGCCTGCCGTGTCGATCCGAAAGTAAGCTTCCCGCGTGTGTTCGCCTGATTGACGGGCGGCATCAGCGGCTTTTAATCCGTATTCGATTCGCAGGGGCAGGTTGATTCTGCTTAGAAAATGGCTGATGCGGGTGATGAGTTCGATCAGGATGTCATGTTGTCCGGTTTCGCTTGACCATTCGATGACCTTTAGGATATTCGGCCATTCCTTTTTCATTTGCTCTAAATTCCGTCCCAGCAAGTAGCTCCAATAGACGGAATTGGGCTGTTCCCGCTTTATATGGGTTTCCGCATAATCAATATAATAATGCGCCCAGCGGCTGCGGGCTTCTTTTGCAAATTCGTGATTTTCGGATAAGTGCTGCTCTCCGTAAGCGACAACGGTTTGATGGGCTGCATATTGAATTCTTCCTGCGCTTCGTTCCGGCTGTATTAAAGCATATGACCGCATTTGCTCAATCGCGTAATGAAACCGCCAGACATTTAATCCGGCCGCTTGAGCCAAGCTTTTTTCATCAGGAGGCTTAGCGAAAAAGCAAAGCGTCTGCCATAGTTTTCGTGTGTCTTCATGACATCTGTCCCATGTGCGGCCAAAGAGAACCTCAAACAATTCCAATAATGAGTAGCCTGCTTGTTTAAGTTCTTGAATGAGCTGCGGAGCGGGGATGTCGTCGTCTGACATGTAAGCGATGCTCAGTGCCATGGCCTTCGGGTTGCCGGCGGCTGCCGAGATGAATTCATTCTTAAGGTCAGGCGATAGCTCCAGCAGCTGCTCCAGCTTTTCCCGTTTTTGCGGGAGGTTGCATGTTTGCAGACAGCGGTGCACTTCTTGCTGAAAAAATTCAAGGGCATCTGTTTGTTCAAGGCCGCTCAGCTGGATGGCCGCCAGTTCCCCGAGGCCGTCCCGGTAAGTCTGTTTTACGTTTTCCCGTGCCGTAAGGAGGACTTTTACGCCTTGCGGAAGGCCGATGATAAATTCGTGAATGTCACGTTCCGCTGTATCGATGCTGTCAACGATCAGCAATACCGGTTTTTTATTTGAATGAGCGGCTAATGCATTGCGGACGACGAACCGTTTTTCGTTGATTGATTTATCGATTTGTTCGGTGCGTCCGAGCTGATAGGCGATCGTGTTTAAAAAATCGCTGAAGCTCAATCCTTTCCAGTCAGCGCTGATCCAGATGATGCTGTTGAATGCCGGCCAATCTGGTGAACTGCCGGCACAAAGGTAGGCTGCTTCAAGAGCGATCGTTGTTTTCCCCATGCCGGCCCAGCCTGTGATTAAACAGACCGGTGACGGAGACAGCATCCATTGTCGAATCGCCTCTATATCAAAGCAGCGGCCGATAAAGTTCCCCGTCCGGCGTGACGGTAAGTTATGCGTGACGGACTTTCTTGTAAGCGCATTCGTTTCGTGGCCGGGTCTGTCATGAAACAGCCGCTTTACTGCTTTTTCAACATCTTCATCACTCGGCGCTCCGAATGATCCGTCTTTCCGGAGTATTTTTGCTTTTTTTAGACAAGACGCCGTCCAAACGGGCAATGCGGGTTTGATGACGGGTATGGTGGTGGTTTCCAGAAGATCGGTCAGCCATTCAGAATCCATATCAGTCTTTTCTATAATGATCCAGATCATGCCGAACAGCTTTCCGTCGTCAATTCGTCCGGGAATGTAGTTTCCGCCCATCTGTCCGATCCAGCTTTTGATCGTGTTAGAGGAAACGCCTAATCGGAGTGCGATTTGATCTATATAAGACTGTCCTGTTTTTTCGTTCTTTTTCCTTCTGACTTTATAATCAGGATGAAGTTTCAGCGATTTGACGGCAGGTGCCAGCAGTTCTGCAAAATGTGTCCGGTTTTCAAGTTCAGCCATTAGCCTGCACCTCCTATTAGTACTATTTTATCAATTCAGTGTTTTTTGTATATGAAAAAATAAAAAGTACAGTGCGGCTGTCCTTTTATACAGCAGGAAAGGCTGTTGTACGTATGGAAAAGCAGATAAAATAGGGGCAGTAATAGAGAAAACAAAAATGTATGCACTTACATTTCAAAGCAGAGAAAGGATTTTGCCAAATGACTCACACAGTGCCTCAAAATATGAAAGCGGCGGTTATGCACAACACGAGAGAAATCAAAATCGAAACATTGCCCGTGCCTGACATCAATCATGATGAAGTGTTGATTAAGGTGATGGCTGTCGGAATTTGCGGATCTGATCTGCATTACTATACAAATGGCAGAATAGGCAATTATGTAGTGGAAAAACCATTTATCCTCGGTCATGAATGCGCGGGAGAAATAGCCGCCGTCGGATCGTCAGTCGATCAATTTAAAATAGGAGACCGGGTCGCTGTCGAACCCGGTGTCACGTGCGGACGCTGTGAGGCGTGCAAGGAAGGGCGTTATAATCTTTGTCCGGATGTACAGTTTTTAGCGACACCGCCGGTTGACGGCGCGTTTGTCCAATATATTAAAATGCGTCAGGACTTTGTTTTTTCAATTCCGGATTCACTATCCTATGAAGATGCGGCTTTGATTGAACCGTTTTCTGTCGGCATTCATGCGGCCGCGAGAACGAAGCTCCAGCCCGGTTCTACGGTTGCGATCATGGGAATGGGCCCTGTGGGGCTGATGGCCGTTGCGGCCGCGAAAGCATACGGGGCAGGCACAATCATTGTGACCGACTTGGAGCCGCTGCGGTTAGATGCCGCGAAAAAAATGGGCGCGACGCATGTCATCAATGTCCGGGAACAGGATGCCGGTGAAGAAATCAAAACGATCACGAATGGCAGAGGCGTTGATGCTGCCTGGGAAACAGCGGGGAATCCGGCGGCATTGCAATCCGCACTGGCTTCCGTGCGCCGGGGCGGAAAACTGGCGATTGTCGGTTTGCCTTCTCAGAACGAGATCCCGCTCAATGTGCCGTTTATTGCAGATAACGAGATTGATATATACGGAATCTTCCGTTATGCGAATACGTATCCGAAGGGAATTGAATTTCTCGCTTCCGGCATTGTGGACACGAAGCATCTTGTAACGGACCAATATCCGCTGGAGCAGACGCAAGAGGCGATGGAACGGGCCTTTCAATACAAAAATGAATGCTTAAAAGTGATGGTGTATCCAAATCGCTGAGTGAACGGGGAGGATCTTTGCATTCTCCCTCTTGCTTATCAAAAATGAAAACGGATTCTTGGGGTGGGAAATGATGATTGAAACAGAAAAAGCAGCGGCAGTAAAGACGAAACATCGCGGCCTGTCCTGGATGGAACGGATCGGCTACGGATTCGGCGATATGTCGTACAATATTATCTTTCAGTTTGTAAACGCATACTTATTATTCTACTATACAGACGTCGGCGGCATTAAGCCTGCGGTCATCGCAGCTTTGTTTCTTATCGTAAGGGTGCTGGACGCTATTTTTGACCCGATTATGGGCGTGATTCTAGACAAGACGAATACAAAGTGGGGAAAGGCAAGGCCGTATCTTTTGTGGGTGGCGTTTCCTTTTGCGCTATTTACGTTTTTATGCTTTACGACCCCTCATTTCGGCGAGACGGGGAACATGGTTTATGCGTACATCACTTATATTCTGCTTGGGATGTCCTTCAGCATGCAGACGATTCCGGTCAACAGCTTAACGGGTCGGATGACGAATTCCGTGGAGGAACGGACGGTTCTGACGACGACCCGGATGATTTTGGTTTATATCGGAATTCTGTTATCGATTTCCTGTGCGACACCGCTTGCGGACGCCATCGGCGGGAAAGATCAGGCGTTCGGATTTCAGATGACGGCGCTTATCTATGCGGCGGTGAGCATCGCGTTGAATCTGTTCAGTTTCTTTACTGTGCGGGAACGGATTCAGCCTGAAAAAAGAAAAAAACAAGGAATGAAAAAAACGTTGTCCGTTTTGTTCCGAAACAAGCCTTTGCTCATTTTGGTTTCTGCATTTTTGGCGTTTGCGATTGGGTTTAACATTAAGCTCAGCACGATGGTGTACTATTTTACGTATAACGTCAGCCATAAGGAATTTGTATTTTTAGGAACCGTGTTGTTTTTCGGCGCAGCGCTGATCAGCAATCTGTTTATTCCTTTCTTTTCTGAGAAGCGGGGCCGGAAGCAGGTTATGATCATCACGGCGGCGCTATCGCTGATTTCTTATGCGGGCCTTCAGTTTACATCGTATTCTTCGCTGCCGCTTATTTTCTTTTGGCTTTTCGTTTCGGGATTTTTTACGACGCCTTTAAATACGCTTGCTTGGGGAATGGTTGCCGATTGTGTCGATTATGCGGAATGGAAAACCGGAGTCCGGGCTGATGGCGTGGTGATTTCGAGCATGAGTTTCATCAATAAGCTCGGAGTTGCGTTAGCCGGGTCATTTTCGGCCGTTTATCTCGGAATCGCCGGATATGCCGCGAATACCGATCAGACGGCCTCGTCATTGAATGCGATTAAAAATATGAATGCGCTCATCCCGGGATTGTTCATTCTGCTGTCTATTATTCTTATTTCTTTTTATCCTTTAACTGAAAAAAAATATCAGCAGATGATGTCTGATCTGGAGCAAAGGGCTGCCAGATAAGTATACGTAAAATTTAAAATATTCTATGTAAACGGTTGTATTTATGACAGAAAGCACTATACTGAAACTATAATCGAGAATTGATAAATGAGTGTGATAATGTGGGAAGCCAATCTGTTATTTGTATTGGAGAATTGTTAATTGATTTCTTTTGTACCGATGTGGATGTTGATTTGACGGAAGGACGCAATTTCTTAAAAAGTGCCGGCGGCGCACCGGCGAATGTGTCGGCAGCCATTGCTAAGCTGGGCGGAGACGCGGCTTTCAGCGGAAAAACAGGCAAAGATCCGTTCGGGTATTTTCTGAAGCAGACATTGGACGCCGCACATGTCGATACCTCTATGCTCGTCATGGATGAGAAAGCGCCTACAACGCTTGCGTTTGTTTCATTAAAACAAAATGGGGAGCGCGACTTTGTGTTTAACAGAGGAGCGGACGCTTTGTTCACGCTGGATGATATTGATCTGGAAAAGGTAAACGATGCCAAAATCCTTCATTTCGGGTCAGCGACGGCATTGTTATCTGATCCGTTTTGCTCAGCCTATTTACGGCTGATGTCGATTGCGAAAGACAATGGACAGTTTATTTCCTTCGATCCTAACTACCGTGAGGATTTATTGAAAGGAAGAGTTTCAGAGTTTATAAACACCGCAAAAAAAGCCGTTGCCGTAAGTGATTTTGTGAAAGTCAGTGACGAAGAGCTTGAGATCATCAGCGGTGCGAAGGATCATAAAGAAGGTGTTGCGGTTCTTCATGAGCTCGGGGCCGGCATTGTTGCGGTGACACTCGGGAAAAGCGGTACCCTTCTTTCAAATGGGAAGGATATTGACATCATTCCGAGCATTCCGGTGACATCAATAGACTCAACGGGAGCGGGAGATGCGTTTGTCGGCGCGGCGCTGTATCAGCTGGCGCGCACGGATGAGATTCAGACGGCAGACGAAGATTTTGCGAAGCTGCGTGATATTGTCTCATTTGCCAATAAGGTGGGGGCGCTCGTGTGCACTAAAATCGGTGCGATTGATGCTTTGCCGAGCTTAAAAGAGGTTGGAGTGACTCTGTAAAATATCGAGGATGCTTCTTGAAAGTCATCGGACTTCGGGAAGCATCCTCTTTATTTAGGTCTGAAACCCTTTTCGATATACGGTATACTTTAGAAAAGCATCCAGTAAATTGAACCGATGTGAAGTACATACAATCACGTTTTTATCAGTTCTGAGTAAAACCAAGTTTCTGCTGCTGCCGTCATGTATAGTGTGACGGCCCATGATATTGAACCGCGGAGGAATGTTTTTCATGAAACATGTTTTTCTTATTGTGCAATGCGCGTTTTCTGTTTTTTGTTTTCTCTGTCTCGCCGCTGTGAATTGGTATCAGGGGAGTGAGCTTGTTTCTGATTCGTTTGATTGGAATGATACGGCGAAATTTTCAAAGCTTTTGAATGGGACGGATACGATTACAAGTCCTGAACAGATTTCGCAGCTTGATTTCTTTGTGTATGCTGCGAAACATTATCCGTTAATGAGCGGGTTGATGATCGGGCTGTTTGTTTATTTTTTGTTCTCACTGTATCTGGTCATAAAGAATTTCCGCCGGCACAAATGGGCTGAATGAGACTATTTTCATATAAAATACATAAATTTATGAGAAAATGAAACTTTTTTCGAAAAAAACAGTATAGATAACTATGAACTTGTTACTATTTAATTTTGGGAGGAAAATGAAAAATGAGTATTTTAGGAAGATTTAAAGACATCATGTCAAGCAATATCAATGCGCTGCTGGATAAAGCTGAAAACCCTGAAAAAATGGTTGATCAATATTTGCGGAATCTGAACAGTGATTTAGGAAAAGTGAAAGCGGAGACGGCTTCTGTCATGGCTGAGGAACAGCGGGCGAAAAGAGCGTTAACAGAATGCCAGGCTGATGCCGAAAAGATGGAAAATTATGCGATGAAAGCATTGCAGGCCGGCAATGAAGCCGATGCGCGGACATTTTTGGAAAGGAAAGCGGCTGTTGAATCAAGACTGACCGAGCTGCAAACGGCTTATCAGCTCGCTTCTTCCAACGCGTCTCAAATGCGCAAAATGCATGACAAGCTTGTCGCTGATATCGGAGAGCTTGAGTCGCGAAGAAATGCCATCAAAGCGAAGTGGTCTGTGGCAAAAACGCAGGAGAGAATGAACAAATTGGGGTCCTCTGTGTCAAATGCGGGCCAATCGATGACAGCTTTCGGCAGAATGGAAGACAAGGTCAACCAAGCGCTTGATCATGCCAATGCGATGGCTGAGCTGAACGCGTCTCCGAAAGACGATATTGACGAGCTGACGGCTAAATATGACAGCAATCAAAGCAGTGTCGATGATGAATTGGCGGCGCTTAAGCAGAAAATGCTTTTCAGTAAAGATCAATAGACAGCGGGCTGCAGCTTTGTCCGATATAAAGAGAAAGTGAGAGAAACAGAATGATCATTTCTTATAAATGCCCGAACTGCGGCGATGATATGGTCTTTGACAGTTCATCCGGCATGCTGACATGTCATAGCTGCGGGCGGCAGGATCAGATTGAGAGCCTGCCAAAAGAGTATATAACGACGAGATTTTCAGAAAATGAGGCGAACGAGTACCGCTGTGAGAATTGCGGTGCGGTATTAATGACTGAGGCGGAAACGACGGCCACGACGTGCGGGTTTTGCGGAGGAGCCGCCGTTCTCGCCGACCGATTATCGGGAAATCTCGCGCCTTCGATGGTGATTCCTTTTACGATCAGTAAAGAAGAAGCCATGAGCGCTTTTAAAAAGTGGTGCCGAAACGGCCGGCTGACACCGAAAGGATTTATGTCTGCCGATCGGGTGAAGAGCATAACGGGCATGTACGTGCCGTTTTGGATGTTTGATTTAAACAGCAAGGTTCAGGTCAATGCCGTTTGTACGAGAGTGCATCACTATGAAGATGGAGAATACCGGGTGACGGAGACCGAGTATTACAACGCGTACCGCGATATCAATCTTGATTATCTCAAAATTCCGGTCGACGCTTCAGAAAAAATGAATGATGAATTAATGGACAAATTGGAGCCTTACTCATACAGTGAGCTGAAGGAGTTTAATACGGCCTATTTAGCGGGATATATAGCGGAAAAGTACAATTATACCGATGACGATCTCTTTCCGCGGGCGAAGGATAAAATCAGCCATTATATTGATTCTTATATCAGATCCACCTTCTCCGGATATACGACGGCTGACATTACGGATGAGCAGATTCAGACCGATAAAATCAGCAGCTTTTACGTACTGCTTCCGGTCTGGATGGTCAGCTACGACTATGAGCGGGCTGAGCACATTTTTGCGATGAACGGGCAGACGGGCAAGGTTGTCGGCAAACCGCCGATCAGTGCCGGAAAAGTGGCCGCGTGGTTCGGCGGCATAACCGCCGGTGCGTTTTTAGCATTAAGACTCGTCTCACTTATGATAGGAGGCGGTTTTTGATGAAAGTATCGATAAAAAAAGCGTGTCTCTTCTGCTTCGTCCTTTTTCTGATGCTGTCTTTTGGTTTACATACATCGGCGTCTGCCGCGGAACAGAAGCAATATGTTTATGACAATGCTCATTTATTAACGAAGGATGAAACGAAGAAACTTGAGGAATTGGCCGGGAAGCTCGGGGCAAAGCGCCATACCGATTTTATCATTCTTACCGCAAACGGAACGGGCGGTAAGGACATCGAGCAGTACGCCGGTGATTTTTATGACAGTCATTTTAGCGGAAGCACGGCGATATTGACTATTGATATGAAGGATCGGGAAGTATTTCTCTCCGGATATAAAAAGGCGGAGACGTATTTGAACAGCAGCCGGCTGAATACGATCAGAAATACGATCTCGTCAGATATTTCCGCAGGCCATTATGAAAAGGCGTTTCAGACCTACATCAAGATGGCTTATAAAGATATGGGGAAAAGCCCGGACGACAAGTCTGACAATCTGCTGCTCACATGGTGGTTTCAGCTCATTATTGCCGCAGCCGCGGCCGGAATCGCCGTCACCGTGATGGTGTACAATTCCGGCGGCAAGGTCACCGTCACCGGCAGCACGTATATGGACCACGATACGTCTGAAGTGCTGAGCCAGCACGACACATATATCCGAACCGACGTTACAAGAGAAAAAAAGCCTGATAAAGATAATGACAATGACGGCGGAGTCACGAGGGGCGGCACGAGTTACAGCGGAAGCAAGGGAAGTTTTTAAATTATATGTAAAGGATTTGAGCATACATGGGTTTTTTCAGAAATCAGTTAGCAAATGTGGTGGAATGGGAAGAATTCAGAGATGACATGGTTTTCTATAAATGGAACAACCGTGAAATTAAAAAAGGCAGCCGTCTGATCATCCGGCCGGGACAGGATGCCATCTTTTTATATAACGGGAAGATTGAAGGGATTTTCCGTGATGACGGCGATTATGATATCGAATCAGAAATCATTCCGTTTCTATCTACACTAAAAGGGTTTAAGTTTGGCTTTAACAGCGGCATGCGGGCTGAAGTGCTGTTTGTGAATACGAAGGAGTTCACCGTGAAGTGGGGCACAAAAAACGCTATCAACATTCCGGCGGCAGGTATGCCGGGCGGTATGCCGATCCGCGCAAACGGCACATTTAGCTTCAAGGTCATTGACTACATCGGATTGATTGATAAGATTGCGGGTGTCAAAGACAGCTATTTAGTGGAGGACATTAAAATCCGGATTACGTCTATTCTCGATCAGCTTTTGATGAAATGGATCACCAGAGAAGGAAAAGACATGTTCAATCTGCAGTCGAATTCCTTTGAAATCGGAAAAGGGATTCAAGAAGATCTTGATATGCAGCTGATCGGAGACGGCATGTCGATTACGGGCTTCAATATTATGAGCTTTAACTATCCGCAGGAAGTTCAGGATATGATTACGAAAAACGCTTCTTACGGCATGGTGGGCGATGTGAACCGCTATCAGCAGATTTCCATGACGGACGGAATGTCATCCGGCAAAATGAGCGGAAGCGGCGCCGCCTCAGACATGGCGGGCATGATGATGGGAATGAATGCGGCAAATCAAATGATGAACCAAATGAACCAAAATCAGCAGAACCAGCCGCAGCAAAATCAAAGTCAGCAGAATCAGGGGACGGCACCGGCGAACGGCTCGGAAGGAGCGGCTAAGCCGAAATTTTGTCCGAACTGCGGAACGAAAACGGAAGGCGCGAATTTTTGCCCGAATTGCGGACAGAAGCTTGCCTGACGATATACGAAAAAGAGGCCTTTTTGGGGCCTCTTTTTTTTGTCATGATTTCATTGTTTGAACGATGAGGGATGTCAGCGCTTTAGACCCCTCAGGTATGAGATGGACGCCGTCCGGTGTGAAGTATTCAGGGTGCTGCAATGCTTTTGCGTGCCAATCGACAAGCGTCACATTTTTCCGTGACTCGGCCTGCCGGCGCAATGATTCGTTTACTTTGCTTTCCCACTGCCGCGGCACACGTGTGTTGACAAGATAGATATCGGCTTTTGAAAAGGAGCTGATCAGTGATTCAATTTGGCTGTTTGTGAAATAGCCGTTCGTCCCTAACTCGATGATGACCGCTTTGTTCGGCTGATTAAATGACGCATATTCCGAAGTGAGCTGGAGTGCTTGAGAGACTTGTCTTCCTACCTTTCCGTCGATGGTGACATGAGGGAGGGACTGCCGCAGGTATGACGCAATGTCCAGCATCACCGAGTCACCGATGGCCAGCACGTCTTGCTGAGGCTGTGTTTGTTTTGGATCAGCCGTTTTTTGAGATGACTGTTCCTTTTTCTCTTCGTTTTTCTTTGTATTTGATTTGTCTGTTGGTTCTTTCTTGTTTTTGTCTGACGCGGTATCCGTTTTTTCGCCGCCGTGTTTTTTCTTGCTGTCATCTTCTTTTGCCGGTTGATCGTGATCGGCCGTCTTGTGCGAAGAGGCGGCGGTTTCTTGCTGATCATTTTGCGCGTACGTCCATTGCGGCTGTTTTTTCTCTTCGGCTATTCCTGACAGCCCGCCCGCAAATACGAGAATGGCGGCAAGAATGAGGCCGAGCGACATTCTGCTGATGACAGAGGACGTCTTCCATTCCAAAAAGCGGTTCAGAAACACGCGGCGTAAAAATGGCCGGAAGCCCGCAGTGCGGATCGGCTGTTCAATGAAATGGTAAGACAGCTCGGCAAGAATGAAAGTGGCGCCGATTCTGACGGCGCAGTGCCAATAAACCGGATTTCCGATTTCCTGCACGGGTGTGCTCAGTACGAAAACCGGGTAATGCCAAAGATAGATTCCGTATGATCTCGTTCCGATCCAGCGAAGCGGCTTCCATGAAAGAACATGTCCCAAAAAGCTGCTCGGATGGCATAAACATGCGACAAGAACCGCTGCGGTGATGCTGATCAAAAGCATGCCGCCCTTGTACAGGAAGGGTTCATATTCATCCGTGTAAAAGACGCAAAGCAGCAGCGCGGCAAAAGCGGCAAGCTCCGTCCCGTGAAGCAGGTGTTTCATGCTGCTCGGCAGCCGTTTGGAAGATAATCGTTTCATCGGCCACACTAAAGCTAAAGCGCAGCCGATCAGCAATTCAAATGAGCGGGTATCCGTCCCGTAATAAACGCGGCTCGGATCTCCGCCGGGCACATACATCATACTCATTACGACTGCCGAACATAACGCGAGGAACATGACCGCGGCCGCAAGCCGGGCCCGTGTTTTACATATGTACATTCCCGCAAGCAGCAGGAAGGGCCATATGATATAAAACTGTTCTTCAATCGCCAGCGACCAAAGGTTTTTTAATGGCGAAGGGGAGCCGAAGCTGTCGAAATAAGAAAGCTGATGAAAGATAAACCACCAATTGCTTATGTAAAAAAGTGAGGAGACCGCATCCCCGCGTACGGTATGCAGGAGCTCGCTGTTAAACAATACGACCCAAATGACCGTCGTGATAATCATGAGATAAGCCGCCGGCAGAAGCCGCCTGATCCGGCGCACCCAAAAATCACGCAAATCAAGGGTGATGGCATTGCCTTGGGCAGGCAATATAATAGATGTAATTAAATACCCCGATAAAACAAAAAAGATATCAACACCAATGAAACCGCCGTCGGCCCAGTTAAAATTCAGATGATATGCGATAACTGCGAGGACGGCAAAGGCGCGAAGTCCATCCAGTCCGGGAATATAGCGGTGATGCAGTGACTTGTCTGACATGGTATTCCTCCAATAATGTGTGCGGAAATTCTCGCTGTTTTGCGGATGGCTATGGCAGATTTCTGTACAGTCTTCCATTTGTTCCGTTAATTAGACGCATTCGGAAGGGGATTTTGTTTCAGAAAAAATGAATGAAATGCTGTGATTTTCTTAAACTTTTCAGCCCCCGTCCGGCGTCTGATATATGAAAAGGGTCCCTTGTGCATCTTGGCTGTTGCGGGACGAAAGAAAAAATCCATGATCTGCGGATATCATGGATTTTTTTCTTTCTTTATCTGATGTAGCGGTCTCCGACAAGCAGCTTGGAGATGACGGAGGTCGGTATTGTAAACTCTGTAACGCCCATATATCCGGGTGCCGCTTCGTATTCATCAAATGAGATGACAAGTTTGTGCTTATCTGTAATATAAAAATTCTGGTCGGCGCGGATGGCTTTAAAAGGCTCCGACATATCATTATCTTCGACCCAGTATATTTTATTCGGATCTTCTTTCATCTGTTTTTTCATTTGTTCTTTAATATTTTCGCTGATGACTTTAATATAACGGTCATCTTTAAATAAGCTCTTTAACGTAAGCACGGCCTCATTCTTTTTATCAATCGTGATGTAACGGCTTTGCGTATAAGAGGAAGCTTGCGTTTTTTCGATATCACGGCGGATTGAGATCAAATCCGCTGTGTCAGTAACGGTTTCATAATCGCTGTAAATACTGAGGTGGCCTTTTTTGCTTTTTGAGGTCGCCTTCATAAATTCCTGATACAGCTCTTTGCTTTCTTTCATATAATGCCGGTTGATGCTGTCCTCGAGTTTATGATCGGAAAGTCCGGACAGAGCAGGCGTTTTTACATCAATGCTTGATTGGTTCTTTTCTTCCTTCATCTCCGTGAATGTGATGGCTTGGACGACTTTGCCGATGACGGGGATTTTAGACATGGCTTGTGCGGCATCCGGGTTGATATTGACAACGGCGGTAAATAAGACGGCCGCAGCGACTGCCGCGGATGTCGGCCACATCACGATTCGTTTTTTCTTCGGTTTCTGCTGAAGGGCTTTTTCGACAATGCTGTCCAGTTCCTTAGGAATGGGCACACTTTTATACTCTTCTCTTAATTGTTCTAATCTCTTTTCCATTAAGAAAGATCCTCCTTCGTCAGCTGAATGCGCATGAGCTTCAGCCCCCTGTAAAGGCGTGTTTTGACGGTGTTGATGTTTTCCCCCGTGATGTCCGCGATTTCTTCTAATTTCAGGTCTTCAAAGAAACGCAGAATGATAATGGTTTTATATTGATGCGGCAGGTCATCAAGCGCTTCGTGAAGGTCGGTGTCTTTGTAGTGATCTTCCTTTCCGCGGCTTAAAAACTCGATCGTTTCATCGTCCATCACTTTCAGTTTTTTCTGTTTGCGGAGAAAATCAATGGCCGTGCGCACTAAAATTTTATAAAACCAGCTTTTGATCACATCGGGGTTTTTGACGGATTCGACCGATGTCAGCGCTTTTTGAATTGATTCCTGAACAATATCTAACGCGTCATCCTTGTTCTTTACGTAACTGTACGCAAGCCGGTAAAAGTCTTCCTTGCGCTCAGTTATGCACGTCACAAGCGACGCTTTGGCTGTTTCGTTCTTCATTGTTTCAAAGGGCTCCTTTTTTAAAAATACGTATCATAGGCTGCTGCCTAAGGATAGACGGGACAGGGTGAAAAATAGTTTGCGCAGAGGGGATCATTTTTAAAAGGAAAAGGAAGGAAAGACGAAGAGATGAAAAAAAGAGCCAGAACGGCTCTTTTTCCGATGTGTCCGGTATCAGCGGGACAACTTAGTTCGGTTTGACTAAGATTTTCACTTGGTTTTTCTCTTTGATTAAAGCGCCGAAGCCTTCTTCAATCAGATCGTCGAGCACGATTTTTTTCGTGACGAGCTTATCTGCTGAGAAGTAGCCCTCTTTCATCAATGCAAGAACGGAAGGGAAGATGTCGCGGTATCCGATAATGCCTTTTACGGTCCGTTCTTTGATGACGATATCGTTCGGATGAATTTCCGCTCCTTTTTCCCAGATGCTGACGATAACCGTTTCACCGGCAATGTTTGTTGACTGGATCGCCTGGCGGAGAACGACAGGAACGCCTGTTACTTCATAAGAAACATCAACGCCGCCGTTTGTGCGTTTAGCGATTTCTTCAACGACATCGTCCGTTTTTGACGGATCAATGATGATAGCGCCGAGTTCTTTCGCTTTTTCCTGACGTTCCGGTGAAAGTTCAACCGCGTAAATATCTGTGGCGCCGGCCGCTTTCAGGGCTTCAATCACAAGCAGCCCGATCGGTCCGCAGCCAAAAACCGCCGCCTTGTCGCCCGCTTTTAATTTGCTTTGGCGGACGGCGTAAAGCGCTACCGCTGACGGCTCAACAAGCGCGCCCTGTTCGTAAGAAAGCTCTTCAGGAAGCTTAAACAGCAATTCTTCGTCAACGGATACATATTCAGAAAATCCGCCGCCGCCTCCAGCTAAGCCTAAGAATCCCATTTGTTCATCAAGGTTATAGGCTCCCTGATGTCCGTGTGTGGCAAAAATCGGTTCCACGACGACACGGTCGCCGACGCTGTAATTTTTGACGCCTTCGCCCACTTCAACGACTTCTCCTGAGAATTCGTGACCCATCGTGACGGGCGCCATTTCGTTTGTTAACGGATGAGGTTTGCCGACCGGAATAAAGATCGGGCCTCCCAAATATTCATGAAGGTCGCTTCCGCAAATCCCGCACCATTTGACTTTAATTTTGACTTTACCCGGTTCTGCTTTAGGTTCATCAATGTTTTCGATTCGAATGTCTTTTTGATTGTGCCATCTTGCCGCTTTCATTGATTATCACTCCTAGTCTGATTGAAACGAGTATAGGTACATGATCAATATGAACCACGGTTAAAAGGAATAAAGTGCCTGCTTCCTAAAGCCTGATTTTTCTCAAAATATATCATATTATGCAACTATCAATAGGCCTTATAAAAAGTCCATATTGAATGCAGAAATACTCTATGAATATTATAACGCTAATGAATTAAATTTTGTAGTATAATTTACCATGGAATTATATAGAACGGGAAATTGTGCCGTCGTTATGTGCGTGTCTCATCACGTTGTAATGAACATGTAAAGTGATTGAAATATTATAATCGTCTTCTTGGTGTATAATTTTGCCTAGAATAAAGAATCAGGAGGACGAAAGCTTGAAGAAGTTATTCTTAGCCTTATTGATTTTAGCAGGAAGCACGCTGGGAGCGATCAGTTACTCTTCTGATGCAAGTGCTAAAAAAGTGAACGGAAATATTACATGGTATAATGGAGTCGGTAAAAAAGGATCTTCCGGTAAAAAACTGGGGCACTGGGATTGCGCGACAAAATTAGGATTTGACGTTCCGAGAAACGGAACGAAAATCAGAGCTTATGCGAAAGCAAAACCGAAAAAGGTTATCACCGTATACAAAAATGATGTAGGCCGTCTGCCGAATGCCGTATTGGATGTCAGCCCGAAAGCGTTCAAAGCGCTCGGATATCCATTAAGCAAAGGAAGAGTATCCGGACACTACAGCTATTAAAATAGACCATCTTAAAAAGCAAGGACACTGATTCTTGCTTTTTCTGATTGACGGAGAGATTGATAATGAAGAAGAAACGATGGATCTGGATGTTGCTGGCTGCCGTTTTGGCGGCGGCGGTCATCGCGTCCGTTTTACTGATTAAAGGAAAAAGCGACGGCGGCGGGAAAGCCGTTGTCTCCGGCGGCCATGACAAGCTGCTTGTTTCCATTACAGACAAAGATCTGATGACGAAATATTACGAGGACGGCCGCGTGCTGTACGAGGAAAAGCTTTCGGCATATCCGGCGTTTGCGCTGGATGACGCCCATCAGGTGCTCTATTTTGTCGGGAATAATGACCAAAATGAGATGCGTCTCTATAAGCTTGATCTGAAGACGAAACAGAAGACGGTGCTTTATAAAGGAACGGCAAGCGCTGACAGTCTGTTTTTATCAAAGGATCTGACGCACATTTATTTCCGTCTCGGAAAAGCGGATGAAGATATTTTCCGTCTCGCATCTTTTGATTTGAAAACGAAACGTTATGAAAATCTGTATCCCGCCGCCGATGAGAAAGACGACAGTGTGAGCAGCTTCTTTTATAACCGCAGCCAAAACGATTTTGCGCTTCTGCATTATTCCGTGAAAGAGGATTATCAAAAAACGGATGAGGCAAATGAGAAGGGGATTGACCCTGAACCGACGAATATCCGGTTTGCAGCAGGAGCGGGCGAACACCTTCAGGATTTGACAAACCTTGAACAGTTTATCAGCGACGTGGCGGTGTCACCGGACGGAAAGAACCTTGTCTTTACATCTTATACACAAAAAGGGACGGAACAAAAAGCGTCCATCCGTCTGATGAATGTCAAAACGAAAAAAGATGAAACGATTATCTCAAACGGGAAGGACTTCGCTCCGCTGATTGATGCCCAGCCTCAGTTTTCTAAAGACGGCAGCATCATTTATTTCATGGCGGAAGCAAAAGGCGCTAAGCGTCTGAAGGATGAAACGGGGCGGAATGCGAAGGTCCGGACCATTTATGCTTATCATTTGGATACGAAAAAATGCGAAAAAGTCTGGGAAAATGACAACGGCATTATCAACAGTTTTTCCGTCATCCAATCATGAAAAAAACACTCAGCGCCCGCTGGGTGTTTTTTAATGAACAAAGCTGGCTGCGGCTGAGGCGAACCATTTGAAAAAACGGAGAAGCGGAACGGCAAAATGGAACGTTTCGATGAATGACTGTGCGGCAAGGTTCATTTTCCGCCGTTTTGCCATTTCCTTCAGATCTTTCTGCTGCCGATCGTTTTTCATGTTCAATGCTCCTTTGCATCATAAAAGGACATGATAACGCAAAGGCCTCTCATGAGACATGGAGGCCTTCTCTATGTTGAGACTCGTAAAAGGGAGGTCTAACTTGATGCCGTTTGGTTATTGTTTTGGAGATTTACCAACGAACGGACGCCGTCGATCATTTTACTGCCGCAAAGGGGGCAAGTCGGGGTATCACTGCCGGCAAAATTCTTTCTGCTCCAGCCGATACAGTCCTCTTTTGTGCATTCCCACGTACTGACATCTTCTTTAGGCAGCGGTTCCTGATTACGTTTGTTGTAGTAAGACATAAAGTCACTTCTTCCCTTATGAATTTTCGTGCACTCCTTCATTGTCTCATACTTTTCCCTAATCTCCTAATTCCTTTTTCTATCCAGATTTCCAATGAGGGTGCATCGTCTTCCTGTTATTACAGTATATGCAAATAAGTGTCTTCTTATTTTTTCTTTTTGGATAAATAAAAAAGCCCCTTCTCTAAAAGGGGTGATATTTGTTTACTGCTTATCCGTGACGTCCATCGGTCTCATCATGTCGTAATCTTCATGTTCTAAAATATGACAGTGCCATACGTAGCGTCCGCTGTAAGGAGCGAAGGTCGCCGCGATTCTGATGACCTCTCCCGAGTGCGCCTGCACGGTATCTTTCCAGCCTTTTTCACTTGGAGGAGGCGGGACGGCGGGGCCTGTATACACAATGTCGCCGAATTTGTTATAACGCTCTAAGTCAAAAGGACGCCGGTCAAGGATTTGGAAGGAAACAAGGTGCAGGTGTATCGGATGGGTTCCCCCCATCGGATTGATAATCGACCAGATTTCCGTTGTGCCGAGCTTCGGCGCTTCTGTCACAGGATCATGCCATCGCTTGTTATTCAGCGTCAAAACGGGCCGGCCGTATTTGTCTTGCGTATTTGTGAGTTTAAGCGTCCTGATATTGTGTATTCTCTTTGATGTCACATTAGGCATTGTTGAAAGATATTTAGGCTTCCGGCTTGTGTCTGCTCCCTTCAGCGGTTTTGTGACGCGGAATTGCATCACATTGGCGTCTGTATCCGGATCGGCGTCGCCCCCGCAGCCGGTGCCGTTCGTTAAAATGATATGTTCTCCGTCAAAGGCGGAGAAATCGATGAGCACATCATACCGCTCTGCCGGGGCTAAGCTGATAGATTGTGTTTTGACAGAGCGGGGAAGCAATCCGCCGTCAGAACCGATTTGAATAAACTTCCCGCCGTTATTGAGCGAGAGAGAAAATGTTCTCGTATTGGAGGCATTAAGGATGCGGAAACGATATGTCCGCGGTTCAACTTCCATATACGGCCACGCTTTACCATTGACGAGAATGGTATTTCCGCAAAAAAACGGGACGATGGAAGGGTCGGGCAGCGTTTCGGAAGGGTTAGCAGGTCCGCTCGGGTAAGACAAGGAACCGTCGTCATTTAATGTGCGGTCCAAAATCATAAGCGGTACGTCATACTCTCCGGAGGGAAGCTTCAGCTGCTTTTCTTTTCGCTCGCGAATGATATACATCCCGGCAAGCCCGGCGTACACATTGAGCCTCGTAATCGCCATGGCGTGATCGTGATACCATAACAGAGCCCCGCGCTGTTTGTTTGGATAATGGTATACCTCTCTCTCAAAATAAGGACCCGTTTCCTTAAAATCCTTTGTGAACCATGCTTCCGGGTAGCCGTCGCTGTCCGGCGGCGTTGCTCCTCCGTGTAAATGGACGACGGTTTTGACATCGGGTTCCTGATGGCCGCTTTCTGAATGGTGAATGGTATGATCCACGGGCAGAAAATGCTTATCCGGAAGGTCATTCATCCATTTAATATAGACGTTTTCATCTTGGTTCACGTCGATCGTGGGGCCCGGAAATAAACCGTTATACCCCCACAGCCGGGTCGGCGGGAGATCGCGGTGCAGCTTGTGAAAGCATTCCTTCATGGTGACTTCATAATACGTGCTGCCGTCTGATTTCTTCTGCGGCTGGAGTGTTTCGATAATCGGCAGTTCATCTGCAAATTTTTCTAGAGCCATTTTTCATCCTGTCCTTATCATTTATTGAAATCCTGTACTACAGTTAATGCTGCCTTGAACAGGTTGGTTAAAAAAACACCCGCCCTTTTTTGAGGGGGGTGTTTGCGGTTATTGCGCAATCCGGCTTTCGGAAGCGCTCTCTTTCGGTTTTTGTTTTTTGCGGAATACATATGAGGCAAGTACCAGCAGAGTAATAAATCCTGTCAGTAGAAATTCAGACCGCATTGAACTGATAAACAGCATAGATAACAAGATGGCGCAAATGGCGATGATCGTCAGGTAGGTTAAGTACGGATAAAACCACATTTTGATTTTAAGAGATTCAGGGTTTGTCCGTTCGATTTTCTTTCTCATTCTCAGATGTGAGACGGCGATGACGAGATAGACGAGCAGTGCGATCGCCCCTGATGAATTGACCAGGAACAAAAATACGGAGTCGGGAGAAAAGTAGTTCATAACAACGGCAATATAGGAGAAAAAGGTGCCGGCGATAATGGCTTGAACCGGTACGCCTCTTTTGCTCAGTTTCATAAAACGCCGCGGCGCTTCATTTCGCTCTGCCAGTGAATACAGCATCCGTGACGTCGTATAAAGCCCGGAGTTCAGGCAGGACAGAACGGCTGTCAGGACGATGAAATTCATGATTTGAGCGGCTGCGGGAACCCCGATATGGCTCAAAACGGCAACGAAGGGGCTTTCCAAAATATTGGCTGAATCCCACGGCAGCAGTGTGACCACAACCGCAATGGAGCCGACGTAAAAAATAATGATCCGCCAAACGACTGAGCGGGTCGCCTTTGTGACGGATTCGACCGGATTTGACGTTTCTCCCGCTGCGATTGCGACGATTTCAGATCCCATGAAAGAAAAAATGACAACGACGATGCCGAGCAGAACGGAACTTGGACCTTTAGGGAAAAATCCGCCGTGTCCCGCCAGATTTTCCAGCCCGACCGGTTTGCTGCCGGGGACGATTCCGAAAATGAACGCAAATCCTGCGATTAAGAAGACAACGATCGTCGCTACCTTCACTAAGGAAAGCCAGTATTCAAATTCGCCGAACGATTTAACTGAATAAATATTCGTCAGTGTTAACAGCACGGTCAGAAGCAGACTCGTCAGCCATAACGGAATGCCCGGGAACCAGTACTGTATGATTCCGGCGCCTGCAATGGCTTCAATGGCAATGACGATGACCCAGAAAAACCAATACAGCCATCCGATCGTAAAACCGGCCCAAGGACCGATGGCATCATGCGCGTACTGTGAAAACGAACCGCTTGTCGGGTTGACGGAGGACATTTCCCCCAGCATTCTCATAATAAAAATCACTAATAATCCTGCTAAAGCGTAGGAGACAATCGCTCCGGGTCCGGTGGAATGAATGACGGATCCGCTTCCGACAAATAATCCGGCGCCGATCACGCCGGCAATTGAAATCATAGTCATATGCCGGGTTTTTAATCCCTTAGATAAAGAGTTAGGCTGATTCATTCTTTGCCTCCTTTGGTTTGTTTATGCTGAATATTCCGACAAGTATTATTCTATCATAAATGCCACAGACAGTTGAAAATGATGTAAGAAAATATGACATTTTTTTCTCATCCGTACAGCAGAAGGTGCCGGAAGGAAAAGAAATAATTTTCTGTTATTTCTGTGTTTTATTGGTTTTGAAAATAATTCCATGAACGTGGGTTGGCGAGAATCCTTGATACGATTGGGATGAGAGGGGTTTTGTGAATGAAAATAAGTTTCCTGAGTGCATAAATGTTCTATGCTTACTATTTTTCTGTGGAAAGTGAATCATGTTTCTATAGACCCACTGTGTCCTCGCTTTGTATGATAATGAAGGAAAAATTGAACGGGAAGGAGGATTTTCAGTGGAGAGATATCATGAATTGAAAAAAGGCGAAACCGGAGCGATTGTCAGTATTGGCGCATATGCGGCATTGTCGGCTGTGAAGCTTGTGATCGGTTATTTGTTTCACTCAGAAGCGCTTCAGGCCGACGGTTTAAATAATACGACTGATATCGTGGCATCTGCGGCTGTTTTCATCGGTTTGCGCATCTCTCAGAAACCTCCTGACGAAGATCATCCTTACGGCCATTTTCGGGCGGAGACCGTCGCGTCACTCATCGCTTCCATTATTATGATGCTTGTCGGAATGCAAGTGCTGTTCAGCGCCGCGCAATCTATTTTTTCCGTTAAAGAGGAAACACCGGATATGATAGCCGCCTGGACGGCCGCGGGGAGCGCCGTCGTGATGCTGATGGTCTACCGCTATACGAAAGGGCTTGCGAAAAAGGTAAACAGCCAGGCGCTTTCAGCTGCGGCCGCTGATAATAAATCAGATGCGCTCGTCAGTATCGGCACGTTTATCGGAATTTTTGCTTCACAGTTCCATTTGGCTTGGGTGGATACGGTTACCGCGTTTATCATCGGGTTGATCATCTGCAAAACCGCGTGGGATATTTTTAAGGAATCCTCTCATTCGCTGACTGACGGTTTTGATGTCAAACATATTTCTGATTATAAAAAGACGATTGAACAGATTGCGGGCGTCAGCCGTTTAAAAGATATTAAAGCGAGATATCTGGGCAGCTCCGTTCATATTGATGTCGTCATTGAAGTGCCGTCAGATCTGAACATTAAAGAGAGTCATGAGATCGCAAATGAGGTAGAACGCAAGATGAAAGATGAACATGCCATTGACCATTCACACGTTCATATGGAGCCCCTCCAGCTGAAATAAAGCTTCCTTTCTAAAGGGAGCTTTTTCCTTTTTTAGACTGGAAACAATTCGCTGGAAACGTTTTTTTATACTGTTTATATTTTGTGGTAAAGTTAGGTTACGATAATTGAAATTTGAGAGATGACTAGGAGGAGAAGAATGGCTTATAAAGAAGAGCTGCATCCGCTGCTGGAGAAAGCCGTTGAGCATATTGAAAACATCATCATAGGAAAACGGGATATCGCCATACTCAGTCTGGCCGCCATTCTCGCAAAAGGGCATGTGCTGCTGGAAGACGTGCCGGGAGTCGGAAAAACGATGATGGTCCGCGCTTTGGCCAAGCTGATCGGAGCTGACTTTAAGAGGATTCAGTTCACGCCGGATCTTCTGCCGTCAGATGTGACGGGTGTCTCTATTTATAATACGAAAACGATGGAATTTGAATACCGCCCTGGACCGATCATGGGGAATATCGTGCTGGCTGATGAAATTAACAGAACCTCTCCAAAAACGCAGTCTTCCCTGCTTGAGGCAATGGAGGAAGGGAATGTCACGATTGACGGAAAGACAATGCGGCTGGCTGAGCCGTTTTTCGTCATGGCCACACAAAACCCGGTTGAATATGAAGGAACGTATCCGCTTCCCGAAGCCCAGCTTGACCGGTTTTTATTTAAGCTGCGCATGGGCTATCCGACTGCCGAGGAAGAGCTTCAAGTTCTGTCTTTGCAGGAAGGGCGCAATCCGCTTGAAACAATCGAGCCCGTCATTTCTAAAGAACAGTTTATCAGCCTTCAGCAAAAATTGGAGCAGGTGCGGGTGGATGATGGAATTAAAGCGTATATCGTCGGCATTACTCAGCATACCCGCCGGCATCCGTCCGTACATCTGGGCGTAAGTCCGCGCGGTTCAATCTCATTAATGAAAGCCGCGCAGGCGTACGCGCTGCTTCATGACCGCGATTACGTCATTCCTGATGACGTCCAGTATTTGGCTCCGTATACGCTGCCGCACAGAATGATCTTGACCGCCGAGGCGAAATTTAACGACGTGACGCCGGAAGCGGTTATAGAAGACATCATGCAAACGGAAAAAGTGCCCGTTCAAAGGATGTCGGTCCGCTAATGAGAAAGAAGATGCATTGGCTTCTATATGGCTGGAAGCTGCTTATGTTGGCCGTACTGACGGCGGCTGTCTTTTCTTATGCCATGTTTCAGGGCGGATTTGTGAGCTGGTTTTTATTTTATGCGTTTTTGCCATTTACCGTTTACGCCGGGCTGGTCGCTGTGTACCCGCTGCGGGCGTTTCAGGTGACGCGTGACGTGTCCTCCGCCCAGTTAACCTCAGGCGACAGGCTGTCTGTCACCATCAGGCTGACGAGGCGCCTGCCGTTTCCGCTGACATATATGGTCATTGAAGATGTGATGCCGGAAACGCTTGGCGAGAGGCGCAGTGCGAAACAGCTCGTGTTTCCGTGGTTTCAAAGGAAGCTGACGTTACAATATGAGCTGCCGCAGGTGCCGCGCGGAGAGCATCATTTACATACGATAAGAGTGCGGACGGGAGATGTTCTCGGGCTTTTGGACAAGACGGCGTCGTTTTCCGTTACGGATACGGTTCTGGTTTTTCCGGCGTACGGGTCTGTTCACTATAAGCCGCAGGCCGCATCCGGAGAAGAGGGTGCGGCTGCCGGCGCTCCGTTTCAGGTACACCGCTCCGCAATGGCTGCGAGCGTCAGAAATTATCAGCCGGGCGACCGGTTTTCCGCACTTGACTGGAAAACATCGGCGCGGCGAAATGAGCTGATGACGAAGGAATTTGACCCGCTGCAGAGTGTGAATATGATTCTCCTTTTGGACTGCAGGCCGTCCCCATCGTTTGAAGCCGCGGTATCAGCTTCGGCATCCCTGCTTTACACGGCGCTTGTGAAGGGCTCTCCCGCAGGATTTATTTCATTGGGGAGCGACCGGACCGTATTTCCCGTCCGGGAGGGAGACCGGCATTTCAGAAAGATGCTGCGTTACCTGGCATCAGCTTCAGAATCGGAAGAAGCTGATGCAGGCGGGCGTTTAGGAAAAGAGCTGGCGGATCCGCGCGTCCGCAAAGCTTCCATTGCCGTCGTGACGGGCAGTCTTACAGAAGACCTTCTCAAACAGGCTGAGCCCGGCCGTGCTGACATGACGGTGTTTTTGGCGAAAGAAACGAATGCCGCGCTTTCAGAGAAAGAACGGAAACTCGCTCTCATCTTCGCTCAAAAAAATATTAAGGTGCAAATGATCAGGGACAAACGGGTGTCCCATGTTGTTTAGAAAGAGAGGTGGCGCGCCATGCCGCATGACGAGAACCAGGGAAGCAGGCTGAGTCTGCTGCTGTTTTATTTTCTCGCTTTTTTATTGTTATGGGAATGGCTCAGGCCGCTGCACAATTTTACAGATACAAAACATACCGGTTTTTTCATCGTTTTTATCGGTTTGGCATTTCTGCTGTCATTCTTCCGGATGAGGTGGTGCGTCACCGTGCCGTCCTGCATTCTGTTTACGTTGATCAGTATTCACATCTTGTTTTATAAAGGTTCGGTTTTTCAGCCGGAATGGCTCGTTTCTTTTTTGCGGGACGTGATGCAAAATGCCCGCCACATCGGGTCCGGAAGATGGAATGACATGAATCCGTCATTCCGCACATTGCTGTTTTTTGTGCTTTTATGGCTGCTCGTGTATTTGCTGCATTACTGGGTGATCTATCAGCGGAAAATATTATTCTTTTTTATCATGACGGTGGCGTATATCACCGTGCTTGATACGTTTACTCCTTATGATGCCGCGTACGCCGTCATCCGGATCGTCTTTATCGGCTTTTTGATGATGGGGCTTTTGTATATGGAGCGCATCCGGCTTACGGAACACATAGCGTTTAAAAAAAGATTGATACTCAAATGGTTTCTGCCGCTGATGCTGTTTATCTGCGCTTCCGTCGTGTTCGGTCTGGCGGCTCCGAAATCAGACCCGAACTGGCCGGACCCCGTGCCGTTTCTTAAAAAAATAACAAACCACAAGGAAGTGCCCGCCGCCGAAAGCAAAATCGGCTACGGCAATCATGATGAAACATTGGGCGGCCCTTTTCAGCAGGATGATACGCCGGTTTTCACATGGAAGGGAAAAGAACGGGCGTACTTCCGGGTGGAAACGAAGGATACATACACGGGGAAAGGCTGGGTGGAGACCGATCAGGGCATGTCCTATAAACTGAACGGCGGCAACGTGGAAGATATATGGTTTGACCGGAGTGTGCAGACGAGACGGTATACGGCACAGGTGTCCATTGATGAAAATTATCTCTATAATCACGTCATGTATCCGATCGGCGTCTCCAATATTAAACCGAAGCACTCGATTCAGCTTGAAATGAACGGAAACACCGAGCAAATTACGCCGGTCAGTGAACAAGTGGGTAACATCCGCAATATGGGACGGTACACGGTGACTTTTCAGGCGCCCGTCTTTAAGCTGAATGATCTCAGAAAAGTGAAAGTGAAACGATACCGTGAGCAGAATCAATTCAATGACCGGTATTTACAGGTCCCCGACAGCCTTCCGAAAAGAGTGAGACAGCTTGCGGACAGACTGACGCGGGATCACCATAATATGTTCGATAAAGCGAAGGCGATCGAGGATTATCTCGGATCTTCCGCATTTTCGTATAATACACAGGATGTCGCGGTTCCGGAGCACAATCAGGATTATGTCGATCAATTTCTGTTTGAAACGAAAAGAGGATATTGTGATAACTTTTCATCGGCAATGGCCGTGCTGCTCCGCTCTGCGGGAATTCCCGCCCGTTGGGTGAAGGGCTATACATCCGGCGAGTATAAAGACGCAGGCGACCATAACGGCCACATTTATGAAGTCACAAACAACAACGCCCATTCGTGGGTGGAAGTGTATTTTCCCGATCAGGGCTGGGTGACATTTGAGCCGACAAAAGGCTTCACCAATCCGACGGAGTTTACGTCAGAGCAAAATCATACCGCGGCAAAAGACAGCGGAGGCTCAGCGGGAAATTCGGATGAACCGTCTGACAAGCAGCGTCAGAAAACAAAGCCCGAAAAAGAAGAAACACCGAAAAAGCGGGATCACAGCGCGGCACCGCAGCCTGTGATCCGCAACAAAACCGCGGCACAGCTGTGGCCGTATGCAGCCATCGTCATCGTGATTTCAGCCGCGGCGGCACTCGCCTGGCTGTTCCGGGCGCGCTGGATTCCGCACGTTACAGCAGCCAGATTGAAGCGGCGTACGGATGAAGACGTCTTTTTCGACGCATATGCCGCGCTGCTCCGCCAGCTGAAACGAAAAGGGTACAGCAGGGGAGACGGAGAAACGCTGCGCGATTTTGCCGCGAGGGTTGACGAGGCGCACCATACAAACGACATGTCCGAGCTGACGCTGCGCTATGAGCGTGCGTTATACCGCAGCGATAATGCCGCAAAGCTTTGGAATGAATCGGGACAGTTGTGGGAAAATATAATTAAAACAAGATAGTCTTGACCGCATATCGTCCTGTTGTTAGAATAAATGAATGTTAAATGGGAGCCCGGGAGCGTTAAAAAGCCGGGCTTCCGTACAAGTCTTGCGCGACAGAGGGCTGAACGTGTGTCCTCCGTTTTTTCTGTGTCAAAAACTTAGAGGAGATTAGGTGACAACCATGACGAAGTTAGTGAATGAAATGATTCTTGTTCTTGATTTCGGCAGTCAGTATAACCAGCTGATTACCCGCCGGATCCGTGAATTTGGCGTATATAGCGAGCTGCACCCCCATACGTTGACAGCTGAGGAAATCAAAGAAATGAATCCAAAAGGAATTATCCTTTCAGGCGGACCGAACAGTGTATATGATGAAGGATCTTTCCGCTGTGACGAAAAAATCTTTGAACTCGATATTCCTGTATTAGGCATCTGCTACGGCATGCAGCTGATGACTCATTATCTCGGAGGAAAAGTCGAGGCGGCAAGCCAGCGCGAATACGGAAAAGCCAACATTCAGATTCAAGGAACTCCTGACTTGTTCAAAGATCTTCCGGAAGAACAAGTTGTCTGGATGAGCCACGGCGATTTGGTTGTAGAAGTTCCAGAAGGCTTCACTGTTGACGCAACAAGCCATCACTGTCCGAATTCAGCGATGAGCAAAGCGGACAAGAATTGGTACGGCGTTCAGTTCCACCCGGAAGTGCGCCACTCTGAATACGGCAATGATCTTCTGAAAAACTTTGTATTCGGCGTTTGCGATTGTGAAGGCAAATGGTCAATGGAAAACTTTATCGAAATCGAAATGCAAAAAATCCGTGAAACAGTCGGAGACAAGCAGGTTCTTTGCGCGCTAAGCGGCGGTGTTGATTCCTCTGTTGTGGCTGCTTTAATTCATAAAGCGATCGGCGACCAGCTGACTTGTATTTTCGTCGATCACGGCCTGCTTCGTAAAGGCGAAGCGGAAGGCGTCATGAAAACGTTCAGCGAAGGCTTTAATATGAATGTCATTAAAGTTGATGCGAAAGACAGATTCTTAAACAAGCTGAAAGGTGTTTCTGATCCTGAGCAAAAACGCAAAATCATCGGCAACGAATTCATTTACGTGTTTGATGATGAAGCGGACAAGCTGAAAGGCATCGATTACCTTGCGCAAGGAACGCTTTACACGGATATTATCGAGAGCGGTACTGCTACGGCGCAAACGATCAAATCGCATCACAATGTCGGCGGACTTCCTGAAGATATGCAGTTTGAACTGATCGAGCCGCTGAACACCCTTTTCAAAGACGAAGTGCGCGCGCTCGGCACAGAGCTCGGCCTTCCGGATGATATCGTATGGCGTCAGCCGTTCCCGGGCCCTGGACTTGGCATCCGCGTACTCGGCGAAGTAACGGAAGAAAAACTTGAGATCGTTCGTGAATCAGACGCGATTCTGCGTGAAGAAGTGGCGAACCACGGCCTTGAGCGCGACATCTGGCAGTACTTCACGGTTCTTCCTGACATCCGCAGCGTCGGCGTCATGGGAGATGCGAGAACGTATGATTACACAATCGGTATCCGTGCCGTAACATCAATTGACGGCATGACATCTGACTGGGCGCGTATCCCTTGGGATGTGCTCGAAGTGATTTCGACACGGATCGTCAATGAAGTGAAACACATCAACCGCGTCGTGTATGACATTACGAGCAAGCCGCCTGCAACGATTGAGTGGGAATAGTCAAAAGAAGCTTAGAATCCTTGGTTTATAAGGGTTCTAAGCTCTTTTTTCTTTTATAGCAACAATTGATCCAATATTATTAATTGAACCGTGAATTTTAAAGAAAAAGTATTCCACAATGGGATAATAATTAATGTTGTTTTAGAATAAAGTTTGTTCAAATTAAGCAAATTAAAGAAACCCTCTATTCAAATACAACCATTTCTCCGACATCTATAAATCCAAATCGCTTATAGATATTTTTTCCATCCTCTGAAGCCTGTAATACAACTGGTTTTTGTTTATCCTTTGTTTGCTTTAGAAGAAATTGAAACATTTCACTGCCAATTCCTTTACCTCTAAATGTTTCTTTTGTCATCACATCATAAATACCATAGCTATCTTTGGTTTCTATTAATAAACCGGTAGTTACAGGCATTTCATCTATGCATCCAATAAACATCTGAACTTCTGAACCTAATTTTACTTGTGAAAACGTATTAAAATAACTTTCTAGTGCATCTTTTTCTGGTGTACCCTCAAATAAGCTCGTGAATATGTCTATATATTTTAAAAGTTCTTCATCATTTTTCACAGCAGTAATCATAAGCTGATGGGAAATTCTTTGCCCAACATTAAGAGTATTTTCAAGTTTCATCATTACATTACGTTCCGCTTCTTTTAGATCATATTCTTGTATAAGTTTTGTCCAATCCTCAGTTAAATACTGAGCATCAATCCATATACTAAAGGGATATTTTTTATATGAAAAATTATCGATTCCATGTCTGATCTTAACTGTATTTTTGATATTTGGAGATTTCGGTAATATTACATTGAATGTATCAGTGGGGATTTTTGTATTTGCTATGATGAAATCTTCTTCCTTTGTAAGCTCTCCGCTAACTGTATGGGTAAATGATTTTAATTTTTCTTCCAAATTGTTTATGACTAATTGTTGATTTGTAATCATGTTTTTGCACCTTTCAATTCGATTTAGTGCGCTTTTTTTATTATAAGGTCAACTAAAACACTAAATCACAGTATTTACCCCCTCCCATAATATTCAGAACACGGGGGAGCAATATTTTTAATGGTAACTTCTAAATCAAGGAACTACAAACCCCAAAAGGCTTGATATTCAATAAATTAATTCTTATAATGTTTAGAAAGCATTGAGTGGGAATAAATGAAGATAAAAAAACGTCTCTTTTAAAAAAGAGGCGTTTTTTTTCATCTTTTTGAAACCGTTTTGCCCTGATTCATATCTAACAGCATAGGAGGTGGATAAGGTGAAGGAAGAACGATTGATCAAAAAGGCGAAAAAAGGTGATGCCGCAGCCTTTGAAAAACTGATCACAGCTCATCAGGAGACTTTATATAAAACAGCTTATCTCTATTTGCATCACAAGGAAGATACACTGGACGCTGTTCAGGAAACGGCTTACAAGGCTTTTCTTCATATCGCGCAGCTGAAGGAGCCGAAATATTTTAAAACGTGGCTGATCCGGATTTTGCTTCATACGATTTTTGCGATGAGGAAAAAGCACGGAGACGTCATCCCGTTTGAGCCGCAACATGATACACGCGCGGAGAATAAGAACATTGAAGAATACATAGATCTTCGGAATGCCTTGGAAACGCTTGACGAACATATACAGCTGACCATTCAGCTTTATTATTTTCAAGATTTCTCGATTGCTATGATCGCTGAACAGACCGGTATGGCGGAAGGCACTGTAAAAACGCATCTCCACAGGGCGAGAAAAGCATTGAAGCAGGAGCTGGAAAAGGAGGATAAACATATATGGAAAAGCATCAAATGAAGCAATTGTATCAGGACATTGACGTGCCGAAAGCTGAATTGAAAAACGTGATACACAGCGCCGCTGTCCGTGCCGGAAAAGAAGGCGCCGTCAGACGGAGATGGGGACGAAAAGTGATAAACGGACTCGCGGTTGCTGCTGCTTTGTTTATTCTGTATCTGTCCTCAGGCTTATTCATGCCCTCCGTTAATACGGCTATGGGAAACATCCCTGTTGCCGGGCAGATTTACAGGGTATTTCAGGATAAGGCAGGTTCTGCGCTGTTTAAAAGCAATTTGGTGACAAAACTGAACGAGAAAGCGGAATCGCGCGGGATTACGGTTACAGTGAAAAGTGTGTATTACGACAGCGGACAGCTCGTTTACAATTTTACCGTTGACAATTTGAAATCTGATGAGGAGAGCATCTCTTTTCAAGTTGATTATAAAGATCCACGGAATATGTTAGCAGAGGATTATGACAGCAGTGATATGAAAAAAATGAAAGACGGGCGGTACGCGGGGCAGGTTCGCCTGTTCACGGACGGCTCAAAGCTGAAAGACGGTGATAAGCTTCCGCTTGTCATTACACAAATCAAGGATATCCCCGGAAACTGGCGCTTTACACTTCCGATCAAAAAACAAAAGTCCGTTTCTCTTGAAGGAACGAAAGCTGTGAATGTAAATCACGGATTATATCGCTTTTTCGATATCCGGGCGGAAAACGGAACGATGGGATCGGCTCTCCTGTATTCTATCGACTTTCAAGATGCAGCTAAAAATGATGCCATCTCGATTGACGAGGCAACGGATGATGCAGGAAACCATTATGAAATGACGATGTCGAATATTGAACTTGGCGGCAGAAAGAATCTTCCCGGAGGCGGGAAAAGAATACGCGGCCAAACTCAATTCAGCAAACCGATAGACCCGAAAGCGAAAACACTTTTCATAACGGGTAATTTAAAATCAGAATCAGAGCCGGGAGAAATCGTGCCTCTGAAAACAAAACTGCCTGTCAGTTATGAAACGAAACATCATCATGTCGGCATTACCGTCAAAAAGATCAAACAGCAAGGCAGACGGGTGATCGTCGATTATCAATTCACAGGAATTAATTACAGCAAAGCGGAAAAAGATCAGCTGATCAATGTCGGTGAGTCAATCGGTCTCGGCAATACGAAAAAAATGAAAACCTGGCCATCAGTTGATGAGTATGAAAAAGGCTATTATCTGAAAGGGAATAAGGCGAAAGTCACGAACCTTAAAACGGGTGAAATGGAATCCGTTTTTGAATTAGATGATTCATCCGATAAAGACTATTCGTTGCGCGATTTCTCATTCGATTCATACGCTTTGTACGTCAATCAAACGGTTATGAACTTGCTGGCGGATGACAGCGAAATCACATTCGCGGTGCCGGTTCGGCCTGCGGACGGAAAATGATGTCTGGAAGGCGGTTTTTGCCGTCTTCCATTTTTGGTCAATTAACGAATAAACCAAATTTTTTTAACGGGATTGTTCGTTTTTTTTATTGAGTTTTCAAAATTGAATTGATACAATAGACTCAGAAATCAAATATGCAGATATCGTATAATGGCGGGGATATGGCCCGCAAGTTTCTACCAAGCTACCGTAAATGGCTTGACTACGGATCAATCTCAATCGTTTGATATAAATAATCCATTCTTATTTATTCAGACTGAACGTATGTAGTCAAGCGTCCCAAATGTATTTGGGGCGTTTTTTATTTGGCGGATAACGGGCAGAATAAATGGGAGAGAATGAAGGAGGCAATTGGCTTGAAGCAATTTTTTCAGTTTGATGAGCTGGGGACAAGCTATCGTAATGAAATCATCGGCGGTTTAACGACCTTTTTGTCAATGGCGTACATTCTGTTCGTCAATCCGCTGACATTGTCTTTAAACGGTGTGAAAGGATTTCCGGAAGCATTAAAAATTGATCAGGGCGCGGTGTTCACCGCTACAGCCTTGGCATCTGCGGCCGGCTGTATTTTAATGGGGCTCATTGCAAAGTATCCGATCGCGATTGCGCCGGGTATGGGATTAAATGCGTTTTTTGCTTTCTCTGTCGTACTCGGCATGGGGATTTCATGGCAGGCTGCGCTTTCCGGCGTCTTGATTTCCGGAATTATCTTCGTGGCGCTTTCGCTGACGGGATTGCGGGAAAAAATCATTAATGCGATTCCGCCTGAGCTGAAATTGGCGGTCGGCGCGGGTATCGGTTTGTTTATCACATTTGTCGGTTTGCAGGGTTCGGGCATTATTGAAGCGAACTCATCGACTTTGGTGTCTATCGGCAATATTCACAGCGGCCCTGTGCTGCTGACGGTTTTCGGTGTTATTGTGACGGTCATTCTGATGGTGCTTCGCGTAAACGGCGGCGTGTTTATCGGAATGCTTCTGACGGCGGTTGCCGGTATGATCTGCGGGCTGATTCCGGTTCCGACGCACATTGTCGGCAGCGTGCCGAGTCTTGCGCCGACTTTCGGACAGGCGTGGATGCATCTTCCGGATATCTTCTCCGTCCAAATGCTGATTGTCATTTTAACTTTCTTGTTCGTCGGGTTTTTCGATACGGCCGGAACGCTGGTGGCTGTAGCGACACAGGCCGGGCTGATGAAGGAAAACAAACTTCCGCGTGCGGGAAGAGCGCTTCTGGCAGATTCGACATCAATCGTTATCGGAGCCGTACTCGGTACGTCTACAACGACTTCTTATGTTGAATCCAGCTCAGGCGTTGCGGCGGGGGCGCGCTCCGGCTTCGCGGCTGTTGTGACGGGCATTCTCTTTTTGCTGGCGATGTTTTTCTCGCCGCTTCTGTCAGTTGTCACCACGAATGTGACGGCTCCGGCTTTAATTATTGTCGGCGCGCTGATGGTGGCGCCGCTCGGTAAGATCGCCTGGGATAAATTCGAGGTGGCTGTTCCGGCATTTTTAACGATGATTATGATGCCGCTGACGTACAGCATTGCGACGGGGATTGCGATCGGTTTTATATTCTACCCGATTACAATGATCTGCAAAGGAAAAGGAAAAAGCGTTCACCCGATTATGTACGGGCTGTTCGTCATCTTTATCCTGTATTTCATCTTCTTGAAATAACGGAAAAACCGGCTGAGTTAAGCCGGTTTTTTGTTTTTGTCCTATTCCGTAAAACCAATACATACTATAAAACGTCATGTGGGTGTCCGGGTGAAGAAAACCGCTTGACTGTTTGAGGACGCTTCGGTACCTTATATAAGTGTTTTATTTTCTTGTTTAACAAATTCCGCCGTATTTTTTTGATAGGAGTTGCTGACATGACGGAAGAAAGAAAAGAAACGTTGGAAGAAGAAAAACAGCATCAGGGAACTGATGAAGAACCGCTGTCGAGAATGTCCAGAAATGCGGGACGTTATCAAAAGCAAAAGAAAAAAGAAAAGGAACGGCGCCCGGCTCCGGCTTTTACGGAAAAACTCGCTTCTGCATGGGCCGCGGTCAAACGTTATTGCCGTTTCGCGCTGCGCATTTTGACATCACCGGTGAAGGTCGTTGGGGAAGACGGCTTTTCCCGCTTTAAATATGCTCTTATTTCAATGCTTGTATTCAGTATCTTTTTCTCAATCGGAAATTGGTTTCAGCTGAGGGCAAGCCAGCAAAGGCCTCTCGGATACGGGGAGCGGCATCATACGTTTTTTGACGGCTTTACCGTCGTTCTCGTGTATACGCTCGTCTTTTTTGCCGCTGCGGCGGGCGCGGTCTGGCTTGTATCACGCTATATGATGAAACAGAAAATCACGATGCGGGATGCGGCCGCGGGGGTCGGATCGCTTTTGGTTCCGGCTGTCGCCTGCTCTATCGTGTGGATGATTTTCGCGATATTGAATCTGCCGGTCATCACCGTGGTGTTTACGGCGCTGACCTTGTTTCTGGCCGCCTCGGCGATGGTGCAGTTTGTGCAGATTCTATACAAATCGGCTGAAAAGCCTGCGGCTGACGTGATGTACTGTATTTCCGCGGCGGTTATCATCATGCTCATTTTTACGGCTGTGACATGGCCGCTTATTTCAGAGTACTTTACTGCTTCGCTGATCCCTTTATAAGTCGAAATTTGTCTTTCACAATGTTTACAAATTTTTCTAATAAAGCGTGTTGTTTTGAGGACCCGGCCGAGATATGATGAGAGCAACAGCAATTCGAAAGCGGCACTACTCTTTATGATTCGGAAAGGGATGATGAAGATGGCCCCGTTGTTGCGAGAAGCCATTAATCGGAAAAAACAGCACCTGAGAACAAAGCTGATCCGCTCAGGGTTTTATCAAGACCATGTTCAGGAACTGTCCGGATACACGCTGAGTGAACTTGAGAAGGAATATGAAGCCGTCAAACGATTGAAAAAAGCCGAGCTTCACTGATAAGAGCTTGAAAGTCTGCCTTGCGGGGCGGGCTTTTTTTTCTTTTGAAAATGATGAAAAGAGGGTAAACTATCCTTAATTGAAAGATTGGCTTTTCAAAGTCAGAGGAGGGGGAATCAATGATGCAGACGATTTTATCCAACAGTATAGGTATGGTTCTCATTATTCTCATCATTAACATTATATATGTCTCTTTCTTTACGATCAGGATGATTCTGACATTAAAGGGACAGCGCTATTTCGCCGCAGGCATCAGTACGATTGAAATCCTTGTGTATGTGACCGGCCTGAGTCTTGTGCTCGGCAATCTGAATCAAATTCAAAACGTCATTGCCTATGCGCTCGGCTACGGCCTCGGCGTTATAGTGGGAATGAAAATTGAAGAAAAACTGGCGCTCGGCTACATAACAGTCAACGTCATTACGAAAGAGCTTGATCTGGACCTGCCGAAACAGCTCCGGGAAAAAGGATACGGGGTTACAAGCTGGGTTGCGGGCGGACTTGAAGGAGACCGGACCGCCATGCAGATTCTGACGCCGCGCAAATATGAGCTTCAGCTTTATGATACGATTAAAACGCTTGATGAAAAAGCGTTTATCATCGCTTTTGAGCCGAAAGCGATCCACGGCGGATTCTGGGTGAAAGCAGTGAAAAAGAGGAGAATTAAGGAATGACAAAGCCAAAGAAGAAACGGTTTGAAGTAACGGAACATGAAACGATTGATACCATTCTCACTTTAATGAAGGAAGAGGGCTATATGCCCGTCCGGCGGATGGAAGAGCCGATCTTTACAGAAAAGAAAGAAAATGGATCAATTCAAGTCGTTCCTTGCGGGAAAAAAATCGTATTTGAAGGGAAATTGATCTAAACACGAACATTAAAAGAAAGAATTTTTATATCGTTCGATAATGTCGTTGACATTATCCAAGTCCGTTGTTAAGATAAACATGAAATCAAAACACGACCTCATATAATCTTGGGAATATGGCCCATAAGTTTCTACCCGGCTGCCGTAAACGGCCGGACTATGCAGGAAAGTGATAAACAGCTGACATGGATATCGCAGAAGCGAACGACTGACGATACGCGCGCCATGCCCGGTTTGTATTGCTTCCTCATAGTTGCAATATAAGCCGGGCTTTTTTTTCTGAAAAACAAAGCATGAGAAGGTGGGAACAGAATGCAGCCGCTAGCAGGAATCATCATGGGAAGCACCTCCGATTGGGAGACAATGAAACATGCATGCGACATACTTGACGAACTTCACATTCCTTATGAAAAACAGGTGGTATCCGCGCACCGGACGCCTGATTTGATGTTTGAATATGCAGAAAGCGCCAGAGACAGGGGCTTAAAAGTCATTATTGCCGGAGCCGGAGGAGCGGCGCATCTGCCGGGAATGACGGCGGCCAAAACGACGCTGCCGGTGATCGGCGTACCGGTTCAGACAAAATCGCTTAACGGGCTTGATTCTCTTCTGTCTATCGTACAGATGCCAGGCGGCGTGCCGGTCGCGACGACTGCGATCGGGAAAGCGGGCGCAGTGAACGCGGGTCTGTTAGCCGCGCAAATTTTGTCGGCATTTGACGATGCCATTGCGGATAAACTAGAGGCGAGAAGAAATGCGACAAAACAAACGGTGCTGGAAAGCAGTGATCAGCTTGTCTGATAAAAAAACGATTTATCCCGGCGCCGTCATCGGCATTATCGGAGGCGGACAGCTCGGAAAAATGATGGCTGTCGCCGCAAAACAGATGGGCTATAAAGTTGCTGTCGTCGATCCCGTGAAAGACTCGCCATGCGGACAGATCGCCGATATTGAGATTACCGCCCAGTACAATAACCGTGAAGCGATTCAAAAATTGGCCGGAGTCAGTGACATCATTACGTACGAATTTGAAAATATCGATTACGAGGCGCTCAACTGGCTCAAAGAACATGCATATCTTCCCCAGGGAAGCGAGCTGCTGCTCATCACCCAAAACAGGGAAACGGAAAAAAAGGCGATCCAGTCAGCAGGCTGTCAAGTCGCGCCTTATCGGATCGTAAACAGCGGACGGGAGCTTGAGGAAGCCGTTCAGGCACTGGGGCTCCCGGCGGTGCTGAAAACATGCCGCGGCGGATATGACGGCAAAGGCCAATTTGTCATTAAGGAAGAAGGACAGACAGATGAAGCGGCTGTGCTGTTAGAAAACGGCACGTGCATACTTGAAAGCTGGGTATCGTTCCGGATGGAGCTTTCCGTTATCGTGACGAGATCGGTGCACGGTGAGATTTCAACCTTTCCGGCTGCTGAAAATATCCACAAAAATAATATTCTGTTCCAAAGCATCGTGCCCGCGAGAGCGGAGGAAACGGTTCAGAAGCGGGCAGAGGCGCTTGCCGTTCAGCTCGCGGAGAAATTGGAACTTGTCGGGCCGCTTGCGGTGGAAATGTTCGTCACGGAAGACGGAGACCTTTTGATTAATGAACTGGCGCCGCGTCCTCACAACTCCGGGCATTATACGCTCGACCTTTGTGAAACGAGCCAATTCGAACAGCACATCAGAGCGGTCTGCGGACTTCCTCTCGGCAGAACCGATCTTCTCAAACCGGGAATGATGGTGAATCTGCTCGGTGATGAAGTGAAGCTTGCGGAGGAGCATACGGAGCTTTTAAAGGAAGCCAAACTGTACCTGTACGGAAAACATGAGATTAAAAAAGGCCGCAAAATGGGACATATGACATTTTTGCGGAAGCCTGATGAAACATGGATTCAGGACATCACGAACATATGGATGAAAAGAGACGGAGGACGAGCATAATGATCGAACGTTATTCAAGACCTGAAATGTCCGCGATCTGGACGGACGAAAACAGATACCAGGCATGGCTGGAAGTCGAGATTTTAGCCTGTGAAGCCTGGGCTGAGCTTGGCGTCATTCCGAAAGAAGACGTCAAAGTCATGCGCGAAAACGCGTCTTTCGACATCAACCGCATTTTGGAAATCGAGCAGGATACGCGCCATGACGTCGTTGCATTCACCCGCGCGGTTTCAGAATCATTAGGCGAAGAAAGAAAATGGGTTCACTACGGCCTGACGTCAACAGATGTCGTGGATACCGCTCTTTCCTATCTATTAAAACAGGCGAATGAGATCTTGCTCAAGGACATTGAGAGATTTGTTGACATTATAAAAGAAAAAGCGAAAGAACATAAATACACGGTCATGATGGGCCGCACGCACGGCGTACACGCGGAACCGACGACATTCGGCCTGAAACTCGCGCTTTGGCATGAAGAAATGAAACGCAACCTTGAACGTTTCAAGCAGGCAAAAGAAGGGATCGAAGTCGGGAAGCTTTCCGGCGCGGTCGGCACATATGCAAATATTGATCCGTTCGTAGAACAGTATGTCTGTGAAAAACTCGGCCTGAAAGCGGCGCCGATTTCCACTCAGACATTACAGCGCGACCGTCATGCGGATTACATGGCGGCACTGGCTTTGATCGCGACGAGCATTGAAAAATTCGCAGTGGAAATCCGCGGTCTGCAAAAGAGTGAAACACGTGAAGTGGAAGAGTTTTTTGCAAAAGGACAAAAAGGTTCATCGGCTATGCCTCATAAACGGAATCCGATCGGGTCGGAAAATATGACGGGCATGGCGCGCGTGATCCGCGGGTACATGCTGACGGCATACGAAAATGTACCGTTATGGCATGAGCGTGATATTTCTCATTCATCAGCTGAGCGCATCATTCTTCCTGACGCGACAATCGCGCTGAATTACATGCTGAACCGATTCAGCAATATCGTCAAAAACTTAACGGTATTCCCGGAAAATATGAAACGCAACATGGACCGCACACTCGGTTTAATCTACTCTCAGCGCGTGCTGCTTGCTTTAATCGACACGGGTCTGCCTCGTGAAGAAGCATATGACACGGTTCAGCCGAAAGCGATGGAAGCATGGGAAAAACAAGTGCCGTTCCGTCAGCTTGTCGAAGCGGAGGAAAAAATCACGTCCCGTCTCACACCGGAACAGATTGCCGATTGCTTTGACTACAATTATCATTTGAAAAACGTCGACTTGATCTTTGAGCGTTTAGGTTTATAGAAGAAGCCAGCCGGAGGCGGCTTCTTCAGCCGCCATAGATTGAATATTCCCAACATTCGGGTTAGGAGGCCTTCCGTGAATATTGTGAACAATAATCTTCTTTATGAAGGAAAAGCGAAACGAATTTATCAAACTGAAGACGAACAGATTCTCCGCGTGGTCTACAAGGATTCCGCAACAGCCTTTAACGGTGAGAAAAAAGCGGAGATCAGCGGAAAGGGCCGTCTGAACAATGAAATTTCAAGCCTGATTTTCAAACATCTGCACGCCAAAGGAATTGACAACCACTTTGTGGAGCGTGTTTCAGAATCAGAGCAGCTTATCAAAAAAGTGAGCATCATTCCGCTTGAAGTCGTGGTCAGAAACATTGCCGCCGGAAGCATGTCGAAACGTCTCGGCATCCCGGAAGGAACTGAGCTTCCGCAGCCGATTATCGAATTTTACTATAAAGATGACGCACTCGGCGATCCGCTCATCACAGAAGATCATATCTGGCTTTTAAAAGCGGCGGCTCCTGAGCAGGTGGAAACGATCAAATCGATTACAAAACAGGTGAATCAAGAGCTGCAGCATATTTTTGAAGACTGCGGCGTCAGATTAATAGATTTTAAGCTTGAATTCGGCTTAGACGCAGAGGGACGGGTGCTTTTAGCGGATGAAATTTCTCCTGACACGTGCCGTCTGTGGGACAAAGACACAAACGAAAAGCTCGATAAAGATTTGTTCAGACGGAACCTGGGAAGCTTAACCGACGCATATGAAGAGATTTTCAAAAGACTGGGAGGCATTTCATAATGTATAAAGTGAAAGTTTATGTCAGCTTAAAAGAAAGTGTGCTCGATCCTCAAGGAAGCGCGGTGCAGCATGCATTGCACAGCATGACTTACAATGAAGTGCAGGATGTGCGCATCGGAAAATACATGGAGCTGACGATTGAAAAATCTGACCGTGATCTTGACGCGCTCGTGAAAGAAATGTGTGAAAAGCTCCTTGCCAATACAGTCATTGAAGACTACCGATATGAAGTTGAGGAGGTTGTCGCACAGTGAAATTTGCGGTGATTGTGTTACCCGGCTCCAACTGTGATATTGATATGTTCCACGCCGTAAAGGACGAACTCGGCGAAGAAGTCGAGTATGTCTGGCACGAGGAAACAAGCCTTGACGGATTTGACGGCGTGCTCATCCCCGGCGGGTTTTCATACGGCGACTACTTGAGATGCGGCGCCATCGCCAGATTCGCAAACATCATGCCGGCTGTGAAAAAAGCGGCTGCCGAAGGAAAACCGGTTCTCGGCGTCTGCAACGGATTCCAGATTCTGCAGGAGCTCGGACTTCTGCCCGGCGCGATGAGACGCAACAAAGATTTAAAGTTCATCTGCCGACCGGTTGAATTAATCGTGCAGAACGGCGGTACGTTATTCACATCTTCCTATGAAAAAGGACAATCGATTACGATTCCGGTTGCCCACGGCGAAGGCAATTTCTACTGTGATGACGAAACGCTTGAAAGATTAAAAGAAAACAATCAAATCGCCTTCACATACGGCGGCGATATTAACGGAAGCGTCAGCGGCATTGCCGGCGTCGTGAATGAGAAAGGCAACGTATTAGGCATGATGCCTCACCCTGAGCGCGCAGTCGATGAACTGCTCGGCAGCGCAGACGGTCTTACATTGTTCCGGTCTATCGTGAAAAATTGGAGGGAAACTCATGTCGCTACTGCTTGAACCAAGTAAAGAACAAATAAAAGAAGAGAAACTCTATCAGCAAATGGGTGTCAGTGATGACGAGTTCGCACTCATTGAATCTATTATCGGAAGATTGCCGAACTACACGGAAATCGGGATTTTTTCCGTCATGTGGTCAGAGCACTGCAGCTATAAAAACTCAAAACCGGTTTTACGCAAATTCCCGACTAGCGGCGAACGCGTGCTGCAGGGTCCCGGAGAAGGCGCGGGAATCGTTGACATCGGTGACAATCAGGCGGTCGTGTTCAAAATTGAATCTCATAACCATCCGTCAGCGATTGAGCCATACCAAGGTGCTGCGACGGGAGTGGGCGGCATCATCCGTGACGTTTTCTCAATGGGCGCCCGTCCGATAGCTGTATTAAACTCTCTTCGATTTGGTGAGCTCACTTCACCTCGTGTGAAGTACTTGTTTGAAGAAGTAGTGGCGGGAATCGCGGGATACGGAAACTGTATCGGAATTCCGACGGTCGGCGGAGAAGTGCAGTTTGACGCAAGCTATGAGGGCAATCCGCTTGTCAATGCAATGTGCGTCGGCTTAATTGATCATAAAGATATTAAAAAAGGCCAGGCGAAAGGTGTCGGCAACACGGTCATGTACGTCGGCGCTAAAACGGGCCGCGACGGCATACACGGCGCTACTTTCGCATCAGAAGAAATGTCAGATTCATCTGAAGAAAAACGTTCCGCGGTGCAGGTCGGCGATCCTTTCATGGAAAAACTTCTCCTGGAAGCATGCCTTGAAGTCATCCAATGCGACGCCTTAGTCGGCATTCAGGATATGGGGGCGGCCGGTCTGACAAGTTCGAGTGCTGAAATGGCAAGCAAAGCCGGCTCAGGCATTGAAATGAACCTTGATCTCATTCCGCAGCGGGAAACAGGTATGACCGCTTACGAAATGATGCTTTCCGAGTCTCAGGAACGCATGCTTCTCGTCATTGAACGCGGACGTGAACAGGAAATTGTCGATATTTTTGATAAATATGATCTTGAAGCGGTTTCCGTAGGTCATGTTACGGATGATAAAATGCTCCGCCTCCGCCATAACGGAGAGGTTGTTTGCGAGCTTCCGGTCGACGCGCTGGCGGAAGAAGCGCCTGTATACCACAAGCCGTCAGCAGAACCCGCGTACTACCGCGAGTTTCAGGAAACGGAAGTTCCCGCGCCTGAAGTAAAAGATGCGACAGAGACGCTTTTTGCCCTGCTGCAGCAGCCGACAATCGCCAGCAAAGAGTGGGTGTACGATCAATATGACTACATGGTGCGCACAAATACGGTGGTCGCTCCGGGCTCTGACGCGGGAGTGCTCAGAATCCGCGGCACGAAAAAAGCGCTGGCGATGACGACGGATTGTAACGCCCGTTATTTATATCTAGATCCAGAAGAAGGCGGGAAAATCGCAGTTGCCGAAGCGGCGCGCAACATCGTATGCTCCGGCGCCGAACCGCTTGCGGTCACGGATAATCTGAATTTCGGAAACCCGGAAAAACCTGAAATTTTCTGGCAGATCGAAAAAGCGGCCGACGGCATCAGCGAGGCGTGCAATGTTCTCAGCACTCCCGTTATCGGCGGTAACGTATCACTTTATAATGAATCGAACGGAACGGCGATCTACCCGACGCCTGTTATCGGCATGGTCGGCTTAATTGAAGATACCGCTCATATTACGACACAGCATTTCAAACAAGCGGGGGATCTTGTATACGTGATCGGCGAAACAAAACCTGAGTTTTCCGGAAGCGAGCTGCAAAAAATGACAGAAGGCCGCATTTACGGCAAAGCGCCGCAAATCGATCTTGATATAGAGCTGTCACGCCAAAAAGCATTGCTTGACGCGATTAAAAAAGGCTTCGTTCAATCCGCGCATGACGTATCAGAAGGCGGCTTAGGCGTAGCGGTTGCAGAAAGCGTCATGACGACGGAAAACCTTGGCGCCAACGTAACTGTTGCAGGGGAAGCGGCATTATTATTCTCTGAATCTCAATCCCGCTTCGTCGTTTCAGTGAAAAAAGAACACCAAGAGGCGTTTGAAGCGGCTGTGGCTGATGCGGTTCATATCGGCGAGGTAACGGCTGACGGACTTCTGGCGATTCAAAACCAGGACGGACAACAATTGGTTCACGCGCAAACGAAAGAACTTGAGCGCGCGTGGAAAGGAGCTATTCCATGCTTGCTGAAATCAAAGGCCTGAATGAAGAATGCGGTGTGTTTGGCATCTGGGGACATGAAGAAGCTCCGCAGATCACATATTACGGCCTGCACAGCCTCCAGCACAGAGGACAGGAAGGCGCCGGCATCGTGGCGACTGACGGTGAAAAACTGACGGCGCATAAAGGACAGGGGCTTATTACCGAGGTTTTTCAAAACGGCGAACTGAGCAAAGTGAAGGGAAAAGGCGCGATCGGGCACGTCCGGTACGCAACGGCTGGCGGAGGCGGATATGAAAATGTCCAGCCGCTCCTGTTCCGTTCGCAAAACAACGGCAGCCTCGCGCTCGCCCATAACGGCAACTTGGTCAACGCCACACAGTTGAAGCAGCAGCTTGAAAACCAAGGGAGCATCTTTCAGACTTCCTCCGATACGGAAGTGCTGGCTCACCTGATTAAACGCAGCGGACACTTTTCGCTGAAGGATCAAATCAAAAATTCGCTATCTATGCTGAAAGGCGCTTATGCCTTTTTAATCATGACTGAAACAGAAATGATCGTAGCGCTTGACCCGAACGGACTCAGACCGCTGTCAATCGGCATGATGGGCGATGCTTACGTCGTCGCATCAGAAACATGCGCATTCGATGTGGTCGGCGCGACATACCTTCGCGAGGTAGAGCCGGGCGAAATGCTGATCATCAATGATGAAGGCATGAAATCAGAGCGTTTCTCCATGAATATCAACCGTTCCATCTGCAGCATGGAGTACATTTATTTCTCAAGGCCTGACAGCAATATTGACGGCATTAACGTGCACAGCGCCCGGAAAAACCTCGGAAAAATGCTTGCCCAGGAGTCCGCGGTTGAAGCGGATGTCGTCACAGGCGTGCCTGATTCCAGTATTTCTGCGGCCATCGGCTATGCCGAGGCAACGGGCATCCCGTACGAACTCGGTCTCATTAAAAACCGTTATGTCGGCAGAACGTTTATCCAGCCGTCACAGGCTCTCCGTGAGCAAGGCGTCAGAATGAAGCTGTCCGCCGTCCGCGGTGTTGTCGAAGGAAAACGGGTCGTCATGGTTGATGATTCCATCGTGCGCGGGACGACAAGCCGCCGGATTGTCACGATGCTCAGAGAAGCGGGTGCGACAGAGGTGCATGTGAAAATTAGTTCACCGCCGATCGCTCATCCGTGCTTCTACGGCATCGACACATCAACCCATGAGGAGCTGATCGCTTCTTCTCATTCCGTGGAAGAAATCCGCCAGATCATCGGTGCTGACACGCTTTCTTTCTTAAGTGTAGACGGATTGTTAAAAGGAGTCGGCCGAAAATTTGAAGACACCAATTGCGGACAATGCCTCGCTTGTTTTACGGGCAAATATCCGACGGAAATTTATCAGGATACAGTGCTTCCTCACGTAAAAGAAGCGGTGCTGACAAAATAAAATCTGAAAATGACATAAAGGCAGCGGGAATTCAGGCTGCCTTTCTCTTTCTGCCTTTTAAGGAGAAACGAATTGATAAGGAGTGATAGGGATGTCTGATGCTTATAAAAATGCCGGAGTTGACATCGAAGCCGGGTATGAAGCCGTCAAACGAATGAAAAAACACGTGGAGCGCACGAAAAGGCTCGGCGTTATGGGAAGCCTGGGCGGTTTTGGCGGAATGTTTGATCTGTCAGAGCTTCCGTATCAAAAGCCTGTTTTAATTTCCGGAACAGACGGTGTCGGCACCAAGCTGAAACTCGCATTTTCAATGGATAAGCATGACACGATCGGCGTCGATGCGGTCGCGATGTGTGTAAACGATGTGCTTGCCCAAGGAGCGGAGCCGCTGTTTTTCCTTGATTATTTAGCGGTCGGCAAGGCCGATCCGGTAAAAATTGAGCAGATCGTTCAGGGCGTGGCGGACGGATGCGAGCAGTCAGGATCAGCGCTTATCGGCGGTGAGACGGCGGAAATGCCGGGGCTGTATACGGCTGATGAATACGATATTGCGGGCTTTTCAGTCGGCGTCGCGGAAAAAGACGAAATCGTCACCGGTGAACATATCGAAGAGGGGCATCTCTTAATCGGACTTACTTCAAGCGGCCTTCACAGCAACGGGTTTTCCCTTGTGAGAAAAGTGCTTCTTGATGACGGCGGACTTGATTTGGATACTGTCTATGAACCGTTTGCGCGTCCTCTCGGAGAAGAATTGCTGGACCCGACGAGAATATATGTGAAGCCGGTGCTCAAGGCGGTGAAAAGCGGTAAGGTGGACGGCATGGCGCATGTGACAGGCGGAGGATTCATCGAGAACATCCCGCGGATGCTGCCGGACGGATTGAGCGCGGAAATTGATCACGGATCATGGCCGATCCCGCCGATTTTTCCGTTTCTGCAGGAGCACGGCAAGCTGAAAGAAGAAGAAATGTTCAATGTCTTTAATATGGGCATCGGTTTTGTCCTTGCCGTTAAAGAAGAGGACTTGACAGACGTTATCGACACGCTTGAAGCTCAGGGCGAGAAGGCTTATTTGATCGGCCGGGTCAAGCGGGGCGAAGGCATTTCTTTCGGCGGTGCGGCTCTTTCATGAAAAAGTTTGCGGTATTTGCTTCAGGAAACGGATCGAACTTCGAGGCCATTGCCAAACGCATGAGAGAAGAGAAGTGGGATGCGGAGCTCTCGCTTCTCGTGACGGATAAGCCTCAGGCAAAGGCGGTGGAAAGGGCGGAGGCTTTACACATTCCGTCATTCGCCTTTGAACCGTCATCTTTTGAAAACAAAGCGGCCTTTGAACGGGCCGTTATTGAACAGCTGCGCCTGCACGGGGCGGAATTAATCGTTCTCGCCGGCTATATGAGACTGATTGGAGATACGCTGCTTGAAGCATACGGGGGCCGCATTATTAATATACATCCCTCGCTTCTTCCGGCATTCCCTGGGATTGACGCTGTCGGACAGGCGTATCGGGCCGGTGTGAAAGTGGCGGGCATTACCGTTCATTACGTCGACGAAGGCATGGACACCGGACCGATTATCGCGCAAAAAGCATTCGAAATACAGGAAAACGATACGCTTGAAGACATAGAGCATACAATACACGAGCTTGAGCACAAATGGTATCCGAGCGTTGTGAAACAGCTGCTGGGACTAAATAACAGAGGTGAAAAGGCATGACAATCAAACGCGCACTAATCAGTGTTTCTGATAAAACAAATCTCGTACCTTTCGTAAAGGAACTGACAGAGCTCGGCGTCGAAGTCATTTCGACCGGAGGAACAAAAAAACTTCTTCAGGAAAACGGTGTGGATGTGATCGGCATTTCAGAAGTGACCGGATTTCCTGAAATTATGGACGGACGGTTAAAAACGCTCCATCCTAATATTCACGGCGGACTGCTTGCCGTAAGATACAATGAAGAGCATATGGCGCAGATCAATGAGCATGGCATTGCCCCCATTGACCTTGTGGTCGTCAACCTTTACCCGTTTAAAGAAACGATTTCGAAAGAAGACGTAACATACGATGAAGCGATAGAAAACATTGATATCGGCGGACCCGGCATGCTGCGCGCCGCATCGAAAAACCATCAGGATGTGACGGTCATCACAGATCCGGCCGATTACAGCTCCGTGCTCAATGAGATTAAAGAACACGGCGGCGTTTCGCTTAAAAGAAAACGCGAGCTTGCGGCCAAAGTATTCCGCCATACCGCGGCATACGACGCATTAATCGCTGATTACTTAACACGCGAGGCCGGTGAGAAAGACCCTGAGCAATTCACCGTTACATTTGAGAAAAAACAATCGCTCCGCTATGGTGAAAACCCTCACCAAGAGGCTGTTTTCTATCAAAGCGCACTTCCCGTCTCCGGTTCCATCGCGGCGGCAAAACAGCTTCACGGCAAAGAGCTTTCTTACAACAATATTAAGGACGCAGATGCGGCCGTTCAAATCGTCCGGGAATTTACAGAACCCGCAGCTGTTGCCGTTAAACATATGAACCCGTGCGGAGTCGGTACGGGAGCTTCAATTGAGGAAGCATTCAATAAAGCGTATGAAGCTGATAAAACCTCCATTTTCGGCGGCATCATCGCGCTGAACCGTGAAGTTGATCAGGCAACGGCTGAAGCCCTTCACGGCATCTTTTTAGAAATCATTATCGCCCCTTCTTTCAGTGAAGAAGCGCTGAACGTACTGACGGCGAAGAAAAACCTTCGTCTGCTCACGCTTGAAGTGTCCGCATCAGGGAAGAAAGAAAAACAGCTGACATCCGTACAGGGCGGTCTTTTGATTCAAGATTTAGACGTCCATGGATTTGATGACGCCGACATCAGCATCCCGACAAAAAGAGAGCCGAGCGAGCAGGAATGGGAAGATTTGAAGCTGGCTTGGAAAGTCGTCAAACATGTGAAATCCAACGCAATCGTTCTTGCAAAAGACCATATGACGGTCGGTGTGGGAGCGGGACAGATGAATCGCGTCGGTTCAGCTAAAATCGCCATTGAGCAGGCCGGAGAAAAAGCAAAAGGCAGCGCGCTCGGATCAGACGCGTTTTTCCCGATGCCGGATACAGTCGAAGAAGCCGCAAAAGCGGGCGTCACGGCGATTATCCAGCCAGGCGGATCGGTCCGCGATGAAGATTCGATTAAAAAAGCGGATGAATACGGGATCGCCATGGTATTCACCGGCATCAGACATTTCAAACATTAAGAGGGGGAACGAAGCGTGAATGTATTGATTATCGGAAAAGGCGGCAGAGAGCATACATTGGCTTGGAAAGCGGCGCAAAGCCCGCTTGTTGACACGGTGTACGCCGCGCCCGGAAATGACGGTATGGCAGACTGCGCGACGCTGGTCAACATTGAAGAAAGCGATCATGCCGCACTCATTGCGTTTGCGAAAGAACATCATGTCGGGCTGACGATTATCGGCCCCGAAGTTCCTCTGATTGAAGGGATAGCGGACGAGTTTGAAAAAGCCGGACTGCTTGTTTTCGGACCGTCTGAAAAAGCGGCTATCATTGAAGGAAGCAAACAGTTTGCCAAGGATTTAATGAAAAAATACGGCATTCCGACGGCGGAGTATGAGACGTTTACTTCATTTGAAGAGGCGAAAGCATATGTGCAGCAAAAAGGTGCGCCGATTGTCATTAAAGCGGACGGGCTTGCCGCCGGAAAAGGTGTCACGGTCGCGATGACGGAAGAAGAAGCGATTGAATGCCTGCACGATTTTCTTGAGGATGAGAAATTCGGGGAGGCGAGCGCATCTGTGGTCATTGAAGAGTTCCTCGCCGGCGAAGAATTTTCTTTAATGGCGTTTGTAAAAGGGGAGACCGTCTATCCGATGGTCATCGCTCAAGATCATAAACGCGCCTTCGATGGAGACAAAGGGCCGAATACGGGCGGAATGGGAGCCTACTCACCAGTGCCGCACATTTCCGATGATATCGTCAGAAGCGCAGTCGAAACGATTGTGAAGCCGGCGGCAAAAGCAATGGTAAAAGAGGGGCGCTCCTTCACGGGCGTGCTGTACGCGGGGCTGATTCTGACGGAAAACGGATCAAAAGTCATTGAATTCAACGCGCGCTTCGGAGATCCGGAAACACAGGTCGTCGTGCCGAGAATGGAATCCGACCTCATTCAGGTGCTCTTAGATCTTCTGCATGAGAAGGATGTTGACCTAAGGTGGAAGGATACGGCCGCAGTCAGCGTTGTGCTGGCTTCTGAAGGCTATCCGGAAGGCTATGCGAAAGGGACGCCGATCGGCAGTTTGACGTCCGCTGAAGACGGGATCGCCGTTTTTCATGCCGGAACGAAAAAAGACGGCGGACAATTTGTTACAAACGGCGGCCGGGTCGCCAATGTCACGGCATTTGCGGAGACATTTGAAGCGGCGAGAGATAAAGTGTACAGCGCCGTTTCAGGGCTGACAAAACCCGGACTGTTTTACAGAAGCGACATCGGCGCCCGTGCGCTGAAAGCATCGCAGCGATAAAGAGGAAAACCCCGCGTTATATAAGATGCGGGTTTTCTTCTGAAAAGACGACTAAGACTGTCGGCTTGCCGTGTGACACGCAGTCATCGATGAAGTCTTCCGGCGTATAGACGGATTCTTCTCAGACTCGCGGGACAGGAGAAATTAAATAACAAGCCGAAACGGCTTGTTATTTTTCTTGCTGATGGCTGTCATCCTGATTCATTCCAGCTTGGAACATATATGTCACCGGACAGAAGCGGAGGATGCCGGACGCCGCTTTCATCGCACCCATCATCATACAGAAGAGATGCATCTTGCACCAAGGTTTTCTCGTGTATTTCGCTGACGCAGCAGACAAAATGGTGAGGCCGCAAGTGATGCGCAGAACGGCATTTAATAAACTGATATTCGGTTTCATCATTTCAGCTCCCTTAGAAAAAGTTTTTCATTCATCTTCAATAATTTGTAACGTTTTAGCCGTGCGATAATTGTGCGGATGTGATACGATGGGTCTAATATAAGCGAAGGAGAGTATGTGAATGTCCGAACGTACCTTTAACTGGAAAAACAAAGACATCAGATCACAGGCGGATGTTGTAGACTCAAAGCTGCTTCCAACGCTACTTTTACGGGATGCTCTCGTATTAAATCCTTTTTTAAAACAATGGCTGAAAAAGAATGTCTGGATTTACGGAGACCGAATTGTATATGTTGGTGATGAGCTTCCTGATGCAGCAGAGCACATTCATACCATAAATTGTGAAGGAAAATACATTGTGCCAGGTTACATTGAACCGCATACACATCCTTTTCAAATATATAATCCCCAAACGCTCGCCGAATATGTGTCTCAATTCGGAACAACGACGTTTGTTAATGATAACTTGTTTTTTCTTTTGCACAGCGGTAAAAAGAAAGCGCTTACTATATTGGAGGAACTGAAAAAACAGCCGGTGCAATATTTCTGGTGGTCCAGATATGATCTGCAGACTGAAGTGCTGAATGAGGATCAGCTTCTTTCTTTTGATGTCCGAAAGCAATGGATTGAGCACCCGGATGTCATTCAAGGCGGAGAATTGACCGGATGGCCGCGCCTCATGGACGGCGATGACCTGATGCTTCATTGCATGCAGGCGACAAAAAAACTGCGCAAGCGGATAGAAGGGCATTTTCCCGGAGCCTCTGAAAAAACACTGACGAAGATGAAACTGTTCGGAGCTGATTCCGACCACGAGGCGATGAATGGCGGCGAGGTGATGAGACGGCTTGAATTGGGCTACTATGTTTCGCTCAGACATTCATCCATCCGCCCTGATTTGAGAACGATTTTGCAGGATCTTCATCAAAAAGGCTTCCGGCATTATGATCATTTCTTCTACACGACGGATGGAGCGACGCCGAATTTTTATAAAGGCGGCATGACGAATGAATTAATCAAAATCGCTTTGGAGGAAGGGGTTCCGGCGATTGACGCCTACAATATGGCCTCCTTTAATATCGCGAAATATTATCAGATGGATGACTTTCTCGGTGTGATCGGTCCGGGCCGGCTTGCTTCATTGAATATTCTTGATGACCCGATGAATCCGGACCCGGTCACGGTGATCTCCAAAGGCATCCTGCTGAGGGAAGACGGCCGAAATATGAATGCGTTTACAGAAACGGATTGGAAAAAGGGCGGTCTTGTCCCTCTTGAGCTTTCATATGATATGACGATGGATGATTTACAGTTTTCAATGCCGATGGGTGTGATAATGCGCAACGCGGTCATTATGGAGCCGTATATGATTGCGATTGATAATTCTGTTGACCAGCTTTCTTTTGATCATGATGAATGCTATCTCACGCTTCTCGATAAGCATGGAAAATGGCGGGTCAATACAATGCTGAAAGGTTTTGCCGATCGGGTGCAGGGTTTTGTCAGTTCCTACACGACAACCGGAGATATTATCGCTGCCGGAAAAAATAAGGAAGATATCCTGCTCGCTTTCTCACGGATGAAAGAAATCGGCGGCGGAATCGTGCTTGCCGAAAACGGGAAGATTCTGCATGAGATTCCCCTCGCCTTAAACGGTTCTGCATCTGCGGAGAAGTATGAAGAAGTGCTTGAGAAAGAGCAAAAACTGAGGATGTTGCTGGAGGAGCGGGGCTACCGATTCTGCGATCCGATCTATACGCTGCTCTTTTTGCAGAGCACACACCTGCCTTATATCCGCATTACGCCGAGAGGAATATTCGACGTGATGAAAAAAACTGTACTCTTTCCATCGATAATGCGTTAAAATATAAAAGCAGGGAGCCGACATATGAAAAGATGGAAAACCGTTTGTATGCTTTGTTTTGCGTTTTTGCTGCTTGCCGCCTGCCGGCAGAATAATGCCGATCAGGTGCAGCCGAAAGAAGCGGAAGCTCCTTTAACGGGGCTGAAAACTGAGCAGAAGCTTGCAGAACGCCGTCCGATTGCAGTCGCAGTGAACAATCATCCGAAGGCGAGGCCCCAATCCGGGCTGTCAAAGGCGGATGTTGTCATCGAAGCGCTCGCGGAGGGCCGGATTACGCGGTTTCTCGCGATTTTTCAAAGTGAGATGCCGGAAACGGTCGGGCCTGTGCGGAGCGCGAGGGAATATTTTGTCACGCTCAGCAGCGGGTTTAACAGCATATTTGTCCATCATGGCTGGAGTCCCGGCGCAAAAAAGCAGCTGGAGTCCGGAGCTTACGATTATATAAACGGTTTGGATTTTGACGGAAGCCTGTTTTGGAGAGCCGATTTCAGCAAGCCGCCCCACAATTCCTATACGTCGTATGACAATATCAGGAAGGCGGCGGAACAAAAAGGATACAAGCTGAACGGAAAAACAGAACCGCTCCCATTTCAGACATCAGATGCAAAACCAGGAAATGAAACCTACAATATTCGGATAGATTATGGAACACAAAACATTACAAATCTTGTCGAATACGATTATGATAAAAAAGCTGATGCTTATACAAGAAGATCTGATGGTGTGAAAGCGACAGACCGGGAGACCGGAAAGCCTTTAGCCATGCACAACATTTTTATTGTTGAAGCCGGCCATCGCATGACAGACAAAGATGGAAGGCGGGCCATCGATATTCAGTCAGGGGGGAAGGGCCTCCTGCTTCAGCACGGCGATGTTATGGAGTCAGACTGGGAATATAAAGACGGCCGTATTCTGCCCGTAAAAGGCGGTGAGATTCTTCCGTTTGTGCCAGGAAAGACATGGATTAATATCGTGCCTGATCTCGATGCAGCTTCCATTAGTAAAGGAGAAGGTGTTTGACGATGCAAATCGATAAATTACGCGGAAAAGAACTGGACCAGTTATTTTTATCTATTTTATCGCTGAAAGATCTGGAGGAATGCTATCGTTTCTTTGACGATCTTTGTACGATTAATGAAATCCAATCGCTGGCGCAGCGTTTGGAAGTGGCGAGAATGCTCCGCGAAGGAAATACGTATCACAAAATAGAAAGCGAAACGGGTGCTTCCACAGCGACGATTTCCCGGGTGAAGAGATGCTTAAATTACGGTAACGACGCCTATGAAATGGCGCTTGACCGTGTAAACAAAGGAGAATCCTCCTCAGCTACGTAAAAAACCGCTCTGCCGATGACGGCAGGCGGTTTTTTTTATGCGTGCTGATTCAAAAGGCCGGGAAGTTCCCTCAGGCTTCCGTCTTCCTCCCGGTATACGATGTGTTCAGCTGAGAAATGAATCGGTGAGCTGATGCCCGCCGCCGCGGCGAGGTGAAACAGCCCTTCACGCAACGAGAGCACGTAGTTGCAGACGCGGTGCTGTTTATCCTCGATACTGAGCGCGCGCTGAAGTTTTGGATCGGTTGTCGCCACTCCGACAGGACAATGATTGGTGTGGCATACTTGAGCGCGGATACAGCCGACTGAAAACATCATTCCCCGGGCAATATTGACAAAATCCGCGCCTAACGCGAGGGCAACGGCAATCTTATCCGGAGTGAGCAGCTTTCCGGATGCGAAAATTTTCAGCTTATTTCTTATCCCGTATGTCTTCAAAAGGCCGTCAACAAGGGGGAGGCCGGTCAGAATCGGCAGGCCGACGGAATCCGCCAGCTCATGGAAAGAAGCTCCCGTTCCCCCTTCACTTCCGTCAATCGTAATAAAGTCGGGAAGTTTGCCTGATGAACTCATACAGGAAATAAGGTCTTCAAGGTCTTTGCGGCTGCCCGGGACAATTTTGATGCCGACCGGTTTTTCACCGACAGTCCTTAATTTCTCAATGAAATCAAGCATGTCCGGAACATTTGAGAACTCGTTGAAGCGGTTTGGGCTGTCAATGGATTGTCCGGGCTGCACATTTCTGATGGCGGCAATTTCTTCGGTTACCTTTGAACCGTCAATATGCCCGCCTCTTGCTTTCGCCCCTTGTGCAAGCTTTAATTCAAAGGCTTTAATCTGCTCGAGGCGGCTTTTTTTCTTGAATTCTTCCCACGAAAATTCTCCATCTTCGGTGCGGACGCCGAACAGCCCGGGGCCGATTTGGCAGATAATATCCGCGCCGCCTTTCAGGTGATACTCAGACAGGCCGCCTTCGCCTGTATTCATCCATGTGCCGCCGGCCTGGTGCAGCCCTTTTGACAGGGCGGTGATTGCCCTGTCGCCAAGTGAGCCGTAGCTCATCGCTGATTGTCCGATTAACCCTTTCACATAAAACGGCTTCTTGCATGTGTCGCGGCCGATCACTTGCACATCGTCCGGATGCAGGTAATAAGGGTCCGCTTTTGCTTTTTCGCGGTGTTCGCTGCGTTTCAGCAGGTTGTCTTTGTCAATCTTGTATACCATCGTGTCGATCTTCGGCGTCTGATCTGCGCGCAGCTCCTCCCTTTGTTTCGGGAAGAGGGCGTTACGGATATAATAGCCCGGCTGATCGAAATCCCGTTCTGAGCCGAAGCCCATCATTCTGCTCTTATACTTTCCGGACATGACCGTCTGTTCATATTCTCTCCGGGAAAACGGCTGTTCTTCGTTATCATTGCTGAATAAATACTGCCGCAGCTCAGGTCCGATTTTTTCAAATATATAGCGCAGTTTTCCCGCTGCGGGATAATTGCGCAGCACTGAATGTTCTTCCTGCTTTTCGTCTCTTATGTATATCCAGAGAAACAATGCGGCGGGAACTAAAATAATAAAAATCAATATACAAATCAGTACGATAATGGCTTGTTCCATTGAGATCAGACTCCTTGTCTTTTTTCTCTTTGACATTCCACATATTGTCTGTTTTCAAACATAGCCGTTTCCCGTCCGGCGGAGCGCAATCTTTTTTTGTGAATCAGGTGAATGACGTCTTTTTCCGTTTTTCCGGGCCAAACGAATTTGTTATAATGTTTAAATGGCAAGAAACGAATGGAGGAACGAAAACGCATGTACGATGTTAACGAGTGGAAGCATGTTTTTAAACTCGATCCGAATAAAGATTTACCGGATGAACAACTGGAACGGCTTTGTGAATCAGGGACTGACGCCATTGTGATCGGAGGAAGCGACAATATCACCGAGGACAATGTGCTGAGACTGATGTCAAAGGTGCGGCGGTTTTTAGTGCCGTGCGTACTTGAGGTGTCGACGATTGATTCCATTGTGCCCGGGTTTGATCTTTATTTCATTCCGAGTGTGCTCAACAGCAAAAAGGCGGACTGGATTGTCGGCATGCATCATCAGGCGATGAAAGAATACGGAGAGCTCATGTCAGTGGAGGAAATCGTGACGGAGGGCTACTGCATCGTCAACCCTGATTGTAAGGCGGCCGCTTTGACGGAGGCGGATACACATATAGAAACAGAAGATATTCTCGCCTATGCGCGGGTCGCGGAGCATTTGCTTCATCTCCCGATTTTTTATCTGGAATACAGCGGGATGCTGGCGGACATAGAAACGGTGGAGAAAACGAAGGCTGTGCTGGACAAGTCCGTCCTGTTTTACGGAGGCGGCATTAAAGACGCGGAAACGGCGGAACGGTTCGGCCGTCATGCCGATGTCATCGTTGTCGGAAATGCCGTATATGAAGATTTTGATCAGGCGCTTAAAACGGTGGCGGCTGTAAAGACAAAGTAGCCAAGCGGACGAAATTGATTTATGATAGAACATATGTTTGATAGGCGGTGAACGGATATGAATTACATTAGCAATCAATTATTAAGCGGATTAAATCCCGTTCAGCAGGAAGCGGTCAAGACGACGGACGGTCCGCTGCTTCTGATGGCGGGCGCGGGAAGCGGAAAAACACGTGTGCTGACGCACAGAATCGCATACTTAATGGCGGAAAAACACGTGGCGCCATGGAACATTCTGGCGATTACATTTACAAATAAAGCCGCCAGAGAAATGAAGGAGCGGGTAGAGAGCATTCTCGGACCCGGGGCGGATGAAATCTGGATATCCACCTTCCACAGCATGTGCGTGCGGATTCTGCGCAGGGACATTGACAGAATCGGCATCAACCGAAATTTCTCCATTCTTGATACGGCTGATCAGCTTTCCGTTATTAAAGGGATTCTGAAAGAGCGGAATATCGATCCGAAAAAGTTTGATCCGAGAAGTATTTTAGGGTCCATCAGCAGCGCAAAAAACGAGCTGATCGAACCTGAGGAATTCGCAAAAACGGCCGGCGGCTACTACGATCAGGTCACGAGTGACGTGTATACCGATTATCAGAAAAAACTGCTGAAAAACCAATCGCTCGATTTTGATGATTTAATCATGACGACGATTAAGCTTTTCGAGCGTGTGCCGGAAGTGCTTGAGTTTTATCAGCGCAAATTCCAGTACATTCACGTAGACGAGTATCAGGATACGAACAGGGCGCAATACCTGCTTGTGAAGCAGCTCGCGGCCCGTCTTGAAAATATCTGCGTCGTCGGTGACTCCGACCAGTCCATTTACAGATGGCGCGGGGCGGATATCGCGAATATCCTTTCCTTTGAAAAAGATTATCCGAGCGCAAACGTGATTCTGCTCGAGCAAAATTACCGCTCAACAAAGCGGATTCTGCAGGCGGCTAACGAAGTGATCAAAAACAACTCAAACCGCAAGCCGAAAAACCTGTGGACGGAAAATGACGAAGGCATCAAGCTTTCTTATTACAGCGGCGACAATGAATTCGGCGAAGGCCAATTCGTCGCGGGCAAAATTTATGAGCTGCACAGCTCGGGCCGGCGGAAGCTTTCCGATATCGCGATTTTATACCGGACAAACGCCCAGTCGCGCGTCATTGAGGAAACCCTTTTAAAATCCGGACTGAACTACAATATCGTCGGCGGAACCAAGTTCTACGACAGGAAAGAAATTAAAGACATTCTCGCATACCTGCGCCTTGTGTCAAACCCGGACGACGACATCAGTTTTACGCGGATCGTCAATGTGCCGAAGCGGGGCGTCGGCGCCACTTCACTAGAAAAAATCGCTTCATATGCGGCGATGAACGGAATGTCAATGTTCCAGGCGATCAAACAGGTTGATTTCATCGGCGTCAGCGCGAAAGCGGCAAACGCGCTTGACGGTTTTGGCGTAATGATTGAAAATCTGACGAACATGCAGGATTACCTGTCCATTACGGAACTCACGGAAGAAATTCTCGAGAAAACGGAATACAGAGAAATGCTGAAGGCCGAAAAATCAATCGAAGCCCAAAGCCGTCTTGAAAATATCGACGAGTTTCTTTCCGTGACGAAAAACTTCGAACAAAAAAGCGAAGACAAGTCTCTCGTCGCGTTTCTGACTGATTTGGCGCTGATTGCGGATATTGACCAGCTCGACCAGAAGGAAGAGGAATCAGGCGGAAAGGATGCCGTCACTTTAATGACACTGCACGCCGCTAAGGGGCTTGAATTTCCTGTCGTGTTCTTAATGGGCATGGAAGAAGGCGTGTTCCCGCACAGCCGCTCCCTGATGGAAGAAGCCGAGATGGAAGAAGAACGCAGGCTCGCATATGTAGGCATTACGAGGGCGGAAGAAGAACTGTATTTAACGAATGCCAAAATGCGCACCTTATTCGGCCGCACCAATATGAATCCGGAATCCCGCTTTATCAGGGAAATACCTGGCGATTTATTGGAGAACCTAAATGAGAAGAAAACACCTCGCATGCAGCCGGGAAGAAAAGTGCAGCCAAAACGCGGGCCCGTATCCCGTCCCGTTTCCTATGCGAACAAAACAGGCGGCGACTCGCTCAGCTGGGCGGTCGGCGATAAAGCGGGCCATAAAAAATGGGGCACCGGAACGGTTGTCAGCGTAAAAGGAGAAGGCGAAAGCACCGAGCTTGATATCGCATTCCCGAGCCCAGTCGGCGTGAAGCGTCTGCTTGCCGCTTTTGCGCCGATTGAAAAGCAGTAACCTGAAGAGGAAAGGAAGAACATGATGGACAAAGAAACAGCGAAATACCGGGCAGAAGAATTGCGCCGCACCATCGATCAGTACAGTTATGAATATTACACCTTAGATGAACCGAGCGTGCCGGATTCCGAGTACGACAGACTGATGCAGGAGCTGATTGCCATAGAGGAAGAGCACCCGGAACTCAGAACGCCTGATTCGCCCACACAGCGGGTCGGGGGAGCGGTGCTTGAATCGTTTCAAAAGGTGCAGCACGGCACGCCGATGCTCAGTCTCGGCAACGCATTTAACGATGATGATCTCCGCGATTTTGACCGCCGCGTCCGTCAGGCTGTCGGTGACGGCGTCGCTTATAATGTGGAGCTGAAAATAGACGGTCTTGCTGTTTCTCTCCGTTATGAAGACGGCTATTTCGTCAGAGGCGCGACAAGAGGAGACGGAACGACGGGCGAAGATATCACGGAAAACTTAAAAACGATCCGCAACATTCCGCTGAAAATGAAACGGAATCTTTCCATAGAAGTGCGCGGAGAGGCGTACATGCCGAAACAGTCATTTGAAGCGCTCAATGAAGAAAGGCTGAAACATGAAGAGGAGCCGTTCGCCAATCCCCGGAACGCGGCTGCGGGCTCACTCAGACAGCTCGATCCGAAAATTGCAGCGAAACGAAATCTTGACATCTTCGTCTACAGTATAGCGGAGCTTGACGAGATGGGTGTGGAAACACAGAGTCAGGGCCTGGATTTTCTGGATGAGCTCGGTTTTAAAACAAACCAGGAACGGAAAAAATGCGCCACGATAGATGAAGTCATTGAAATGATCGAAGAGCTGCAGGCGAAGCGGGCCGATCTCCCGTATGAAATTGACGGAATCGTCATCAAAGTCGATTCGCTCGACCAGCAGGAAGAGCTCGGGTATACGGCAAAGAGCCCGCGCTGGGCGATTGCTTATAAATTCCCGGCGGAAGAGGTCGTGACAAAACTTCTCGATATCGAACTGAATGTCGGAAGAACGGGCGTCATTACGCCGACCGCCGTTCTGGAACCGGTAAAAGTCGCGGGAACGACGGTCTCAAGAGCATCCCTTCATAACGAAGATTTAATTAAAGAGAAGGATATCCGCATTCTCGATAAAGTGGTCGTCAAAAAAGCGGGCGACATCATCCCTGAGGTCGTCAATGTCTTAATCGAACAGCGGACCGGGGAAGAAAAAGAATTCAATATGCCGACCAGCTGCCCTGAGTGCGAAAGCGAACTTGTCCGCATTGAAGGAGAAGTCGCGCTGCGCTGCATCAATCCGGAATGTCCGGCGCAGATCAGAGAAGGCCTGATTCACTTTGTCTCACGCAACGCGATGAATATTGACGGACTCGGAGAACGTGTCATCACACAGCTTTTCCGTGAACATCTCGTCCGTAATGTCGCTGATTTGTATAAGCTGACGAAAGAGCAGGTCATCCGGCTTGAGCGGATGGGGGAAAAATCAACTGACAATCTGATCAGCTCCATCCAAAAGTCGAAAGAGAATTCGCTGGAACGCCTGCTGTTCGGTCTCGGCATCCGTTTTATCGGCTCAAAAGCGGCCAAAACACTCGCCATGCATTTTGAAAGCCTGGAAAATCTGAAACAAGCCACGGAAGAAGAGCTGCTTGCGGTGGATGAAATCGGCGAAAAGATGGCCGATGCCGTTATCACCTATTTCCGCAAAGAAGAAATGCTTGAGCTATTGAATGAACTTGAGGAACTCGGTGTGAACACACTCTACAAAGGCCCGAAAAAAGTAAAAGCGGAGGACAGCGACTCTTATTTTGCCGGCAAAACCATCGTGTTGACCGGAAAGCTTGAAGAGCTGTCCAGAAATGAAGCCAAGGCGCAGATTGAAGCGCTCGGCGGAAAGCTGACGGGATCTGTCAGCAAAAAAACAGACTTGCTGATTGCCGGAGAAGCGGCCGGAAGCAAGCTGACAAAAGCGCAGGAATTAAACATTGAAGTATGGAATGAAGCACAGCTATTGGGAGAGCTAAAGAAATAAGAGGAGTGTTTTCTATTGAAAAAGATGTTGGCATTGGCGGCGACGGCAACGGCGGCAGTACTCATGCTGTCGGCCTGTTCGCCGAGTTTCGGGGGGAACAAAGAGGAAGAGATCACGCAGAAAACGGCAAAGTCTTCTGAAAAAGCGATCATACCGAAATATAATATCTCTGATTCCTACTATAAAATGGTGCTTCCGTTTAAGGCCGGAAAAGCGCGCGGCCTGACCGCGGACCGGCTGAACACGAGGCTGGACATCGATGAATTCGAGACGGGTCTGATGCGGCTCGCTCAAGACACGTTCCCGACGGATGACTATTTGTATCAGGAAGGCCAGTATTTAGATGAGGACACGGTACTCAGCTGGCTTGACCGCAAAAAAGAAGGCAGTGATCTGAAAAAGGCGAAAAAGGCAGATTCCAATTTTCAGAATCTCGGCTTAAACCCCGTGCTGCCAAGCTCGGGATCGGCAAAAGAGAAAAATGAAAACAGCCCGATTTACTTAGCGTCCATGCTTGAGCAGGATTACTTAGTAAGAAAAGATAAAAATTCCATCCAGCTTGGCGGTATCATGATCGGTCTCGCTCTCAACTCTGTATACTATTACCGTGAAAACACAGGTGATCCGCAGCAGGAAGTGGAGCTCAGTGACAAAACAATCCGCAGCCACGGTGAAGAAATCGCCCAGGAAGTCGTTAACCGCCTTCGGAAAATGGATAACCTGAAAAATGTGCCGATTACCGTCGCCCTTTATAAACAAGCGCCGAAAACATCAATCGTACCGGGGAATTACATTGCAAAAACAGAAGTCAAAGCCGGCTCATCCACCATTTCAAACTGGGATGATGTCAAAGAAAAGTACGTCTTCTATCCGGCGGATACAGACACGGCAAAGAAATACCCTGATGATTCCGAAGTATTTAAACGCTTCAAAAACGCCATCGACAGCTACTTCCCGAATTACACCGGAGTCGTCGGAACGGCAATGTACGAAAACGATGAAATGAGAAAAATGAAGATTGAAATCCCGATGCAATTTTACGGGAAAAGCGAAGTCATCGCCTTCACCCAATACTTAACAGGTGAGCTGATGGATTATTATTCAAAAGGCTCAGTTGATGTCGAAATTAACATTACCTCGTCTGATGGGCAGGAAGCGCTGATCGTCCGCAATGCGGGTGACAAAGAACCGACCGTCCATATTTACGATTAACCAAGATGCCCTTGTTCATTTCTGTATGAGCAAGGGTTTTTTTAATGTGAATATCGTTGGAGCGAGGAATGAGGTATGTTAAGATATTTGTATAATCAGGAATTAACAGGAAAACACATTTCATTTCTAAGCGGATGTTACTAATCTGCTGTGAAAAAAGAAGGGCAGGAATGTTGATGAATGACATTTGCTGAGTACACACACCGCCTACAAACGTTATGAAAAGGGTGAATCAGCATGCATAAAGATATTAAAGCGATTTTTGAGGAAGATAAGGTGCTGGCTGAAGCAGGTGAAATATACGGCTTTACCAAGTTTCAATTTATTGCGGACGCAGAGAACTACGTATATGAAATTGTGAAAGATAACGAACCTTATATTTTAAAAATTACGCATACGATCAGAAGAACACCGGAATATATTCTCGGAGAAATGGAATGGCTTCATCATCTGGCAAAGGGAGGGCTTTCAGCAGCAAAGCCGATTCCTTCATTAAATGGCAAAGATGTCGAAGAAGTGCCGGATGGAAAAGGCGGAGCGTTTTTAGTAAGAGTCTATGAAAAAGCGCCCGGACGCAAAGTGGAGGAATCAGACTGGAACGGAACTCTGTTTTACGAGCTTGGAAAGTACACGGGGAACATGCACCGGCTGACGAAAAGCTACCGTCTGAGCGATCCGACATATAAAAGGCAGGAATGGGATGAAGAGGAGCAGCTGAAGCTGAGAAAATACGTGCCCGCAGATCAGCATCTCGTATTTGAGCGGGCGGATGCTCTAATGGAAAAACTGCGCCGTTTGCCGAAGAACCCTGAAAACTACGGACTTGTGCACGCCGATCTGCACCACGGCAATTTCAATTGGGACAACGGAAAAATCACTGCATTTGATTTTGATGATATCGGCTACAATTGGTTTGTGAATGATATCAGTATTCTGCTGTACAACATGTTGTGGTATCCGGTCATCCCGTATGAAGACAAGGCCGCGTTTACGGGTGAATTCATGACTCACTTTATGAAAGGCTACAGGGAAGAAAATGACCTTGATCCCGCCTGGCTTGAACACATCCCGGATTTCCTCCGGCTGCGTCATATGCTGATCTACGGATTATTGCATCAGGCGTTTGACCTCAATTCACTCGGGGACGAGGAACTTGAGATGCTGAAAACCTTCAGGCGCGATATCGAAAATGAAACCCCGATTACGGAGTATAACTTTTCTGCATTCGTATAAATAGAAAAACGCCGGCTGAATCCAGCCCGGCGTTTTTTTATAGCGTATCACACTTCACTCCGACGACACCTTGAATTTCTTTAATATCATAATAGACGTCAGTGGTGTAGCGGTTTTTATGAACACTGACTTTCACTTCCATAATCGGAAATTCTTTTTCGCCCAGATCATCAATCCGGACGGAGTGAATGCGGAGCTGTTTGCTTTTCATTTCCTTTAAAATCTCGGTCATTTTGTCTTTATCGGAAAGAGACATTCTCACGCGGATATCTTTTTCCTTCAAGCGGTTGGGACCGATTTTTCTGATCAGCCACGGAAGAAATTCGACGCTGATCAGGATAAACAAGAGGCTTGCGAACGCCTCTTTATAAAAGCCGGCGCCTGTAGCCAGACCGAGCCCGGCTGCGCCCCAGATGATGGCCGATGTCGTCAGGCCGGATATGACGTCATTGCTTTTACGCAGGATCACACCCGCGCCAATAAAACCGACGCCGGAAATGATTTGGGCGGGAAGGCGGAGCGGATCCATCATGATTCGGTAATATTTTGGGAAATGATATGCCGCATTAATGCTGACGATCGTCAGCATACAGGAGCTGACGGCGATGACGATACAGGTTTTCAGTCCGAGCGGTTTGTTTTTCAGCTCGCGTTCAAGACCGATGATCATGCCGATCAGCGTGGCAATGCCCAGCTTTAATAAAATGTCTGGTTCGATAGGCCAGCTCAATTTGCACAGCACCTCCGCAATTTTTCTTATAATAAATTGATATGATTTTCTCACAGTATTTATAGCAGGACAAGTGCGGAAGAAAAAAGCCGTCAGGGATAAAATCTGACGGCTTTTTGTCTATTTCTTGTTTTTCAAAAGAGCTTCCATCCGGCTGAACAGCTGATAAGAAGCATCGGCCGGTTTTTTGGTCAGCAGGCTGACGGCAATACCGGCAATCAGACTGAGGAAGAACCCCGGAATGATTTCGTATACGCCGGTTGAAGCGGCAAGCCCTGTCGTGATCCAGATTAAAACGGCCGCGGCCCCGGTAATCATCGCCGCAAGCGCTCCCCATTCATTCATCCGTTTCCAGTACAGACTGAGCAAGAGCGCCGGGCCGATAGCCGAACCGAAGCCTGCCCACGCATATCCGACCAGATCAAGAATGGTGCTGTTCGGATTCATGGAAAGCAAAATGGCGATAACGGCCACGATCAATACCGACAGGCGTCCGGTCATGACCAATTCTTTATCGCTCGCTTCCCGTCTGAAAAAGGCGCGGTATAAATCTTCCGTAATGGCGCTTGCCGTTACGAGAAGCTGTGAGGAAATGGAACTCATGATCGCCGCTAAAATCGCGGACAGCAAGAAGCCCGTAATCAGCGGATGGAACAAGATTTTAGAAAAAATAATGAAAATCGTTTCCGGATCTTTTACGGAGACTCCGAAGTGATGAGAATACGCAACCCCGATAATCCCGGTAAGCAATGAACCGACAACTGAAATAACCATCCAGCTCATCCCGATTCTGCGGGCGGGTTTTAAATCTTTCACTTCTTTAATCGCCATAAATCGTACGATGATATGAGGCTGGCCGTAATAGCCGAGTCCCCATGCCAAATAAGAAATAATGCTAATGACGCTCGCGCCTTTAAAGATATCCAATAGTTTCGGGTTAACGGCGTTGATCGAATCAATCGTCGTTGAAACGCTCCCGAGCTGGGTAAAAGCAACGATCGGCACAAGCACTAATGCCGCAAACATGATCGCTCCCTGTACAAAGTCAGTCAGACTGACAGCGAGGAAACCGCCAAACAGCGTGTAAAGCACAACAACACCGGCCGTTAAAAACAAACCGAATTTGTAGTCGGCGCCGAATGCCGATTCAAATAACCTGCCTCCGGATACCATCCCGGACGATGTGTACAGTGTGAAAAAGATCATAATAATCACGGCGGAAACAATTTTCAGCAATGATGACGAGTGGCGGAACCGTTTATCGAAAAAATCGGGAATCGTAATCGCATCATCCGCAACTTCGGTGTAAGCGCGCAGCCTCGGAGCAAGCAGCAGATAATTTGAATACGCGCCGATCGTCAAACCGAGCGCCAGCCATAAGGTCGATAACCCCGTTGCGAACATTGCGCCGGGAACTCCCATCAGCATCCATGCGCTCATATCGGCCGCACCTGCGGACAGCGCCGTTACGAACGGGCCGAGTCCTCTTCCGCCCAGCATGTAATCATTAATATTCGTTGTCTTCCTGAATGCGTACCAGCCGATTAACAGCATGGCAGCAAAGTAAATGCCAAGAGATATAATTAATTCAATACTCACGTTTTTGGACCCTCTCTTCTTTCATGTAAATGTTGCATCACCTCTGTAGATTAGTAGTGCCGGAATATGCGCCGGCGATCCAGCCTTTAGTCATCATTCCATGCGGATCGCATGATTTAGTGCTGGCTATGGTTACTAAACCTAACAAAGTATCCCCGATCAATCAACTCTCGAAACCTGGCCCGCTCAAGGAAAAAATCCCCGCCAACATAGAACAGCTTAGAGATGAAAACGCTACCAATAAATTATAAAAGTAAAAATTTTCTGACATATAATTCGTTTCTCTTTCTCCCCGATTTAGGATAAAATAGAGAGGGTTTCATCATGCCTCAGAAGGCGGCGTTTTGTTGCTTTAGAGGGCTCGTTTTTGATATGATCAGTATTATATGACGAAACGGAGAATTATGCGGAGGTGGATCTTATGTCACGAATTTCTATAGAAGAAGTAAAGCATGTCGCTCATTTGGCGAGACTCGCCATTACGGATGAAGAAGCTGAAATGTTTACAGAACAGCTTGACAGTATCATCTCGTTTGCCGAGGAGCTTAATGAAGTGGACACGGATAACGTGGAACCGACAACACACGTGCTGAAAATGAAAAACGTAATGAGAGAAGATGAAGCGGGTAAAGGCCTTCCGGTCGAGGATGTCATGAAAAATGCTCCCGATCATAAAGACGGCTATGTCCGTGTGCCATCTATTCTGGATTAAAGGAGGGAGACAGTATGTCATTATTTGATCACAAAATCACAGAACTGAAACAAATGATACATAAAAAAGAAATCAAGATTTCCGATCTTGTTGATGAATCTTACAAACGGATCGCATCCGTGGATGATAAGGTGCAGGCGTTTTTACAGCTTGATGAAGAAAGAGCCCGCGCTTACGCGAAAGAACTTGACGAAGCGGTTGACGGACGGTCTGAACACGGTCTTCTCTTCGGAATGCCGATCGGCGTCAAGGACAACATCGTGACCAAAGGGCTTCGCACAACATGCTCAAGCAAAATCCTCGAAAACTTCGATCCGATTTACGATGCGACGGTTGTGGAGCGCCTTCAAGCCGCTGAAGCCGTAACGATCGGAAAGCTGAATATGGACGAGTTCGCGATGGGTTCTTCTACTGAAAACTCCGCGTACAAAGCGACGAAAAACCCTTGGAATCTCGATACGGTTCCCGGCGGATCAAGCGGCGGTTCCGCAGCTGCGGTTGCCGCGGGCGAAGTCCCGTTTTCACTCGGATCTGATACGGGCGGCTCCATCCGCCAGCCGGCTTCTTTCTGCGGCGTCGTCGGATTAAAGCCTACATACGGACGTGTGTCGCGTTACGGTTTGGTCGCTTTTGCGTCTTCACTGGACCAGATCGGGCCGATCACAAGAACCGTAGAAGATAACGCATTCCTTCTTCAGGCGATTTCAGGCCCGGACAAAATGGACTCTACGAGCGCCAATGTCGAAGTGCCGGACTTTCTTTCTTCATTAACTGGCGATATTAAAGGCTTGAAAATCGCCGTACCGAAAGAATATCTCGGAGAAGGCGTCGGCAAAGAAGCGAAAGAATCGGTTTTAGCCGCTTTAAAAGTGCTTGAAGACCTCGGAGCGACATGGGAAGAAGTATCTCTGCCGCACAGCAAATACGCGCTTGCGACGTATTATCTGCTGTCTTCTTCCGAAGCGTCTGCAAACCTTGCGCGCTTTGACGGCATCCGCTACGGCTACCGCTCAGACAATGCGGACAACCTGATCGACCTTTATAAACAGACACGCTCTGAAGGCTTCGGCAACGAAGTGAAGCGCCGCATCATGCTCGGCACCTTCGCGCTCAGCTCCGGCTACTATGACGCGTATTACAAAAAAGCGCAAAAAGTGCGCACGCTTATTAAAAAAGATTTTGAAGACGTATTTGAGAAATACGATGTCATCGTCGGACCGACAACGCCGACACCGGCATTCAAAATCGGCGAAAAAACCAGCGATCCGCTCACAATGTACGCCAACGATATTTTAACGATCCCTGTCAACCTCGCGGGTGTGCCGGGAATCAGCGTGCCGTGCGGATTTGCGGACGGACTGCCGCTCGGACTGCAAATCATCGGAAAACACTTCGATGAAGGCACTGTATACCGCGTCGCTCATGCTTTTGAGCAGGCAACAGATCATCATAAAGCGAAACCTGAACTGTAAGGGGTGAAATGAAGTGAACTTTGAAACGGTAATCGGACTTGAAGTCCATGTGGAATTAAAAACAAAATCTAAAATTTTCTCAAGCTCACCGACGCCATTCGGCGCGGAAGCGAATACCCAAACGAGCGTCATCGACCTCGGCTATCCCGGCGTTCTGCCCGTTTTGAACAAAGAAGCGGTCGAATTCGCGATGAAAGCCGCAATGGCTTTGAACTGCGAAATCGCAACGGATACGAAGTTTGACCGGAAAAACTATTTCTACCCGGACAACCCGAAGGCATATCAAATTTCTCAATTTGACAAGCCAATCGGCGAAAACGGCTGGATCGAAATCGAAGTCGGCGGAAAAACGAAAAAAATCGGCATCACCCGTCTTCACCTTGAAGAAGATGCGGGAAAACTGACGCATACGGGCGACGGCTATTCCCTCGTTGACTTCAACCGCCAGGGCACGCCGCTTGTCGAGATTGTATCTGAGCCGGATATCCGCACACCGGAGGAAGCTTACGCATATCTCGAAAAGCTGAAATCAATTATCCAATACACAGGTGTTTCCGACTGTAAAATGGAAGAAGGTTCACTGCGCTGTGACGCCAACATTTCCCTCCGTCCGATCGGCCAGGAGAAATTCGGCACAAAAACGGAGCTGAAAAACCTCAACTCTTTCGCATTCGTGCAAAAAGGCCTTGAGCATGAAGAAAAACGCCAAGAGCAGGTGCTTCTGTCAGGCGGAGTCATTCAGCAGGAGACGCGCCGCTACGATGAAGCGACGAAAAAAACCATTTTGATGCGTGTCAAAGAAGGTTCGGACGACTATCGTTATTTCCCTGAGCCTGACCTTGTCGAGCTCTACATTGATGACGAATGGAAAGAACGCGTAAGAGCAACCATTCCTGAGCTTCCGGATGAGCGCCGCAAGCGTTATATCGAAGAGCTCGGCCTGCCGGCTTATGACGCAATGGTTCTGACGCTGACGAAAGAAATGGCTGACTTCTTCGAAGAAACGGTCAATAAAGGCGCAGAAGCCAAGCAGGCATCAAACTGGCTGATGGGTGAAGTCTCAGCTTACCTGAACGCCGAACAAAAAGAGCTTGAGGATGTCGCACTGACTCCTGAAGGCCTTGCCGGCATGATTAAGCTGATTGAAAAAGGAACCATCTCGTCCAAAATCGCGAAGAAAGTCTTTAAAGAATTAATTGAAAAAGGCGGCGACGCAGAAAAAATCGTCAAAGAAAAAGGCCTTGTTCAGATTTCTGACGAAAGCGTGCTTCTGAAGCTGGTAACAGATGCGCTTGACAGCAACCCGCAGTCAATTGAAGACTTCAAAAACGGAAAAGACCGCGCGATCGGCTTCCTTGTCGGGCAGATTATGAAAGCCTCAAAAGGACAGGCCAACCCGCCGATGGTCAACAAGATCTTACTTGAAGAAATCAAAAAACGATAAAAAAAAGCAGCCGCCTGTAAGGGCGCTGCTGACATGGAGACCGGTAAGCGCCGGTCTCTTTTTTTTTATAAGCTGAAATAGGTTTCAATGGAAGCCCGCAGCATTTCAATCTGCTCATTTCCGCTGCCTGCCAAGTTGGACAGCATTCCTTTAATAATCGGTTTTCGCGGCTCTTCTTTTGCACATTCCTCTTCAATGACTTCAAGCGATACGAGGACGTCCTCAGGCAGCTCCTGCTGTGTTTTAATCTTTTGAATATCCGCAAGCAGTCTTTCTCTGTCCGCCGCGGGCTGAGTGAAGATATCCTCAGGCAGCAGCGGATCGGGATTGTCTCTTATCAGCCCCGTAATCAGATCATCGATTCTGGCAATCAGAAAGGCCGCCACGTTTTCCGTCCGGAATGCCGTATGTTCATTAAAAATCAAGAAATGAATATAGGAGCTCACAATTCCTTGCGCCATAACGGACGCATCCGCTAAAAACGGTGTGACGGCATCTCCGTAAACGGAGAGCAACGCATCCCGATACAGCATGTTAAATTGAATATTGGCCTCATGAAAATACTGTTTGACCTTTTGATTTTCAGGAATGACCTTTTCGCTCAGCAAGAGGATGATAAAGTCCTTGTGTTCCATAAATTCCTGGAATTGATATGCGATTTGTTTTCGGAATACGTCCTTAGGCGGTTTATGTTGATGTTCTGTTTTGATTTTCTTTATTTCTTCCATAGACATGCCGATGTAATACTCACATGCTGAGAGCAAAAGGTCTTCTTTTGATTTGAAATGGAGATAGAAGGCCCCTTTTGAAATTCCGCATTCACCGGCGATTTCCTGAATGGTTGTTGAAGAAAACCCTTTTTTGGCAAATAAATGGATGCCTGTTTTTATGATTTTCTCTTTTTTTTCGTTCATGACGTGCTTCCCCTTAATCCTGAAAAATTTAGAAAAATTTACTGCCTTATTAGTTGACGATGTTGAGTTATACCGTTTAGTATTATATAGAATGACCAGTCAGTCAATAAAAATTAACGGAGGACATGATGAACCACATTATTAACTTTGTACTGAAGAACAAATTCGCAGTTTGGCTGATGACGATTATCGTTACTGTAGCAGGGCTGTATGCCGGTCTGAATATGAAGCAGGAATCCATACCGGACGTCAACATGCCTTACCTTTCAGTAAATACGACTTATCCCGGAGCTGCTCCGAGTCAAGTTGCGGATGACGTGACAAAACCGATCGAGCAGGCGGTCCAGAATTTAGAAGGAGTGAGCGTCGTAACGTCCACATCCTCTGAAAACGTCTCATCGGTTATGATTGAATATGATTACAACAAGGATATGGACAAGGCGAAAACCGAAGTCGCTGAAGCGCTGGACAGTGTCAGCCTTCCTGACGACGCGAAAAAACCTGACATTTCCCGTTACAGCCTCAACTCTTTCCCGATTTTGACGCTCAGTGTGACAAGCGGCAAAAGCTCGCTTGAAGACCTGACCAAAAATGTGGAAAACACTCTCGTACCTAAGCTTGAAGGCATTCAGGGCGTTGCGTCCGTGCAAGTTTCCGGACAGCAGGAAGAGCAGGTGGAATTCTCTTTCAAAGACAAAAAAATGAAAGAGTACGGACTTGATGAAGATACCGTCAAGAAAGTGATCCAAGGCTCTGACGTCAATACGCCGCTTGGATTGTACACGTTCGGCAACAAAGAAAAATCAGTTGTCGTTAACGGAGATATTACGTCAATTAAAGATCTGAAAGATATGAGAATTCCGGTCACATCTTCTTCTGCCGCTCAAGGTCAAACGGGCGGAGCCGGTGCGGCATCTGCGGCGGACGCTCAGGCTATGCAGCAGGCACAGCAAAGCGCGGCAGCAGGGGTGCCGACAGTCAAGCTTTCTGACATTGCCGACATTAAAGATGTGAAAAAAGCTGAATCCATTTCCCGCACGAACGGAAAGGACAGCATCGGAATTAATATCGTAAAAGCCAATGACGCCAACACGGTAGAAGTGGCCGATGCGATTAAAGATGAACTGAATCAATACAAAAAAGACCATAAAGGGTTCAAGTACAGCTCGACTCTTGATATGGCAGAGCCGATTACAGAGTCGGTGGATACGATGTTAAGCAAAGCGATTTTCGGCGCGATTTTTGCGGTCGTGATCATTCTCTTATTCTTAAGAGATATTAAATCAACGATGATTTCTATCGTTTCCATCCCGCTGTCACTGCTGATTGCGCTTCTTGTGCTGAATCAGCTTGATGTCACATTGAACATAATGACGCTCGGTGCGATGACGGTCGCCATCGGACGGGTAGTCGATGATTCGATTGTCGTGATCGAAAACATTTACCGCCGCATGAGGCTGAAAGATGAACCTTTACGCGGGAAGCAATTGGTGCGTGAAGCGACGAAAGAAATGTTTAAACCGATCATGTCATCAACGATCGTAACCATTGCCGTATTCCTGCCGCTTGCCATGGTCGGCGGACAGATCGGCGAACTGTTTATGCCGTTTGCATTAACAATCGTCTTCGCGCTTGCCGCATCGCTGTTGATTTCGATCACACTGGTGCCGATGCTTGCGCACAGCTTATTCAAAAAATCGCTCACAGGCGCGCCTGTTAAAGCGAAAGAGCATAAGCCGGGCAGATTGGCCAATTTCTATAAAAAAGTGCTGAATTGGTCATTAAGACATAAATGGATTACATCTATCATCGCGGTTCTGATGCTTGTCGGCAGTTTGTTCCTCGTACCTCTGATCGGCGCGAGCTACCTGCCTGCGCAAGCGGACAAAACGATGCAGCTCACATACACGCCTGAACCGGGCGAAACGAAAAGCGAAGCTGAAAAAGCTGCGCAAAAAGCGGAAGACATGCTGCTTAAACGCAAACATGTCGATACCGTTCAGTATTCATTAGGCTCGCAAAGTCCGCTCGGCGGAAGCTCAAACGGCGCATTGTTCTACGTGAAATACGAGGATGACACGCCTGATTTTGACAAAGAAAAAGACAATGTCTTAAAAGAAATCAAAAAAACATCCAGCCGCGGCGAATGGAAATCACAAAATTTCAGTTCGTCAGGCAACAACAACGAATTAACGTACTATGTGTACGGAGATTCAGAGTCTGATATTAAAGGCACGGTCAAAGACATCGAAGGCATCATGAAAAAGCAGAAGGATCTGAAAGACGTCAACTCAGGCCTTTCCAGCACATATGATGAGTACACGTTCGTCGCTGACCAGGAGAAACTCAGCAAGAAGGGCCTGACGGCTTCGCAAATCTCCCAAGCCCTGATGTCCCAAACGTCACAGTCTCCTTTGACAACGGTGAAAAAGGACGGCAAAGAGCTTGATGTGAACATCAAAACAGAAAAAGACCAGTATAAGAGTGTAAAAGAATTAGAGGATAAAACCATCACATCGCCTGCAGGCCAAGAAGTAAAAATCGGCGATGTGGCGAAAGTGAAAAACGGCACGACATCCGATACCATTTCCAAACGCGACGGCAAAGTGTACGCTGACGTAACGGCAACCGTCACTTCTGACAACGTCACGAAGGTGTCATCAGCCGTTCAAAAGAAAGTTGACAAACTGGATCACCCGGACAATGTATCGATTGATACCGGCGGTGTATCAGCGGATATAGCTGATTCCTTTACGAAACTCGGCTTAGCAATGCTTGCCGCAATCGCCATCGTATACCTCGTTCTTGTGATCACGTTCGGCGGAGCATTAGCGCCGTTTGCGATTCTGTTCTCGCTTCCGTTTACAGTCATCGGCGCATTAGCCGGACTGTATGTATCCGGAGAGACGATCAGTCTGAATGCCATGATCGGTATGCTGATGCTGATCGGAATCGTCGTCACAAATGCGATTGTCTTAATTGACCGCGTCATCCATAAAGAAGCGGAAGGCTTATCGACGAGAGAAGCGCTCCTGGAAGCCGGCTCTACGAGATTGCGTCCGATTCTGATGACGGCGATCGCGACAATCGGCGCCCTGCTTCCATTGGCATTGGGCTTCGAAGGCGGAAGCCAGGTCATTTCTAAAGGACTCGGTGTCACTGTTATCGGCGGTTTAATCAGTTCGACTCTGCTTACCCTTCTGATTGTGCCGATCGTATATGAAGTATTAGCGAAATTCCGTAAGAAAAAACCTGGAACGGAAGAAGAGTAAGACAGCGGGCCTTGGCTCCTTAAACGGAGCCGGGGCCTTTTTTCTTCTGGCAATTCCTGTACATATTGTTGCGATTTTCTCAAGTCATAGTATAATTAAAGGTTGTTAGTGTTAATAATGGATCGGATACTCTTAAGTAGGATGATGAGATAATGAAACGTGCACGCATAATATACAATCCGACTTCAGGACGGGAGCTTTTTAAGAAAAATCTTGCCCAGGTCCTGCAAAAATTTGAACAAGCCGGTTATGAAACCTCCACCCATGCCACCACATGCGCGGGGGATGCCACCAACGCCGCAAAAGAAGCCGCTTTGCGGGAGTTTGACCTGATTATCGCAGCCGGCGGAGACGGAACGATTAATGAAGTCGTCAACGGCCTTGCACCGTTAGACAAACGCCCGACACTCGGTATCATTCCGGTCGGCACGACAAATGACTTCGCCAGAGCGCTGGGCATTCCGAGAGAGAATGTACTGAATGCCGCTGATACCGTCATTAACGGCGTAGCCCGCCCGATCGACATCGGACAGGTGAACGGTCAGTATTTTATCAACATCGCCGGCGGAGGCCGTCTGACGGAGCTGACGTATGATGTGCCAAGCAAACTGAAAACGATGCTCGGACAGCTTGCTTATTATTTAAAGGGAATGGAAATGCTGCCTTCACTTCGACCGACAGAAGTCGAGATTGAATATGACGGCAAGCTGTTTCAAGGCGAAATTATGCTGTTTTTAGTGACGCTGACCAACTCGGTCGGCGGATTCGAGAAACTGGCCCCTGATTCCAGCCTGAATGACGGCATGTTTGATTTGATTATTTTGAAAAAAGCCAATCTCGCGGAGTTTATCAGAGTCGCGAGCATGGCGCTCAGAGGCGATCATATTAACGATCAGCACATTATTTACACAAAAGCGAACCGTGTGAAAGTCAATGTATCAGAAAAGATGCAGCTGAACCTGGACGGCGAATACGGCGGCATGCTGCCGGGCGAATTCGTGAACCTGTACCGGCATATTCACGTCATCATGCCGAAGGAGAAAGCGGAACAGCTGGATGATTAATACGCGGACAAAATCCTAAAACAGTATTCGTTTTAGGATTTTGTCATCTTTTCAGCGTGATCGGAAACCTTTGAAGGCTGACATTGAATTTGAAGGTTTGCCAGCACGCTGAAACAAGGCTATTGGTAAAACTAGAGGTGATTATAGATGAAAATGAAACCCCCGATAGAAAAAAATGAATACTATGATGTGACATTTGAGGATTTGACGCACGAAGGAGCGGGCGTCGCAAAGGTTCAGGGATTCCCGATCTTCGTGCCGAACGCCCTGCCTGAGGAAAAAGCGCAAATCAAAGTGACACGCGTCAAAAAAGGCTTCGCTTTCGGCCGCTTGATTGAGCTGAAGGAAGAAAGCCCGCACAGAACGGATGCCCCGTGCCCGATCTACAAACAATGCGGCGGCTGCCAGCTTCAGCACATGACCTATGAAGGCCAGCTCTTGTTTAAACAGAAACAAGTCAAAGACGTCTTAGAACGGATCGGCAAGCTGGACCTGTCCAACGTCACCGTGCACCCGACACTCGGCATGGAAGACCCTTGGAACTACAGAAACAAAGCGCAGGTGCCGGTAGGAGAACGGGAAGGCGGACTCGTCGCCGGATTCTATCAGCAAAGAAGCCATGACATCATCGACATGAGCGCCTGCCTGATCCAGCAATCCAAAAACGACGAAGCCGTTCAAGCTGTCAAAGACATTTGCACCTCATACGGCGTCAAAGCCTACAACGAAGAACGCCACAAAGGCTGGCTCCGTCACATCATGGTGAGATACGGCGTCGTCACGGGCGAAATGATGATCGTCTTCATCACAAGAACAAGCGATTTTCCGCACAAAGCGAAAATCATCGAAGACATCACGGCGCAATTCCCGCACGTCAAATCCATCGTGCAGAACATCAACCCAAATAAAACAAACGTCATCTTTGGGAACGAAACAAACGTCATCTGGGGCGAAGAATACATCTACGACCTCATCGGAGACGTCAAATTCGCCATCTCCGCCAGATCGTTCTATCAGGTTAACCCGGAGCAAACAAAAGTGCTCTACGACAAAGCGCTTGAGTACGCGGAGCTGCAAGGAGAAGAAACCGTCATCGACGCCTACTGCGGCATCGGAACGATTTCTCTCTTCTTAGCGAAGCAGGCGAAGAAAGTATACGGCGTCGAAATCGTGCCGGAAGCCATTGAGGATGCAAAACGCAACGCTGAGCTGAACGGCATCACGAACGCAGAATTCGCAGTCGGAGAAGCGGAAACCGTTATTCCGAAATGGTATGAAGAAGGCATCACGGCCGACACCCTCGTCGTTGACCCGCCAAGAAAAGGCTGCGACGAAGCCCTCCTGCGGACAATCATCGACATGAAACCGAAGCGGGTGGTGTATGTGTCCTGCAATCCAGGCACCCTTGCAAGAGACCTGCGGGTGCTTGAGGATGGCGGGTATCAGACGCTCGAAGTGCAGCCGGTGGATATGTTCCCGCATACGAATCATGTGGAGTGCTGCGTGTTGCTCGTGAAAAAATAGAAGATATATAAGGGGCCGAGAATCGGTAATGGATTCTTGGACTCCCATCTGTTTTTGTTGAAGTAATCCCTTTTCTAATTTTAACTTTTCCTATATTTAGTTTAGCGAGTTGGATACCATTATCCTGAATGAGTAATCTGTATTCTTCTTGTTGGGTTTTACCCCGTATTTTCCTGCAAGTGCAGCCGTTTTGTCTTTCTTTATGTTTTCTATCTCCTTGAGAATGTTAGTGAGTTGTTTGTGATCCCACTGAATTAAGTTTGTTTGCAGCCTTTTTATCAATGTCTTTTTGAATAGATTTTGTAGAGACTGTAGAGAGTGTTGAAAACATTTGCTTTATATCATTTGAAATTGCTTCAATCAGTCCATTTTCTCTTACATGATGATCTGAACATTTTGTATGACCATACTTATTTTATGACCCACAAATATATCCCTTACGATTGGCTTTATAGTACATTCTCTTACTACAATCAGCACAAAGAGGGAATATTTGTTAACTGGTGTTTTTTAGCTTATTATCCGTTTGCGTTTTCTTTCAGAGATTAACTGTTGAACAACATGAAAATCATCTTTTGAGATAATAGACTTATGAGTGTTTTCGATGACAACGTAATTTGCTGGATCAATCTTTTTACGCTTTTCAGTTGTTACACTAATTGAAATTTCCTTTTGTTGAACCAATTTAATCCTCCCAACTATAAAAGGTAGCACGATAACTGGAAGTGTTGATGGTGAAGGTGGATTTGGAAAGTAAAAGGTACGGAGAAAAATTAAAAGAGGTGTTTCTCATGTTGGACAATAATGTAGTTGAATGTATAAAAGAAATCACAGAATCCTCAAGGAATGGAAAACTTGTCTTTTTTGTTGGCGCGGGAGTTTCAACACTTTCAGATTATCCTCAATGGTGGAGGTTGGTAGATAAGTATCATGAAGAGCTCTATGGGAGTCCAAAGAAAGGAAACTATTCTTCTGATGAATATCTTCGAATTCCTCAAATATTTTATAATGTCAAAGGTGAAATGGCATTTGATGGTATACTAAAAGATTTTTTTCAGGTAGATAAGCCTACGAACCCGATACATGACAAGATATTAGCTATGAACCCAGCACATGTAATTACAACTAATTATGATAATTTGATTGATACTGCTTGTTGGAAGAGAGGGAAATATTTTAGTGTAATAAGCGCTGAAGAAGACGTTGCTAATGCTACTTCATCAAGGTATTTACTAAAGGTTCATGGGGATTTTAGAAAGGGCTTTAAAGGGGAAAATGTAGTTTTAAAGGAAGATGACTATCTGAATTATGATCAGAATTATCCTCTTATCAGTAATCTCATGAAGACAATAATTGCAACGCATACCATTGTTTTCATAGGTTATGGTTTAGGAGATTATAATATTAATATGTTGTTAAATTGGGTAAGAAAGTTACAAAAGGACAGTTTTCATAAACCGTTTTTTATTAGAACAGATCCTTCGCCCATTGAAAATGAGACTTTAATCTATTATGAAAATAAAGGATTACGAATAATTGATGCGGCTAGCTTGATAGATAGTAATGAATATGATTATTTAGAACGTTATTCAGCAGTAATGGATCTTCTTATTGAATCACAAGAAAATAAATTTATCACTAAAGATGACGAAGTAATTGATTATATATACGGAAAAATAAGCCCATTATTTGCCCTTCAGTATATTCGTAAAATTGATCTCAAACATGTTTTTGAATACGATTATCACTTTGAAGTCAATGGTACTGTTGTTCGGCATAAGAATAAGGGATTTGGTTACATGGAGCGTTTTTTTGAATTAAAAGAGAGCTGCGATGAGAGAAGTAAACTTTCCAAAAAACAATATGAAAGGTTTAATGCTCTTTCTAATTTCTTTGAGAAGAATGGAGTTATCTGTATGGCGAAAGATGCAGGTACTCTGAATACTTCAATAGAGATTAATAGTTTGGCGTATCACGGCAAATATGATGTAATGAAGAAATTTATTGAAGAACAATCGGTAAGTATTGAGGATGATTATAAAAAAGCATTTTTTCTTGCGTGTTTAGGTAGGTGGGAGGAATCCTATGACCTTTATTCAAATATCATCTTAAATTCTATAGATGAGTCAAATGGGTGTGTATATTATCTATCACAAATAAATAGATATAGGATCTATCAATCAATAACACAAGCTGTAACGCAGTTTAATGGTCTTGGTTTATTAACATTTGGGAGGAATTATAAACCATTTACTGATGAATTTCTTGCTAGGATTGAAAGAGAGATGACAAATTTCAACATTGATGATTTGTTTAATGGTATGCCATTTGAGTTTCAAAAGAAATATAAGATACTTGAGTTTTTAAGTGATAATCAGTTTCTATATGACGATACTGTAAAACTTTTTGAGTTGACTAATAAAGTGCGTTCTGAAATGAGTGAAGGATCTTATTCTTTTGGAATGTCATCTGATATTGTTGTTCTTCTTCGGCTTTATGATAATTTACGGTTTTTATATGAAAATTGCTTATGGTCTGTTTCTTTTCATGAATTTCATCAATATATACGAAACTCAATGAGCCTACTAATTGAAAAGGCTGAATATGAGCGAACGAGGGATATAGATGAATTAGGATTCTCTTTTTTTGGAAAAAAATCAGGTTTTTTTATGGAATATTACGATTTTGTTAATATATCGAGACACTTTAAAATTGATGACATAAAGAACCTTGAGAGAAGTTGCTCAATTGATAAAATTAGGTTTGGTGAACAGGAAAAAATAGAAGAATACTTAGTTGGTATAGCAGAAGAAATTACTAAGCAATTTTCTGCTAATGGAATGAACGTCGTTTTTTATACTCAGTTTATTTCAGAAGCAAAAGCAGCACTATATTTTGCTAAATATGTAAAACTATCTGAAGAGGGACTTGGGAAAATAGTGAAAGCATTGTTGTTTTATTTTCCTGAGAGAGATTTAGATATAGGAAAACGCTATGTATGGTTAGAGAGGTTAACTAAATTTAATGGTTTACCTAAGTCAATAATTTCAATTATTGATGATTTTCTAGTGTTACATGCAGAGAAACATATTGATCAAAATTATTCAGAGGTATCATCAAATGGTTTATATTCCAGGGACTATGGTGCTTTAATTAAGCATTTTCAGAAGAATTTCATTTCAAAAAGATTATCAGAAATCACTTTATGTTTAACACAAGATAAGCAAAAACAAATTGATTTTTTGTTTAAATTATTACCCATACTTTCCACTAATGCAAAAAGTCATCTATTAAGTTTTAAAAAAGTTGAAAATATAAATGATTTAATGAATGGAATTAGAATAGGCTTAATTGATGAGTTCACTCCGGAGTATGAAGAATTAATTATTGAATATCTGGAGACACGAAAAGCAAATTATATTGTTGAAAAGGGGATACAAACTTTTTCTTCTAACGACTATATGAGTACCTTTGGTCTATGGTATTTTCTTGAGGAAATAAATAATTCAAAAATGGAAGAATTTATCGGAATGGATGATCAGTATGACTTTTTTGTAGACCCAGAGAACTTTGATTACAAAAAGTTTATACCTTCGTGGCTAAAAAATTATAATGATAAATTACTTGGTAAAATCGCTGGAAATAAACATATGAAACATCATGTGATTGAGGTACTAAAAGAAAGAGTTAAAAACTCAAATGATAAGAGGTATTTGGAAATTTTAATGAACCACTTTATCTAACTCGTTGTAAATCTTTACTAAAGGCGAATTCCACTGCTCAAGAAAATTTGCTATGGTTTGTCTACACCTAGCTCTCTACGCATGTGGAGTGTGTGGCTGTGCTGGAACTTAGAGAAGGGCAGTTAACCCCTGTGTGGGGTGTTGCCTTTTTTTAATAATTTTATATTTAAATCCCTAATTTCTGATATATGCCATTCAAGTGAGGTCATCATTTTGGGGATCTCGAGCAGAAGTTTATCAACATCTTGAACATTGTTAGGATTAGTGTGTTCACTCTTCTTGAGAAGTTTGTCCATGGCGGCTAATAATGCAGATAAGTCGGTTAGGTTTCTTGTTGTTCTTTGAATTCTTCAACAGGCAGTATATTTGTTTGACCATTGTTATTTATCTTTTCTAAAAGGTTTACAATTTCTTTTAATTGGTTAAACTTTGCTTTCTCTTATCTTGTTTTTTAAGTCTTTTATTTTGTTTCATTCATAGTGGTAGTGAAAATCATAAACCCTGTCCATCGATTCAAAAAACGCCAGAGTCCCTGTTGGTAGAGCAATGAAAAATGCTTGTTTAGGCAATAGATTTTATATTGTGTGTCAAGGTGGTAAAGCATTAAATGTTTGAGATTCTTAAAGGCTGATCTGGAAAATAGGTTTCTCTTTTCCACTATTTAAAACTTCTTCCACTATATTCAGTAAATAGGCCTATAACTGATCAACTAGGTCCCAATATATAACATCCAACATATACTGATTCCTATATTTGAATTGAATGGCTCCGTTTATATAGTTGAAATCAAGATCGGGTTTTACTTCTCTTAGTTCATGGAAATTATCAATTTGTATAAAATATGTATCGATCTTATTAGGCAAATCAGATAAATTGGTTATGGTTTAGTTTGGTCTACATATGAGAGTTTGAATATAATACATTTTATCACCTTGTCATCGCAAACTTCAGAAAAAGAGACGCAGCCTAAGCTGCGTCTTATCCTTTTTAAATTCCACTTAAACATAGGGTACTGCTCCAATAAATTTAAATGAATAGTTTTTTGCGTTTATTTCTTTCTCCCTGCCGTCATATTCAAAATTATATAAAAGAACAGCAGCATTGATTTGATCAGGGAGTGTGATACCTACCATGTCCTCGAAACGAGGTAAGATGACACTATCGTATGAACAGCCGTCAATTAGTGCAGGTAAATTGTTACGACTATTTTCATGTGCAACTTTTTCTATAAAATCTTCATCTAAATCATCGATATCTATATCAAAGTCAATTAAAAATTGGGAAGGAAGAAAATCACCCTCATCTTCATTGTAAACTAATTCAACATATTTACTTAATGATTCATTATCCTTTATACTTCCGATCCATAATGATACGTAATTTTGGCGCTCCATATAAACCTCCTATTATTTAATCCTCAATCCTTTTAGCGGGGCTTCCACTCCACCTTTAAGTCTATAGTTTGCCCAATTATTCAATCTTTGGACAAATATATTATAGTTTAAAGATGAATCAATAATTCCCGGAAATTTTTGGTAGTGTTATAGGTTGTTTGCATAATGATAGATAATTGTCTTGAGAAAGGTTAGCCTCATTATAGAGTAATCAATATATTCATATAGAAAACCTCTGAAAATTCTTTATTTTAGATTAGTTTATAAAAAATAGCTCAGCAGAGTAGGGCTGAGCTATTTTTTTATTATAGACCGAGGTAGCTAATTACAAATTCTTTATCATCGTCATCTTCAGGCAAAATACCAAGGTTTTTATATTCCCATATTGCGATTCTTTCATAACCATCTAATTCTGATGCTAAAATATCATCAGAATTATATTCTAATTGGAATTCTCCACTGCTATCCAATGTTAGTGTAAGGTTCGTCCAAACATCATTGTTATTATTTCTGTGTTCAGTTCTTAATTCTTCAAAAAGTTCTCTTAGCTCTCTTAATAACGTCTTGAAAATGTCCTTGCTTACGTTGTAGTGGCTAGGTATGTCTTGTGAATAAATAATTTGATTATTTTCTGGTGTTTTGAAGTGAAAAAGAACCATTGTGGAATCATCTAATACTTCTGCATAAAGATAAATTTTTGTCCATTCACAAGGTATGATGTCATTCAAATTCTGACTAATAAGCTGATACAAATCTGGCATTTTCCTAGTTTCCAATCTTTTCACCTTTAATCGTCGAGAAATCTTAGTTATAAAAATAGCCTAGCAGTGAAGGCTGAGCATTTTTGATTATTGTAAAATAGATTATTCTTCTTCCGAATTTAGATAGCGTTCCAAGAACTCCCTGTTTTTCTTACCAGTAGGAACCAAACCTAAATGTTTATATTCCCAAACTACTTGACGTTGAGTACCGTTTAGTTCTGAAGCAATAACATCATCATAATCATAGTCAATTGAAAACTTTCCGGTATGCTCTAGCTTGAGTGTAAGGTTAGTCCACACATCTGAGTTATTCGCTTTCCATTCATCTCTTAGTTCATCAAATAAATCTTGTAGTTCGATTAACAAGTCATCATAAATTTGTTCACTTACTTGATAATGTTCCGGAATGTCATGTGAATAAATGAACGCTTCACTATTTTTTGTATTAAAGAAAAAGTATACTTCTCTAGAGTCATCTAAAATCTCTGCGTATAGAGCAACTTTATTCCATTCTGCTGGAATCATTTCATTAATTAGTTCTGCTATTTTTTGATATAATTGGCCCATTTTTTCTGTCTCCATAATATCAACCTCCTGCTTGGTTTCTTATTGTCATATTTTTATATCTGCCATCACCAACTTTATACTTCACTTTAAATAAAGTTGGTCTCAATGAATCGCCTTGATAAACATTTTCTATTTGCACACTAACTGTTTCGGGAGGTTCTTCTTTAAGAGCTTTTGCCCATTCCTGCTCCATCTCATACCATTTCCCGCCGCTCCTATTAATCTGAGAATTCATCGGCACGATGTTGTCGAATTGGCCTGAGCCTTTGAATTGGGTGGCGATTAGGTGGCCTCCGTCGTCATCTGTCAGACGGTCTGGTTTACCTGCTTTTGACTGTGCATATTGGTTGCGTTTTGCTTCTCCCAGCTGCAAGTCTGCTTTGACACTTGTAATTCTACCATAGTTGTCAGTGGTGTACGTGTAGCCTTCTTTTGTTTTGTAGATGACATTCGGCTTCAATACTTTCTTTCTGGTCCATTTCGCAAAATGCTCGCCGTATTTGACTGTTACCGGCGGTACATGCGGTGCCGGTGTCCGTCTGCCGCTTGCGGAGGTTCCGTACGGTTTCGGCAGGATGACCTTGGCGAATTTCTGAAGTCCTTCTTTAAGTGTGACCCCGTTGACTGCGTTGTAAGGAACGCCTGCCGGCACTAAGTCGTGACGCGGATGATACGGGAGAATATCAGCCAGGGTGAGATCTCCGATTTGATTTAACTTGGTTTTGACACGTTTTTTTGCTACTTCCATGCCTGTGTTTACTTTTTGTTTGATGTGATCAACGGTTTGTTTTGAGACCGTTATCGCTTTTTGTGCTGTGGCGGATTTGCTTGCTGCTGTTTTGACTTTGGTCGTCACTTTGGCGGCTGTGCCTGTTTTTGAGACGGCGCCGACGCCTTTTGTGCCGACGACTGATGTCACAACGGTGCCCACTGCATATGACACCCATCTTGCTCTGGAGTAGGTGTCGCCATTCACCATGTCTTTTTGGTACGATTCTTCGATTGCCGCTGAAATGGCTTCATACGTTTTGATCGGGTGAGCCACCGCTCCTGTAATGGCTTCAACCGTTCCGCCCGGATCTGTGACCATATCCCACAGGCCTGTGACCGCGTCTTTTCCGGAATCATAAAGGCCGACGGCAACGCCTTTGAAACCGTCTGTAAGTTCACGCGTGTTTTCAATTTGAGTGAAGTAGCGCTGCTGTTCTTTTGTCAGGTTTTTATAGCCGATTGTTTTGGCCATTGAGTAGAATTCATCGGCATTCGCATAATCGTAGTTTTTCAGTCTTTCTTTCAGTTTTTCAATCTCTCGCTCTTTCGCCTCTTCCTTCTTAATCGTCAAATAAGCATCCGAATGTCTTGCGATATCGCCTTTTTTCTTATGGATGTCGCTTTCTCGGTACGCTTTGGCATTGTAGTGAAGCGGCGTGGCGCTTTTTCCTTTGCCTGTTGCGTTTTGAAGCTGCTGGAAATCTGCTTGGATAAAATGTTCATTTGCTTCGGTTTCTGCGTATTCTTTCGTTAGATCGTGATCAAGCTTGCCGAGCTTATGTATCGTTTCGCTTCTTTTTTTGTCAGCTGAAGAAAGCTTCTGATCTGTGCTTTCCGTTGAAAATAGATCAAGCGAGATGATGTCATCGATCTCTCCGAGGATGGAGCGCATGTCCTTTTTCTGCTCCTCCATAATCGCCTTTGATTTACTGAGGGCGTGGGTGAGCTCATGCTCCAGAAATGATTCCTCCACATGCGAATTGAAAAGTCCGGCGTCTTCGACCTTGCCGGGAAGGCTTGTGAGAAATGCGATTTTCATGTCGATCAGATCAAGCCAGCTGTCTGTGACGCCGGCGTGGTCCTTAAAAAAAGCTTTGATGTTATTTGCGCCCCGGCCTGAGAAATCATTGTCACCAAGATCAGCCATACCTTGAAACGCTTTTTTCAGGTTGACCATCTGACCGCGCAGTTTTTTATATTCACCCGCGCGCTGCTTGGCGGCGGCGAGGAGGGTGGTTGCTTCGAAAACTTTCATGACCATATCCTTTCTTTTGTTCGATATCAAAATTTTACCACGTGAGTCAGGATATACAGTGTAGGAAATAGGTAATGAGAATAAAATGAATCTCTTGGCTTGCGACTTCCTTCCTGTATGAAGGGAGGCTTTTTATGTTTTGTATAATAACCCTCACATTCGGCTTACTGCGCTCCGGTGATTTTAAGCGTGCCTGTTTTTTCTAATGTCTTACACTCGAAACAACCCAACCGCTGAGGTATAATAGAAGCAGAGTATTTATCATACAGATTCAATTCGTGAAAGAGAGTGGAACAAAATGGGCCGTAAGTGGAACAATATTAAAGAAAAGAAAGCATCAAAGGACGCAAATACGAGCCGGATTTATGCGAAGTTCGGCCGTGAGATTTATGTGGCGGCAAAACAAGGCGAGCCAGATCCGGAATCGAACCAGGCGCTAAAAGTGGTGCTTGAGCGCGCGAAGACGTACAGTGTGCCGAAAAATATTATTGAGCGTGCGATTGAAAAGGCGAAAGGCGGCGCGGAGGAGAACTTTGACGAGCTGCGTTACGAAGGTTTCGGCCCGAACGGTTCAATGATCATCGTTGATGCGTTAACGAATAATGTAAACCGCACGGCGCCTGAAGTGCGCGCCGCATTCGGGAAAAACGGCGGAAATATGGGTGTGAGCGGGTCTGTCGCTTACATGTTTGATGCGACCGCCGTTATCGGCGTTGAAGGCAAGACGGCGGATGAAGCGCTGGAATTGCTGATGGAAGCTGATGTGGACGTGCGCGATATTTTAGAAGAGGATGACAGTGTTATCGTGTATGCCGAGCCTGATCAATTCCATGCCGTACAGGAGGCATTCAAAAATGCCGGCGTTGAAGAGTTCACGGTTGCGGAGCTGACGATGCTTGCGCAAAATGAAGTCGAGCTCCCGGAAGATGCGAAAGCTCAATTTGAAAAGCTGATCGATGTGCTGGAAGACCTCGAAGACGTACAGCAGGTTTATCACAATGTAGATTTAGGCGAATAAAGACAAAAAGGCCGGGGCGGCATAAGTTCCGGCCTTTTTATTTTGCTTATGCGGTCGGCCTGTATCGTATTTCTCCGTAAGCAATTATTGATTATTTCGCCAAAACTGGGCGGATGCCCATACGTTTCCTTCCGCATGTCATAAACTGGACTGTAACCTATGTGAAGGAGCGATAAATCATGAATGAAAGAAGACCGATTTACGGCGGCGGCTATGGCGGCTACGGAGGCTACCCGGGGTACGGTTTTGGCGGCTACGGAGGCTACGGAGGCTACGGAGGCTACGGTGGCTTCGGAGGATATCCGGGATACGGTTTCGGCGGCGGCTATGGCTACCCGGGGTACGGTTTTGGCGGCTACGGAGGCTACGGAGGCTACGGAGGATATCCGGGGTACGGTTTTGGCGGCTATGGCGGCTACGGCGGCTACCCGTTCTATCATCATCATCATCATCATCGGGACAGCCAATATATCTGACCATTCGGGAAAAGCACTCTTGGAACAGCAAGAGTGCTCTTCTCATGTTCTTGCAGCTGTGTTACGATTGGAGCAAAATCATCAAGTACATAGGACTTTTCTGTAAATCATGAGCAAGTTGTTTATAAACTGAAAAGCATGATCTGTAAAAATCTCTTTATCGGGAGGTTTTCCATGTGAGAAGTGAAGGCGAAATGATGAAATTGATTCTTGATATTGCGATGAAGGACGAGAGAATCCGTCTTGTCACTTTAGAGGGATCAAGAACCAATAAAAATGTACCGAGAGACAAATTTCAAGACTATGATATTTCTTATTTTGTGACCGATATGGACTCTTTCACATCTGACGAAAGCTGGCTGGATCAGTTTGGCGAAAGAATGATGATGCAAAAACCTGAAGATATGGAACTTTTCCCTCCGGAACTCGGAGACTGGTTCTCCTATCTAATGCTTTTTAAAGATCATCATAAAATCGACTTAACTTTGATCCCTCTGAGTCAAACAGAGGCTTATTTTACACAGAGTGATGGTTTGGCGGAAATATTATTAGACAAGGATGACCGAATCAACAGTAAGATTATTGCGAGTGATGAACAATATCATATAAAGAAACCGACCCCCAGAGAGTTTGATGATTGCTGCAATGAATTTTGGATGGTTTCAACCTATGTTATTAAAGGATTAATGCGTAAAGAAATACTGTTTGCGCTGGATCATATGAATGACATTTTAAGGCCTAATGTTTTGCGTATGATTGCGTGGAATATCGGGATAGAGAATCAGTTTTCATTAAGTGTAGGGAAGAATTATAAGTATATTCAACATTACATGAATGCGAAAGATTGGGAAATTCTGCTGAATACTTATGTCGGCAATACTTATGAAGGCGTGTGGAAGGCATTGTTTGACTGCCAGGGTCTCTTTAGAGCATATTCAAAGTCAGTGGCTGTTTTATTGAGATATGAATATCCTGAATATGATCAACAAATTACGGAATATACATTGAAACATTATCAGCGCTTTCAATCAGATTTTTCATTATGATTTTTTTACTTCAAATTCCAGATGAGTTACATTGAGTCCGTTTTTAACGGGCTTTTTTATTTTCTTACAGGGCATAAATGCCGATACGGATTCATACCTATTAAGGTCATGTGTTTAGGAAAGGAGGATCGTAATGAAAGAAAATCAGCCGTTTACACCGGTCAAATCCTATAAACCCTTCCACAGCCGGTTTGATCCCTGCCCGCCGATCGGGAGAAAATACTTCAGAACGCCGCCGCATCTTTATATGCGGTTTCAGCCGTATCACTTAGAGCAGTTTTCTCCGATGGAGGCATTGAGAAAAGGGACCCTTTGGAAGGATCTTTACGATTTCTATGATAATCCTTATCGGGGGGGAATCGAATATGGCGAAAAAGATTGATGATGAATATTATCGGCTGCTGGAGCAAATTCAGGCGGCGGACTTTGTCTTGGTGGAGCTGACGCTTTATCTGGATACGCATCCCCATGACCGTCTCGCGCTTCAGCAGTTTCATGAATATTCCCGGTACTCAAGACAGCTGAGAAAGCGGTTTGAGCCTGAGTACGGACCGCTTCTGCAATTCGGCGTGAGTCAGGTCGGCGCTCAATGGGACTGGGGCCGCGGTCCTTGGCCATGGCAAGTATAAGGAGGGATCTGTAAATGTGGGTATATGAAAAAAAGCTGCAGTATCCGGTTAAAGTCAGTACATGCAACCCGATGCTGGCTAAGTTTCTCATTGAACAATACGGCGGGGCGGACGGCGAATTGGCCGCAGCGCTCCGGTACTTAAACCAGCGCTACACGATTCCTGACAAGGTGATCGGCCTGCTGACGGATATCGGCACGGAGGAGTTTGCGCATTTAGAAATGATTGCGACGATGATTTATAAGCTGACAAAAGATGCGACCCCGGAGCAGCTGCGTGATGCAGGGCTCAGTGATCATTACGTCAACCATGACAGCGCGCTGTTTTATCACAATGCGGCCGGAGTTCCGTTCACAGCGTCTTACATACAGGCGAAGGGAGATCCGATCGCTGATTTATATGAGGATATTGCGGCTGAAGAAAAGGCGAGAGCGACGTATCAATGGATTATTGATATTTCCGATGATCCTGATCTGAATGATTCACTCCGTTTTCTGCGTGAGCGTGAAATCGTCCACTCTATGCGTTTCAGGGAAGCGGTTGAGATTTTAAAAGAAGAACGTGATAAGAAGAAAATTTTTTAAACGGCCCTCAAACACGACGGCTGTTTTTTTCCTTTCTGCGTTTGGTCTATAATGAAGGTGTCGAATATTCTGATTACAGGAGGATTTTATGACACCTTTTACGATTACGGAGGAGAAGGCGGGGGCATTCCGGGTCACCTCCGCCCGGAAAGATGATGCAAAAGAGGTCATGGATCTGCTCGTGCAAGCGGCAGAATGGCTTCGCGATAAAGGGGCGAACCAGTGGAGCGGCCTTCTGCAAGGGGAAGATACCCACAATATGCGGGAGGCGATCGCCCAAGGGTATGTTTTTTTATTCAGGCAGAATGAAGAGCTGGCCGGCGTCGTCATGCTGCTTCCCGAAGCAAGCGGGTGGGACAGACGTCTTTGGGGCGATGAAGGACATGAGGAGTCCGTATATCTCCACCGGCTGGCGATTAACAGGCGGTTTGCAGGGGCGGGGCTCGGCCGGACAATCATGACTTGGGCGGAAACGGGTGTGTCTTGTCCGGGAAAAACGAAAATCCGGCTCGATTGCGTGTCCGAAAACAAGGCGCTTCAGTCGTTTTACAGCGGAATGGGGTACGAATCAAAAGGACCCGCGCCGGGTTATCATTTGTTTGAAAAAAAGGTGAGCAAATAAAAAGCTTCTCATGACGGAGGTAAAAGACATGGGGTTTTTTTATCTGATCTGTCTGGCCGCATTTTGTCTTAACTTTGCCGTATCGGCTGTGCTCCGCAAGAAATGGCCGAAAAAGATGTGGCCTGAGTGCCTTTTGGCGGTGCTGGGCCTGACTGCTTTCGGTACGGTTGTTTACAGCATTTTCGGTGTCGGCGGCTGGGAAGGAATGGGCTTGGGGCTTGCCGCGATGTTTGCGGGTTCCGGAGCGGCCGCCGGTTATGCCGCTGAGGTGTGCTTACGGGTCGTCAGATCGAATCAAAAACAGTAAGCAGAAGTGAAAAAACGCGGCCTCGGCTGCGTTTTTTTGTGTGTTGCCGGCCGCTGTATAGAAAACAGGCGGATGTCCATAATGGTAATGACTTTTAAGAAGAAGGTGCGAATATGGGACATTTACTTACAGTGGCTTGGGAGTTAGTATGCGGTTTGGGTATTTTATTTGTGATTTTAAAATTGCTTGGAAAAACTCAATTCTCGCAAATTACGCCGTTTGATTTTATTTCCGCGCTCATCCTCGGCGAACTGGTCGGAAATGCGGTGTATGATAAAAGCGTCAGGATTTTTGAAATCATTTTTGCCTCTCTGTTATGGGGGATTTTAATTTATCTCATCGAACTGATTACGCAGAAAGTAAAAAGCTCCAGAAAGCTGTTGGAAGGCGAGCCGAGTATTATCATACATAAAGGAAAACTGAAATATGATGTGCTGAAAAAGAATAAGCTGGACATTAATCAATTGCAAAGCCTTCTCAGACAGGCGAATTGCTTTTCCATACAGGAAGCGGAGTACGCGATTTTAGAAACAAACGGGATGGTCAGCGTCCTGCCGAAATTTCAATATGACACGACGAAAAACGGCGACATGCAAATAAAGCCGAAGCAGGTCTCTTTGCCGGTCACGCTGATTATTGACGGCGAAGTGCTGTATGAAAATCTGAAAGAAGCCGGGCTGGAAGAAAAGCAGCTGAATCAGGAGCTGAAAAAGCTGAACATCAAAAAAACGGAGGACGTGCTGTATGCGGAATGGAAGCCCGATAAACCGCTGTTTGTCCTGCCGTATGAGGAGAAAAAATAAAAAGAGCATTGCCCTGGGGCAAATGCTCTTTATTATTTTTCATGTACGCCTGTTTTAACGGCTCTGACATGATACATACCGACATCCGTCCCAAGCATATAATCAGGTTTCGGCTTGCCTTGGTTTGCTTTGTGGGCCGCGATGTGGTCTTCGCTTTTTTCCCATTGTTTCCAATGGTCTTCTGACTCCCAGCGGATTAACACGACGACTTCTTCATCACCGCGGCGGACTTTTTTTTCCAGGACCGTTACGTCTATCAAACCTTCCTGCTTTTCAATCACGCCTTCTGAACTGAAGCGTTCGATTACTTTGTCGGCATGTCCTTCTTTTACGGTCATTTTTCTGATTTGCACAAACATCTGGCAGCTCTCCAATCATTTTCACGCTTTATCCAACATTTTAAATGAAAATGATTCTCAAAGTCAATTAAGATGCCTGACGGATTACGATTTCAGGAGAAAGACATGACCATCCTCATCTTTAAATTGCACGAAGCTGCCCCAGTCCATTTGTTTCGGTTCATCTAAAAAGGTGATGCCGTTCTTTTTCATCTGTTCGTATGCGGCAAAGACATCTTCACACTCAAATACGATAGAAGCCTTCATATGCTCGGCCCCTTTCATCATCGCTTTCGGATAAATAACCAAATGAGTGGCGGCTCCTTTGGGCGCTACCTCAAGCCAGAAGGCGCCCGGTCCCATCGGATGCTCGGCGACGGTTTCAAACCCTGCTTTTTCCGTCCAGAATGTTTTCGCTTTTTGCTGATCATCAGTGTATACGGCGACTGTCGCGATTTTTTTGATCATCATACTGACCTCCTGTTTCATTTCTTTTATAGTGTATCCTCCTGCCGAAAAAAGCAATCAACAGCTTTAATGTGCAGGTTTTTTTAATTTCTCTAGTGCGATCGGCGATTCCGATTTATAATTTAGACAAAAGTACATATTCTTGAAAGAGGAGACGGCAGTGAACAAAGACCAATTACTTCATGATTATATTATTACACATTCGGCAGAGCTGACGGAAAAATGGCTCAAGCTGAGACGGAAGCTGAGAGGGCGTTTTTATTCTGCGGATCAATTAAGTGAGGAAATGAAACGGCTGCTGATCGAGCAGCATACCTTTACAAACACGGTCATCGCAAGCGCTTTTTTGGAAGATCCGGCCGTTTTTCAGCATAACAAAGAAAAATGGGCCGCACAGGTAGCGAAAAGCAGAGTGGAGCAAGACGCGGAGGTTCATGAGGTCGTTGAGGCGATCGGCAATTCAAGAACCGTCTTTTGGGAGGCGGTCACCCGTTTTATGGATGAGCATCAGGACATCGTAACAAACGAGGATGCCCGCCGCTGGAATCACCTTGTCAACGGCTCGTTTGATCAGCTGATGACGGATTTTACTGAACAGTTTCAGAAATTAATGATCGCGAGGCTGTCATCTCAGCAGGAGCTTATTTCCGAATTGAGCTGTCCGGTTATTTTGATCGCGGATACGATCGGCACTCTGCCGCTCATCGGATCGATTGATACGAGACGGGCACGCGTGATTTTGGAGTCGGTGCCGGAAAACTGTGTCGCCAAACGGATCACAAACCTTGTGATTGATCTGTCCGGTGTGCCCATTGTCGATACGATGGTGGCGCAGCAATTGTATATGCTGTCGAAAACGTTATTTCTCCTCGGCATCAGAACCGTGTTTTCCGGCATTCGGCCTGATGTGGCACAGACCTCTATCCAATTGGGGCTTGATTTTTCAGAGTATCAAACTTACGGCTCCCTGGAGCAGGCGCTCGCCAGCATGGGTGTCACATGTGTGATCGAGGAAGCAAAAGCATAGAAAAAAGGGTGCTCCGTCCAGAGGCGGGGCGCTTTTTTTGTCAGCGGAAAACAATGTAAATATGTCGGAACTTGAAGATTGCATTCTTAAAAACAGCTATATGACGCCTTGGGAGTCGATTTCGGGATGACACGGTTTAAATCAAAGCGAAGGAAGTGACAGTTTTCGCAAAGAAAACATATCCAAAAATTGTGTAAATGTTATTGATTTCTGAATGAAAACATAATAGTATAATTATATATTTCTTATCAGAATAGTATGAATTAAAACACTCATTGTCAAAAGACGAACGGCCAGACATAAAGGGGGAGCATGATGACGTCCAAAGGAAACGTAGATCCGCATGTGATCGAAAAGATTATCAGCGCGCTGGAAACGCTCGATTTCGGGACAGTTCAGATTACGGTTCATAATTCCCAAGTGACACAAATTGATAAGGTGGAGAAATATCGATTTTCCCTGAAGAGCAAAGAAGTAAAACAATCTTAAAAAACAGCCAATGACAGGAGGCGGTACATATGAAGCATTCAACTGTTCCTTTCCGGGAGATCCGGTATCTGCACCTGCCCGAAGTGCGCTTTCTGCATTGGTGCACGAAGCAATACGGCATTAACAAAGGCGTGCTCAATACAATTGACGGCTGGTTTTATGATGCGGGCGTCATTCCGATTCCCGTCAGGCGTCTTTATGTGCTGGCATTTCTCGATTTCGCGAAAACGCCGGGGCAGAAGGGGAATATCCGATTCGGGCACGGCGGATTGACGAAAAAACTGCATGATTTCATGGATATGCAGGAGTGCGCAGCAAAACGTCAGGCCTGACATCCTTAAAATCTTCTTAAAATCATGCAAATTTCTCCCATTTTATTTATAATAGACCTATCAAGATCATTTTTTTTGGGAGGACTTTTGACATGCAAACTGCTGCTTATGAGAGCAAACAATCTATTATGCAGCGCATTATAACGGTATTTGTGTTTACACTGTTAGTTGCGACAATCGGCCTGTATACGGGTCAGTTCATTCCGCCGGCATTGATGCTGCCGCTGTCGATCTTAGAGGTTGTCATGATCATCGCCGCGTTTTGGCTGCGCCGAAAAAAAGCCGTCGGATATGTGTTTGTCTTTTCATTCGCTTTCATTTCCGGAATGACGCTGTTTCCGATTATCAGCCATTATGCGTCCGCAGCGGGGGCCTATGTCGTATTGGAGGCATTCGGTTCATCGTTTGTGATTTTTGCGGTGCTCGGCACGATCGGCGCTAAGACGAAAAAGGACTTGTCGTTTTTATGGTCCTTCTTGCTTGTCGCTGTCATCGCGCTTCTCGCAGTGGGGATCTTTAATATTTTCAGCCCGCTGAATTCCGCCGCCATGATGGCGTATTCCGTCATCGGAACGATTGTGTTTTCAATGTACATCTTATACGATCTGAACCAGATCAAGCACCGGGACATCACGGCTGACCTGATTCCTTTGATGGCATTGACGCTTTATATCGACTTTATTAACCTGTTTATCAACCTGCTACGGTTTTTCGGAATTTTAAACAGTGATGATTAACCGCGCGAAAAAGGCGCCCTACTGAGAGGGGCGCCTTTTGTTAATTCTAAGAGTTTTGAATTTTTAATCTCATAAGCCATGAGATCCCCTTTGTCATACGTTTGCCAGCTAGAAGTGAACGGAGGGTTTGTCATAATAACAAACCTGTTTCAAAAAATTTGAAAGGGGAAGGATATTATGCCTTGTAGTACAGATTATGCAACATATGTATTGAGAGTTTGTACCGATGCGGATTCTTATTCTGCAAAAGCTACTTCCATTGATTGTGTAGCATCATATGGGGGCGGGACAATCGCAACATTTGATTATTCCATGACAATTGATGTTTGGAACGGTTCAAAATGGGTGGCTAATGAAACAAAGAAAGGTTCTTTCAGTCACTCAACACCTAAAAAAGTATTTAAACTCTCAAATCAAAAATCGTTAAAAAAAGGATCAAATAGTGTGAGAGTGAGGTTGAAGACTAAAAATCGATATACAAATGTAACTTCCAGCATTAAAACACCTGCATTTATAGTGAAGAGAAAGTAATTTTAAAATTATTTCTTCTGAAACAGCCTGAACAAACAAATGTGCAGGCTGTTTTGTATAACCCTCATCTTTTTACTTCAATTTCCATCTCATAGAAATTTGCCTTTGTTTTTACGATACTACTTTATGTTCTGCCGCCGGAAAACAGCAGAAGCTTATCAAATAATACTTCAAGCATTTTTGTCAATTCCGCTTTTTGTTCAGCGGTGAAGCTTTCCATGACTCCTGAAATGTTGGAGAAGTGGCCGGGAAGAAACAGCATCAGCTTTTCTTTTCCTTCTTTTGTGAGTTCGATGCTGATTTTTCGTCTGTCGCCGGTATGCCGGCTGCGGTTTACAAAGCCGTCCCGTGCGAGTCCGTCGATCAATCCGGTGATGGTCGCTTTGGTGACGTTGGATTTTTTCGCCAGCTCTGTCGGACTCAGGCTGTGTCCGGGTGCGTCAAACAGAAACATTAAAATTTTGAATTTCCCTTCGGACAATCCGTGACTTGAGAAATAATGCTCCATGACCTGATTCATTTTTTTAGACATATCAAATAACGTCAAAAATGTTTTCAATGATTCAGCATCCATATCGGCGTAAATCTCAGCGCGTCCGGCAATCTGCGAGTAATCCGGCAAATGTCTCAACTCCATTTTTGTAAGCCTCCGTACCATTTTAGTGATTCAAAGTATAAGCTTGCCGGATTCAAAAGGCAACTTATAAAGATTGACAGTTTTTCAGCCTATATAGTAAGGTGGCTAATAGTTAATAAGTGATAAATAAATAGAGAAGGCGGTATCGTGATGAACCATGAAGTGAAAAAGATCATCATAGCGGGCGGAGGGATCGGCGGCCTGTCCGCAGCGATTTCTCTCGGCAGAGCGGGTTTTGAAGTGACCCTTTGCGAGGCGGCGTCCGGCATGCGAAAAAGCGGAGCGGGCATTCTCCAGCCTCAAAATGCGCTGCGGGTGCTTCGGGAAATCGGTGTGTATGATGAATGCTGTCAACACGGCTTTCAAACGGAATGGCTGAAGCAGCATGATGAAAACGGAACGCTGCAGTTTAAAGTGAGTGAGGCGTTTTTAGATGATTCATTGCCGGGGCGGAATAATATATTGCGGCAAACGTTAAACGATATCCTCAAAAAGCATGCTGAAGCGGCGGGGGTCACGATTCTGCTCGGTAAAAAAGTCGTGTCTTACGAAGAAACGGCAGATGAAATAACGGTGCATTGTGCAGACGGAACCATGATGACGGCTGACATTCTCGCCGGCTTTGACGGCATCCGCTCCGCTGTCCGCGATCAAATGCTGCAAAGAGAAGTGAAAACAGAGTATCTCGGCATGGGAGCGCACAGATTTTACATTTCTTTTCCCGAGCCGATATTTCATGATTCAACACTGATGTATAAAAAAGGGCAGACGCAGGTCGGAGTCGTGCCGCTCTCTGAAAAAACAGGATACGTATTTATCATCCGGCCGTATGACGCTGACTTCAGGGATGACGAGGACACGCGTTTTGAACGGGTGAAAGACTTGCTGCGCGGAATTCCGGGAGTAAAGTTTGTGACAGAGAATATGTCAAAGGAATATCCCGTTTTGTTTCATAAGATTGAGCAGATGGCGGTCAAAGAACCGTGGCACAGAGGCCGCGTCGTTCTGGGCGGGGATGCCGTCCATGCAGGAGCGCCGACATTGGCGCAGGGAGCGGCGATGGCGATTGAAGACGCGATTGTGCTTAGTGAAGAACTGCGAAAACACGAAAACCATGAAACTGCATGTCAAGTATACTTCGAAAGACGGGCGGAGCGGGCTTTACAGGTGCAGAATCTCTCATCTGAAATCGTCCGCCGCGAGATAAAGGGAACGCCCGGCGTCCAAGACATCATGAGGGAATGCTATCGATTGCTCAAAGAGCCTTATTAAATAAAGCAAGTCCAGAACATGGCGTCTGGACTTTTGTCAGTCTTGTTCAGATTTATTCCGTATCCGTTCAATCACCTCATGCAGCCCCTCAGGCTTGTGAAACTCCACCGGCGAACTGCCTTTTTCAAACGAGATCGTCTCCGCCTCAATGAGCGCGACATAGCGCCCGTTCACTTTTGCGAGATGGATGGATTCGCCGAAATCAGCCAGTAATCCTTTAATCTCTGTTTCTCCTACTTTCATTTTCAGCTCGGCTTCCGGCGTGTGTTCAATGATCTGCGCGGATGCCTCGATGACTTGATGGGTGTCGAGGCGCTCCTGAATTTCCCGCTTTTCACTCGCTTCCCAAATTTCAATGTCGTGCTCAAACTGCTGAAGCTCTTCGCTGTTTTCTTCAAAAGTTTCATACACGTGCTCCTGCACCATGTTCATGACTTGGTTTTTCATGATTTCCGGCATCGATTCGCCGTATTCGACAAATTTGAGAAAATCTTCGAAATAACGGGCGTGCGAGGCCTGGTGGATTTTCAGCTCATGCTCTTCCGTCATGCCTTCTTCCGGCATATACGGATATTGAATGCTTTTCATGTTTTTTGTCGTGATGGCCATTTCGACCTTTTTAATGAGAGACGAGGCGTCTGAGATGCGGGCGACCTTCGGCTCGAAATCGCATTTCATCATAAAGACGAATTTGTCTTCAAAATACTTGCGCGGAACGGCCGATGCCACGATAAAAACACCGCCGCGCACGGCGCTCGTGTCAAGGTAAGTGCGGACGAACTGCTCGCTTGCTTCGATAAATGCTTCCTTCGTATCCGCAAGTCTGGCGCGGTTGAAAAGGTTGTAATTCGGATTTGAATCAAGCTCATGGCCCGGCTCCATGATAAAATGGCCGATTTTTGTTGGGACCTGCTCGGATTGCGGATGCCGTTCGGCTTTCCGTTTGACGATTTTCTTCAATTCCCCGTCAAGAAAATCCTTCAGCTCGCTTTCTTCAAATTCTTCCGTGTCAAGCGTCTGGAAATGTTTGAACTGTTTGTTTGCCTGTTCGTCTTTTCCTTCCACTTGAATGACATAAAACGATAAAAACTTGATTTCAAAATCCATATGTGAACTCACCTTATTTCTGTATTTAACAAGCCTCTCCAGTATAGAAAAAACCGTTATCGATCGTCAATCCGATGATTGATCCGTGACGGCGGATAATCGGCCGGTGAAAAGGGCAATGTAGTTGGAAGGAACGCATCAATGTGTTAGAAAGGGTGTTATTCATGAAGGAAACAGGTCCGATTCCGCAGCCGAAGACATTCGGCCCGCTCGGCAATCTTCCTTTGCTTGATAAAGACAAGCCTACAATGTCGCTGATCAAACTGGCAAACGAGCAGGGGCCTATTTTTCAGCTGCATACCCCGGCGGGCGCCATTATCGTCGTGTCCGGCCATGAACTGGTGAAAGAGGTTTGTGATGAAGAACGGTTCGATAAAAGCATTGAAGGAGCTTTGGAGAAAGTCCGGGCGTTTTCCGGTGACGGGCTGTTTACAAGCTGGACGCATGAGCCTAACTGGCGAAAGGCGCATCATATTCTGATGCCGACCTTCAGCCAGCGCGCGATGAAAGATTATCATTCGATGATGACTGATATCGCGGTGCAGCTGATTCAAAAATGGGCTAGGCTCAACCCGGATGAGGCCGTTGATGTGCCTGCCGATATGACCCGGCTGACGCTTGATACGATCGGGCTTTGCGGCTTTAACTATCGGTTTAACAGCTATTACAGGGAAACGCCTCATCCGTTTATCAACAGCATGGTGCGCGCCCTTGATGAAGCGATGCACCAAATGCAGCGCCTTGATGTTCAGGATAAGCTTATGATCAGGACGAAGCGCCAATTTCATCATGACATTCAGGCGATGTTTTCGTTAGTAGACAGTATTATCGCAGAGCGCCGGTCAGGCGGCCGGGATGAAAAGGATCTGCTGGCCAGAATGCTGAATGTGGAAGACCCGGAAACGGGCGAAAAACTTGATGATGAAAATATCAGGTTTCAAATCATCACGTTTTTAATTGCCGGCCACGAAACGACCAGCGGCCTGCTTTCCTTTGCCATCTATTTTCTGCTGAAACATCCCCGTGTTTTGGAAAAAGCCTATGAAGAAGCCGATCGGGTATTGACCGATCCCGTTCCTTCATATAAACAAGTACTGGAGCTTAGTTATATCCGAATGATTTTGCAGGAGTCATTGCGCTTATGGCCGACCGCCCCTGCGTTCAGCCTTTATGCGAAAGAGGATACGGTGATCGGCGGGAAATATCCGATCACGCCGAAAGACAGAATTTCCGTCTTAATTCCCCAGCTTCACCGTGATAAAGACGCGTGGGGAGACAATGCGGAGGAATTTTATCCGGAGCGGTTTGAACATCCTGATCAAGTGCCTCACCATGCGTATAAGCCGTTCGGAAACGGTCAGAGGGCGTGTATCGGTATGCAGTTCGCCCTGCATGAAGCAACTCTTGTTCTGGGGATGATTCTGCAGCATTTTACCTTTATCGATCACACCGATTATGAGCTCGATATTAAACAGACACTGACGATCAAGCCCGGCGACTTTCATATCCGGGTGCGGCCGAGAAATAAAGAAGCCGTTGCGGCTGCTCTCCCGGCGGCTGAAAAAGCGGCGGAAGACGTCGAAAAAGAAAAACGGGAAACAAAAGGCGCATCCATTATCGGGCTTGATAACCGACCGCTTCTGATTCTGTACGGATCAGATACGGGAACCGCAGAAGGCGTGGCGCGGGAGCTTGCCGATACTGCCGGGATGCACGGCGTCCGGACTGAAACGGCGCCTTTAAATGACCGGATCGGAAAACTGCCGAAAGAAGGAGCTCTCTTGATCATTACGTCCTCTTATAACGGAAAGCCTCCGAGCAACGCGGGACAATTCGTTCAATGGCTTGAAGAAGTCAAACCCGGGGAACTGGAAGGCGTCCGATATGCCGTCTTCGGCTGCGGTGATCATAACTGGGCGGCGACATATCAGGCTGTACCGAGGCTTATTGATGAGAAGCTTGCCGAAAAAGGGGCGGAACGCTTTTCCTCCCGAGGCGAGGGGGACGTCAGCGGCGATTTTGAAGGAAAGCTTGATGAATGGAAAAAAAGCATGTGGACGGACGCCATGAAGGCATTCGGTCTCAAGCTGAATGAAAATGCCGAAAAAGAGCGAAGTGCGCTGGGCCTTCAATTTGTCAGCGGGCTTGGCGGGTCTCCTTTGGCACAGACGTATGAAGCGGTTTACGCATCCGTTGCGGAAAACAGGGAACTTCAGGCGCCGGAAAGCGGCCGGAGCACAAGGCATATCGAAATCACTCTGCCGAAAGAGGCTGCCTATCATGAAGGGGATCATCTCGGCGTGCTGCCGGTAAACAGCAAAGAGCAGGTCAGCCGTGTTCTCCGCCGGTTCAATCTGAACGGGAATGATCAAGTGCTGCTGACAGCCAGCGGACAGAGCGCGGCTCATCTCCCGCTCGATCGGCCGGTCAGGCTGCATGATCTTCTGAGCAGCTGTGTCGAATTGCAGGAAGCGGCATCAAGGGCTCAAATCCGGGAAATGGCCGCTTATACGGTCTGCCCGCCGCACAAACGGGAATTGGAAGATTTTCTTGAGGAGGGCGTCTATCAGGAGCAAATCTTAACTTCGCGCGTCTCGATGCTCGATCTCCTTGAAAAATATGAAGCGTGTGAACTTCCGTTTGAGCGATTTCTGGAGCTTTTGCGCCCGTTGAAGCCGCGGTATTATTCGATTTCAAGTTCGCCCCGGAAACATCCCGGGCAGGCTTCAATTACCGTCGGCGTCGTTCGCGGCCCCGCCCGGAGCGGTTTGGGTGAGTATCGCGGAGTCGCTTCGAATTATTTAGCGGACCGCGGCCCTGAGGATGGTATCGTGATGTTTGTCCGCACTCCGGAAACACGATTCCGGCTGCCGGAAGATCCGGAAAAACCGATTATTATGGTCGGTCCCGGCACAGGAGTCGCCCCGTTCCGCGGATTTCTGCAGGCCCGGGCGGCGTTAAAAAAAGAAGGAAAAGAGCTGGGGGAGGCTCATCTGTATTTCGGATGCAGAAACGATCATGATTTTATTTACCGTGACGAGCTTGAAGCTTATGAAAAAGACGGAATCGTGACGCTTCATACGGCTTTCTCCCGCAAAGAAGGCGTACCGAAAACGTATGTGCAGCACTTAATGGCGAAAGACGCCGGCGCTTTAATTTCCATCCTCGGCCGGGGAGGGCACCTCTACGTATGCGGCGACGGCAGCAAAATGGCGCCCGATGTAGAGGCAACGCTGCAAAAAGCGTATAAGTCGGTCCACGAAACAGACGAACGGCAAGCGCAAGAATGGCTTTTGGACCTCCAGACAAAAGGCATTTACGCAAAAGATGTTTGGGCGGGGATTTGACCGATTTGATGAAAAGGACTGGATGACTCCAGTCCTTTTTCCTTCAAGAAAATGAATTGCTTTCCAATCGATATACATTCGGTTTGTCAGCAATCTGAAGGCTTTGTTGTGAGATCTTATAACAAGATAAGGATGTCTCACAGTGGTGGAAGGATATCAGCGCCAAGAGTCCCATCTGCTGTTTCCAAGACTAAATAGTTGCGCCTATTTTGGATAAAACCTCTTTACAAATATATGGAATTAGAATATACTCTGTTTCACAAAGTACTTTGTAAAAAGAGGAGCCTGTCTTATGTCAAATCAGAATTTTCGAGAATCAGAGATAGCTGAAAACTTATCTCATATCAAGGTCTTGACGAACTACAAGACTGAGTACTCAAGGCAAACCAGTCCATATTTCATTATTTGGGGCTGTATATGGATTATTGCGTACTCCGTTTCTTTATGTAAGGTACCTTCTGTAGTCCTTGCTTGTGTCTGGTTAATACTGGCAGTATTAGGGTGGATACTGACTTTGAAGACATATCTTAAGCAGAAACAATTTGATCCCATGCCCACTTTCTTAAAGAATCAATTAAAATATGCATGGATTGGATTCATATTAATGGTATGCATTTTTGTTTTCCTGATTTTAATGGGATTATTGCCGCGAACAGGAGAATTTCTATCGTTTTTGATTGTGTTAATGGTGTCTATTATGTACATATTCTTAGGCATCGTGTTAACAAAAGAGATTTTTATTATGGGATTTTGGCTGAGCATACTCGGTATGCTTACATTCTGTTTATTTCCTGAGGCAATGAATATTGTTTTTGCATTTATTGGCGGAGGCAGCCTATTACTTACAGGAATGATTTTGAAAAGAAAAGGGCAAGGAAATGAGTAATGTTAACAATATCAATGATTTAATACATGCCAAAGTACGGTTGGGAATTATGAGTTTACTGATGACTTATGATCAATGTGATTTTACTTTCCTGAAAAAGTCATTAGACATCACAGATGGGAATTTAGGTTCGCATCTGAAAAAGTTAGAAGATGCAGCTTATATAGAACTAACCAAGAAGTTCGTATCCAAAAAGCCGAAGACTATTGTTCAGATTACGAAAGAAGGGAAAGCAGCCTACAAGGAGTACATTAATACAATTGAATCCATATTTAAAATAAATAACAGTGGGGGAATGGTGTAAATGCTGCAAGTTGAACATATAAGTAAGCGCTATGGCACGACTCTGGCTTTGGACAATGTGGCTTTAACAATTCCGAAAGGAGTCTGTTATGGACTTGTTGGACCGAACGGATCCGGTAAATCTACCTTAATTAAGATCATCTCGCGCATCATCCGGGAATATGACGGTAAGATTGAATTTGTCGGCAATAAAAATGGCAGACTGGGTTATGTTCCACAGGATATCAGCCTTGAAGAAAAATTAACCGCAAAGACCAACATGGAATTTTTTGGAAAGGTGCATGGACTGAATGGCTTAAAACTAAAGCAAACAACAAAAAAACTGTTAGAAGATATCGGGTTGTCAGAAAGGGCAAACGACGTTGTGGAGAACTTTTCCGGAGGAATGAAGCGCCGTTTAAATATCGGGTGTGCACTAATGCACGATCCAGACTTAATTATTCTAGATGAGCCGACGGTAGGCGTGGATCCGCAATCACGCCGCTACATTTTTAACATCGTAAATCGACTCAAAAAAGCCGGTAAAACCATTATTTATGTGAGCCATTACATGGAAGAGATTGAAACTCTTTGTGACTATGTAGCTTTTATCGACAGAGGGCAGATTATCGATGAAGGAGAAATAAATGAACTGCTTAAACGACATGAAGAATCATCTATTATGTTTAACTCCTCATTGTCTCATGAATTAATAAAGAGCCATGGTTTTGAGTTTTCAGTCGTTAATTCAGGGCTGATAATAAAAACCAAAAAACCTTTAGAAACCATGGAGCGCTTAATTAGCGTCAGTAAGGAAAACAATATTGTGCCTCATCAGTTGTTTTTATATAAGCCAAAATTAGAAGATGTATTCTTTAAACTTACCGGCACTGATTTGCGTGATGAAGAATAAAGGGGGAATTTATCATGTTACCGCTCGCTCAAATTGAAACGCTAAAACAGTTAAAGGATAAGTCTCTGTTTTTTTGGACGATTATATTACCTATTGTGTCCATCATATTGCTGATTGAGCTATTTACGACAGCCAGTACAAACAAAACTTTAGTAGCTTCACAATCTGTAACCGGTATGAGCGTATTCTTTTCTACATTCATTATTATCTCCATCGTTATAAGTTTTGTAAAGGATCGGGAAAAAGGAATTGTATCAAGACTGGCAAGTACCCCTTTAAAGCCTTATAACTTCTTCTTAGGAAAAAGTATCCCTTTTTTAGTCATAACTTTTATGCAAATTCTTCTCCTGTCCGTTCTGGGAATATTTCTGTATGATATTGAAATTAATAATTTTCCGGCGTATATGTGGGTTGTTGTGTTGATATCTTTACTAGTTACATCCTGGGGAGTTGCCATTTCAGTCTTTGCAAAGACTGAAAATACCGGTTTGGTCATGACAAATGTGATTGCATTAGGTACCGCTGTTGTATGCGGTTTATGGACCCCTTATGATCAATTACCAAGCTATCTTCAAACTATTGGAATGCTCTTTCCGCAGTACTGGGCGCATCAAGGGTTAATTCAATCGGTCTCGACGATATCGGGAGGAGAAAGTCTAATATGGGTAACCCTTGTTGTACTGAGCTATACAATACTGGGATTTATAGTTTCTCTAATTGGATACCGGCATTACATTAAAATGGCAAGAAACTAGACCGCTGAAGAATGGGTCATTAAAACGCAGCTGGGACTAAAAGGAGAGCGGGAAATGATAAGTGAAAAACTAAAACTGTATGTCGAGGGTCTATTTAAAAAGTACGAAAGAAATTCGTTACTGAGCAGAAAAAAAACGGAGCTTTTAACTAAGCTTCATGATAGAAGTATTAGCTTGGAAGCAGAGGGTATGACAAAGCTGGATATTGAGAAGTTGCTTATACGCGAAATAGAATCCAAAAGCTTGGCGGTCGATACCAGTGACCTGAATATAGATAAATCCAATGTATTAAAACTCAAAAAAAAGACGTTTATAAATAAGAATTTGCAAAAAACGGAGGATTTTGAGCCGGTAAATGCCGAGTACTATCTCAGTGACTTTAAAAGTGCAACTCTTCAGAATATCGATGTCGAACACTCTGTCTTCAAAAACTGCTACTTCAAGAATTTCTCATGTAAAGACTCCGCCATCATAGAATCGACATTTAAAAAAAGTGATCTCAGCCAGTCAAATTATGACACATGTAAACTTGAGTATATGCTTTATATCGGTTGTCACCTGCCAAAAGTCAATTTTACAGATACCTCCATCCTGCATACGTTCTTCAAGAACTGCTATCTAAAGAAAGTATCCTTTACGAACTGCAATCTAATTAATATTCGGTTTGAATCTTGTGATATTGCAAACGTTAAAATTACAGGAGGCAAAATGGATAAAACAACATACCGTATACTGCAAGAAGAGGGGACTTCATTACATTCAGTAGAATTAATTTAAATTTAATATAAAGAAGCATAGACCAATAAGAATCATCTTATTGGTCTATTTGTCTTAGAGGTTAAAACGTAGATGAACTAGAGATGATTGTGGTACAGGTACAGCGTGCAGCCATTGGCTCGAATAAATGTTGACCTTCTCCGTGTACACTTGCAATAAGAGCAGTTGGCACTTTAATTTGAGTCATAATTGTTACCTCCTCCATAAAATTTATCGACAAAGAATTTACCGATATGTACCATATTGTGATTTATATGGACAATATTGTCAACCCAAATATGTAATTTTTTGTGATATAGATAATGGATTTATAATGAGCAATTTGGTTTAAGAAGCTGAATCACTCTAAATTTAGTTAAAAATGAAATTAATAATTCTGAATTTTATATTTGATCAGAGGGAAAGTATGTGTTTTAATAGGGTTATGGGAATAAATACTATTTTTTAAGCGGAATAACCCAACTTGTTAGGAAAAAGGAAACGTTGTTTGAAGTTAAAGCTAAGCCAATTCAGGCGAATCGCATAGGCTGATCGGGGCTTTGGGTGGATTCTTAACAGGAAATGTCAAACTTCAAGGAAGCTTGAGCTTTGTCTGTTGGACAAAAGGGATGACTGCCCGACTGCTTAGAATAAAGCTTAAATTTACTAAGGGTTTCTTGTACCCCATTGGTATTGTAATGATTCTGGTGTCACCTACGAAAGATTTACTCTTCTTTGTATTACCTCAGCATTCTTCGAAGCTTCTTCAGATAGTATTACAAAATCAATAACTGATTTAATGATATTTGTGTATTCGTAACTCCCTGTATTATTTTGTCGCAGAGAGATGAACCAGGCTAAAGTAGGAGGAAGTAATACGTTATTAACTTATTTGTTTTTCTCAAGACACCATCCTTTGTTTACTTTTAAGAAAGGTATTTAACTTCTGATCCTAACTAACTTAATCTTGTATGCTGTTTTCTATTTGCTGCTGCACTGTCCTAACTGTTATGGTTCAACCATCTTTTGTTAAGACATTTATTTACGGTGATTATCAAATTTATAATTTCCATATTAAGTATTAATTGGTTATATTAACTTTTTGCTTATCTTTCTGATGACAAATCATGAGATTGATCGAGTGAGATTATTGATTAGGAGGTATTGGACGTGAAAATTCACTACATGGGAGTTAGGGAACCCCTGAAACAAATATTGGAGGATAAGGCGGCTGAGCTCCATGATTATCCATTGCAGATTGTAGATTTAGGCGGATCAATAAAGTACGAAAGTGATTCTTTCATCAACTCTTTTGACTTGGATGCAGAAACAATCATACTTTCAAACCGGAGATATAATTTGAATGATGAATTGGGTTACGTGGAAACAGAGTTACTACAAAAATATAAAAAAAGTATTTTATACAGAACATCCCCTTTGGATATCGGAATCGAGTTGTACAGAGGATGGGCAGCAGCCACAGGAATACTGCTCACTGCTTTTTCTCCGGTAGGCGTAAATTGGATTTCCACTCAAGATGTTGCATCTGCATGCTTAATCTCAAAAAAAGATGTAAATGTTCGCGCAGGGAAAGCCTTTGACCTAACCGGAGCGGAAGTTATTAGTATGGAAAGACTTAAAGATATATTTGAACAAGATTTGGAGATGCAGATAGATTTACAATGTAAAAATAAAGAGGAAGCGATTAGGATGCTGATGCAAAATAACATGCCACTGGATCTAATAGAATGGTTGGTAGAATATCAGATACTGTCTTCCGATGACCGATTAGAACCAACTACTAATATTCTGGAACAGATAATTGGGCATCCGCCAAATGCAGCTCAATTATTTGAAAATAAACAAATTAATTAAGGAGGAATACAGATGTCTCAACAAACTCAATCTATTCAAACGGTTGTAAGGTTCAAATTATCTCCTCATATTACTTTGGGAGAATTGGAAGGAAGCCTGTTAAGCTTTAAAGCACAATCCATTACAAAAGTTGATGGAGAAGGAATCGTTGAATTCTTTGAGGCAATTTCAGAATATCTTGTATGTGAGAATGGAGTCTCAATTGAAGAACTGCACCAAAGGTTCAACTTAGAGAAAGAACAGTTAAGAAACGTCTTCGATTTCCTGGTGACGAACGGATTGTGTATACAATCTACTTCTAATTTTGACATGACTGCTTTTTTGGCATATGAGAGGGCAGGGGGGCAAGTGGAAGTCAACCAGATCTTACATAGATTAAAGACAAGCATAGTGGAAGTTGTAGCACATGGGGAAAATAACCTAGCAATAACCCTTACTAATAGCTTGCAGGAAACAGGATTAAACATAGATTGGAAAGAAAAACCGGATAATGGGAAGCCTTCGATACGTATTGCTGTAGCAGCTTCACATTTGGACCCGCTGTTAGAACAAGTAAATGATCAATCATTAGAAGATCATGTCCCTTGGTTGTGTGTTATTCCATACGATGGTCAGACAGCTTGGGTTGGTCCATTTTTCATCCCGCACAAGTCTGCATGTCTCCATTGTTATAACTTACGTAAATCAGCAAACTTTTCAGATGAGGTATTTCGTTCAGAATTGATGAAGGTCAAGCCAGTCAACGCTGCGAAACAACCGGTATATAATCAGCCAGTTCATTTGGTACAGGCAGGAATAGCGAATAATCTTGTCACAGAGTGGATTACACTAAGAGACTATGCACCAAGCGCCGTTCCAGGTGGTTTTATAACTGTCAATTTGGATGACAGGGGAGTTTCGGTTGATAATCATCGTGTATATAGAGTACCGAGATGCCAAAAGTGTTCTCCTGCCGCTGACACAGGATTTCCTCAAGTATGGTATCACGGCGAGGTGCCCAAATAATTATGGTGAGTAAATGGACGACATTAGAAGATTCATGGAAAGTCCTTGATAGTCTTGCTGATCCATATGTAGGTATAGTGAGAAGAGAGTATCGGAAATTACGCGATGTAGATGACGTTTGGGGACACTCGTACGGTGCTCATGGGACAGACAGTAAAATTTTATTCGGAGTCCCCTCTAATTCTTATAATGGAGGCGGATCGGATAATGCGGCTGCGGCAAGACTAGCTGCTATTGGGGAAACGGTGGAAAGATATAGTGCAGCTTATCTTCCATTTGATTCCGATGTTGTATGTTTTGGATCACAAAAGGAATTAGAGAAGGAGAATAAGCGTTTCATTGGATATAAAGATTGGGAATTGTACGCTCCAACTCAATTCAAAGATCCTATATTTCCTCATGAAGTTTGGGATGAAAATACTAAGCTGTGGTGGAGAAAAGGGACATATGCGAAAACAAATGAGGAGGTATGGACCCCAGGGCAACTAATCCATATCGCCAATCATACGGAATGGCCTGGGGACACTAATATAGGTCATGCTACAAGTAACGGTCTTGCTTGCGGAATTACCTTTGTAGAAGCAGCAATTTCAGGTTTATTTGAAACGATTGAACGGGATGCTTTTATGCTTACCTGGTATAACAAGCTGAGCTTGCCCCAGATTGATGTGAATTCTTCTCCGAGATTAAAACGCTTTTATGAAAGATATATTAAACCAACATCATTGCGGCTGCACTTAGTTGATATGACTGTATTTTCAGGTATTCCTTCTGTGCTAGCAGTTGTCAGAAATCCTCATACGAATTTAGCCCCTTTTGCAATTGGAGCCGCCTCCTCCTATTCAATAGAAAGGGCTTGTGAAAAGGCAGCAATTGAAGGGATGTATACAAGAACTTGGGTCAAGACGGAACAACGTTTAGGTAACGCATTAGTGAATGCGGATTTTAATAGGGATATCAATAGTTTTGAGGACCATATCAAGCTTTACGCAGGAACCGATATCGTCAAGGAAGCTGATTTCCTTACAAGTAACAGCACTTTAGTTGATGTTAACCAATTTAAGTCATTCGATGATAGTTCTCCTGATGTACTTTGGAATAGTCTAAATGATCACCTATATGAAAAAGGTTTCAAAGTGGCTACATTTGATTTAACAAGTCCTGATATAAAAGATGCCGGAGCTTATGTAGTAAAGTCCATCATTCCAGGGTTTAAACCTATAGATGTCCTTTACAGGGGAAGAATGTTGGGTGGAGAACGTATATTACGACATTCTTACGATTTAGGGTTAGTACCAGAGCCGTTTACAATCGAAACACTTAATCCAGTACCTCATCCATTCCCATAAATACTAAGGTGAAAGGGGTTAACGAAATGAAAGAGATTGAAAGGCATGCCACTAATTTGGTTGATGTAGTCTATGGCAATGAAAAACTAAGATTTGATGATCCTTCTGAGAACTGGTTTGAGGCTTCGAAAGTTTATCGAAGCTCTATGGCGTGGGACGCGCCAGGAGTAGCAGGCCTAATGAGATCTGCAACATTACAGAAGATCGCTACTCATGCAGGTAAACGATTTGATGACTTGCCATTGATTACATTACCTTCCCCATTGAGGACAAGTGTATCATTAGATGAAGTTATTCGAAATAGGAGAAGTATCGAACAGTTTAACGGTGGTAGTACAACATTATCACAGCTTTCTACCATTCTGCAGGGTAGTTATGGATTAATAGAGCGCCCTGAAGGTCCTAGACGCCCTATTCCTTCTGGCGGAGCTCTTTATCCGTTGGATCTGTACGTTGTTAGCAACAAGGTGGATTCTTTGGAAAAAGGTCTATATCACTTTGATCCTTATCGAAAGGGCCTAGTTCATCTAGGTGAGTACTCTGAAGAGGATTTCGGAAGAATAATGTTACAAGAAGAAGCTGTAAAGGACTTTTCTTTCGCTGTAATCATATCGGCTAGCTTTTGGAGGTCAAGGTTTAAATATGGCCATCGTTCATATCGATTTATATTTATTGAAGCGGGTCATCTGATGCAGAATATGATTTTATTGGCCACAGCCCAATGTATCCAGAGCCGTCCATACGGAGGGTTTATAGATGATGAGCTCATGGATCTTATTGGTGGCCATAATGGAGTAGACGATGCACCTATATATACTTTAGTTGCAGGAACATGATGGAGTTAAGGGTATGCATCTTTATAGGGATCCTGATTCATTTGATGGGTCCCTATGTTTCAAAGCTAACAGTTATGTATCAAATCAAGCATAGAACTAAGGAATATAAACTGACTCGTCATATAACACCGCAGCGCAGTTATGATATTATCACCGTTTTTGGTGGAATTATGTGTTGCAGCATCTTCTTATTAGATGATAACTTTTTTTTAATACATAGCAATAATGCGTACGGTGTTTTATTATTTAGTGCCCTAGGTTTCTTTTTTCCTTATGTTATCTGGAAGCGTAAAAACAAATCTGTTGTATTTGTTAAAAGAAAAGTAAATAAACTTGATACATTGATTTTCCTGCCTTTATGCGCAGTTTCAGAGGAATTAATATGGAGAATTTGTATTCCTTTTCTATTTAAACTATACTTCTTTGATTCTGTCTTATTGTGTACGTGTATTAGCTCGATAGGATTCTTACTGCTCCATATTCCCCTTGGTGGTGTAAAGTCAGCCCCCTATATGACTGTATTTACTGTAATAGCTGTAATAGCTGCACAATTTGATTTTTTATCAGTAGCTGCATTCCATATTGTGCATAATTTAACTATCCAGTATTTTCGTCCTGTCAGCAAAAGGAAAATAAATACATCTTCGCCGACAATGTCTCAAGCAGAGTGGTAAACTCTTTGGAGGTGTCACAGTTATATGGAAATTGAAACAATTGTCAGAGAGTCAGAAGCCAACAGAATTCAAGCACAAACATGGTTTTCTCATCCTGAGAAAAGTAAAGTGAGCTTTCGGTATGATGAGAGGGAAACCTCATCCATTAGAAGTATTTCAATTGAAACATTTCTGTCGTTTTACTCCAGTAAATTTAATAGAGAGCCGTATTCTGTATTAGATATTGGTTGCGGACAGGGGCAAGTAATTCAATATTTGAACAGTCGGTTTCAAAAGATCGAACTGACAGGTATTGATTCCTCTGCCCAAGCAATTTCTTCAGCAAAAAAACTCGGTATTAATGCATCTTTTATATGTTCAAATGCAGAAAATATTATGCAATATGTGTCTAAGAAGCAAGACATTATATTCATACATCTATGTTTTGGACTCTTTAAGAATCCTATTGCTATTGTAAATACACTCATCCATCTATTATCAGATCAATCATGTATCTATATTGTAGACTTGGACAGGAACAGTTTGGGAGAGGGCCTTAACACAGCGCAATCTCGTGAGGAAGAAGCCTATTTAAAAGATCAATACCGTGCTTCTTTAACACTGGAAGAATTTAAACAGCTGCTGCATGTTGTGACCAAAGAACAACATGGGGTGTCATTTCAGGTGGGTAATTCCTTTATTGGCGGGTTTGATGAAACCAGTTCACAATTTTTTTCGCTAATGAGAAACAGAAATTTGCAAGACGCGTTAAGGACCAGTGTTGGAGAACAGTTTAAGCAGTCACAAATGCCAGCTCTGCTGCATGGTTGGATTATAAAAAACAAAAGGTAAACGTGAAGAAAGCATTTTTGTATATCTTTAGGGTCTAAGCGATAATTTGACAGGTAAAGGACTGGATGACTCCAGTCCTTTTTTTACATCAGCCAAAAAAACCTTCAAGTTTTTCAACCCCTTTGCATACAATAACTTCAGCCCGCCTGTTGGGCGGCTGCCTTTGATATTCATTTTTCGTTTTTAGAAGTTTGTGTTATTCTTATATTTGGTATCTCCTATTTTCAGACCCGGTCTGATACGGTACCTTTTAATGCCAGAAAAAAATGTGAAACGAAGAACGGATATCCTGCGTCTAATGGCTGGCGGGATAAGATGTTCAATGGGCATGACACGAATGATAAATATATCGTTTTTTTAAATGGTGTGTTTATGGGGCTGTGTGATGCTTTCGTTTTGCTCGGAAAGCAGGAATTGAAGCAAAAAGTAAGAATACAGATTTAAAGTGTTTAGGAAAGTAGAGGTTGCCATGAAGAAATTATTTTCTTACAGACTTAGTTTTTTTGTACTGGCTATTATTTTGTTTTGGGCCAAAACGTATTTAGCCTATCATGCTGAATTCAACCTTGGGGTGAAGGGTCCGACGCAGCAGTTTCTGCTTGTGATCAATCCGTTCTCAAGCGCCATTTTCTTTTTAGGACTGGCATTGTTTGCGAAAGGCCGCAAATCAGCGATTATCATGGTGATTATTGATTTCATCATGACGTTTATTTTGTATGCAAATATCCTATTCTATCGATTCTTCGATGATTTCTTGACATTCCCGAACTTAAAGCAATCCGGTAATGTGGGAAATATGGGAGACGGCATCTTCAGCATTATGTCCGGCCATGATATTTTATACTTTGTTGATATTATTATTTTAATCGCGCTTCTGGTGTGGAGACGTGAGCTGAAGGAATTCAAGCTGAAAAAACGGTATACGTCATTAATTATCGTGACGGGTATTGTTTTGTTCTTCGTGAACCTGGCGATTGCCGAAGAGGACCGCCCGGAGCTGCTGACAAGAACGTTTGACCGCAATTACATTGTAAAATACTTAGGCCTTTATAATTACACGATTTATGACGGCGTACAGACGGCGCAGACGGAATCCCAGCGGGCATATGCCAGCAGCGATGACCTGACGAGCGTTGAAAACTACACATCGTCGCATTATGCGAAGCCGAACGCCGAGTATTTCGGCAAGGCCAAAGGCAAAAACATTATTAAGATTCACTTGGAAAGTTTCCAATCGTTTTTGATCAACTACAAACTTGACGGAAAAGAAGTCACGCCGTTCCTGAATAAACTCGCCCGCGGCGGAGAGGACATGACGTACTTTGATAACTTTTTCCACCAAACGGGCCAAGGTAAAACATCTGACGCCGAGCTGATGATGGATAACAGCCTGTTCGGACTGCCTGAAGGGTCAGCCTTCGTGACAAAAGGGGAAAACACGTATCAATCGCTTCCTGCCATCCTTGACCAAAGTGAGGGCTATACAAGCGCCGTTTTACACGGTGACTACAAATCATTCTGGAACCGTGACCAGATTTACAAACATATCGGCTACGATAAATTCTTTGACGCCAGCACATACGATATGTCTGATGACAACCTTGTCAATATGGGACTGAAGGATAAACCATTCTTCAAAGAATCCATTCCGAAGCTTCAATCGCTGAAACAGCCGTTCTACGCGCATTTGCTCACGCTGACGAACCATTATCCGTTTACGCTTGATGAAAAAGACGCAACGATCGAAAAAGCGAAAACGGGCGACGCGACTGTGGATGACTATTTCCAGACGGCGCGTTATCTCGACGAGGCGCTTGAACAGTTCTTTAAAGATCTGAAGTCATCCGGTTTATATGACAACTCGGTGATTATGCTTTACGGAGACCACTACGGAATCTCTGAAAACCATAACCGCGCGATGAAAGAAATTCTCGGCAAAGAAATTACGCCTTATCAAAACGCGCAGAATCAGCGTGTGCCGCTTATGCTTCGCATCCCCGGCAAAAAAGGCGGGGTGAACCATACGTACGGCGGTGAAATGGACGTTGTGCCGACGATCCTTCACTTGGAAGGCATCGATTCTAAGAAATATATTAATTTCGGCACCGATCTCTTCTCGAAAGACCATGATGATACGGTGACGTTCCGTAACGGAGATTACGTCACGCCGAAATATACTTCCATCTCCAATGTCGTATACGATACGAAGACAGGAAAAGAACTGAAAGGCAATCAGGAAACGAAAAACCTGAAAGCCAGAGTCACAGAGCAGCTGAAGCTGTCTGACAGCGTGATGTACAAAGACTTGCTCAGATTCCACAAATTGAGCGACTTTACGCCGGTTGATCCGTCTAAATATCATTACGGCAAAGAAAAGCTGAATCAGGATAATAAATAATAGAAAGAGCCTTACGGAATTTCCGTAAGGCTCTTTTTTTGTGTGTATCTTCACCAATCTGAAAAAAGAGAGAGCTTTTGGTCACAAAGGGCGCCAATCTCTCATATCTTACAGTAGATTTTGAAACCGGTGATAGAGAATCGGACAAATTATCGGGTTGGTTTCTCTTATACGGGCGGTTTCGAATCCAATATTCACAGAGAAGAGGGGTAGAGATGAAAGCAGTCATTCTCTGCGGCGGAAAAGGAACGAGAATGAGCGAAATCACCAATGAACGTCCCAAACCGCTCGCCATGATAGGCGGCAAACCGATTCTATGGCATATTATGAAACTCTATCAATACTATGGCGTGAACGAATTTATCCTGCTTCTTGGTTTCAAAGGAGAGATGATTAAGGAATATTTCTTAGATTATGACTGGAAGAATCACAGCATGACGCTGGACAGCTCTACCGGAGAAGTACGGATATTGGGAAAATCCGAGCCGTGGAAAATCACTTTTCTAGACACGGGGGAACACACGCAGACAGCGGGGCGGCTTTTACAGGCAAAGGACATCATCGGTGATGAAACCTTTCTTATGACGTACGGGGACGGACTGGCCAACATCAACCTGTTTCATCTGATCAGCTATCATCAATCAAAAGGGGCAGCGGTGACCGTCACCGGTATAGAAAAGTCCTCGCAATTCGGAACGCTGACGGTTGAAGACGGCATGGCGAAAAGCTTTTCTGAAAAAACCTCGAGTGACGGCATCATCAACGGCGGATTTTTCGTGCTCAGCCCGAAGGTATTTGATTATCTGCCGAAAGACAGGGATGTCATGTTTGAAGAAGAACCGCTGAAGGAGCTGGCGAAAGACGGCGAATTGGCGGTATACCGGCATTACGGTTTCTGGACGGCGATCGATACGTATAAAAACCTGCTGGAAATCAACAAGATGTGGGACCGGGGACAACATGTATGGAAGGTATGGTGATTAAATTTGAGTTTCTGGAAAAATAAAAATGTGTTTGTGACGGGATGTACAGGTCTTTTAGGAAGCTGCTTGGTGAAGGAACTGATCGATCAGGGGGCCAATGTGACGGGACTTGTCCGTGACACTGTGCCCAAGTCGAACCTGTATCAGGGAGAACAAGTGAAGCAAATGAATATCGTGCAGGGTGCGCTTGAAGATCTGGATGTGATTGAGCGGGCGCTGGGCGAATATGAAATTGACACGGTCTTTCATTTAGCCGCTCAGGCGATCGTCGGCGTCGCAAACCGCAATCCGATTTCCACATTTGAAGCCAATATTCTTGGCACATGGAACATCCTTGAAGCGTGCCGCAGGCATCCGCTCATCAAGCGGGTGATCGTCGCGTCCAGTGATAAAGCGTACGGCGACCAGCCGACACTGCCGTACGATGAAAACATGCCTCTTCAGGGCAAACATCCGTATGACGTATCAAAAAGCTGTGCCGATTTGTTAAGCCACACATATTTTAATACGTACGGACTTCCGGTCTGTATTACGCGCTGCGGCAACTTGTACGGCGGCGGAGATTTGAACTTTAACCGGATTATTCCGCAGACGATTCAGCTCGTGCTGAACGGTGAAGCGCCGGAAATCCGCAGCGACGGCACATTTATCCGTGATTATTTTTACATCGAGGATGCGGTCGAGGCATACCTTTTGCTGGCGGAAAAGATGGAGGAGCTCAATCTTGCGGGAGAAGCGTTCAACTTCAGCAATGAGATTCAGCTGACGGTGCTGGAGCTTGTAGAAAAAATTCTTAAGGCCATGGACAGTGACCTCAAGCCGAAAGTGCTCAACCAGGGAAGCCATGAAATCAAGCACCAATATTTATCGGCGGAAAAGGCGAGGATGCTTCTGAATTGGACACCCGCACATACCATTGATGAAGGATTGGAAAAAACGATCGAATGGTATAAAGCCTTTTTTCAAAAGTAACAGAAACAGAGGTGAGAGAAAGACGTGACAAGCGCATATTGCACAGTTTTATCAAAAGGAAGGCTGTATCAGGCTATCGCTTTGTTCGGCTCATTGAAAGCGGTTCAGGCGGACGCCCCCATTTTTACTTTGTGTATGGACCAAGACACCTATGACGTGCTTCAGGCAATGCGGCAGGATAATGTCACCTTGATTCAGGTGTCCGCACTGGAAAATGAGGAGCTCCTTGAACTGAAGCGGACGAGGGATCAGAGCGAATACTGCTGGACGGTGAAGCCGGTATTTCTCGAATTCGTGCTGGACGGACATCCGGAATTAGAGCGTGTCACGTACATTGATGCCGATTTGTTTTTCTTCGCCGATCCGCGCGCGATTTTTGACAATCAGCCGGATTGTTCGGTGCTTCTGTCACGGGGCGATATCGTCATTCCCTCATTTGGAAAACAGGAAATCGACATGCTGCAGCGTCTTTTAGGCCGGTATAATTCCGGTTTTCTCAGCTTCAAAACCGACAGTGCCGGTACAGATTGTCTCAGATGGTGGAAAGAACGCTGCCTGGAAGAATGCAAAAATGCGCCGGGCGAAGGAAAATTCGGAGATCAAGGCTACTTGGATTACATGTCCGGCTTGTTCCCGAATGTGTGTGACATCACCACGCCCGGCGTGAATATCGGCCATTGGAATTACGGCCGCCACACGTTTTCATGGAAGGACGGGCGTCTTGTGCTCGAAGACGGAAGTCCGCTGATTTTCTATCATTTCAGCGGATACCGGATCGTTACAGCCGGCGACATTCGGCAGATTCATGAGACGGACCGGACCGACCTGCCGTTTGTCCATCAGCTTTATCAGGACATTCTGAAGCGGGTGATCGGGACGGTCAGCGCCGTCTGCCCGGAGTTCAGCGGCTTTGCATCTGAGGATGATAACAAATAAATGATCATATACAGGAAGTGAACGAAAAGTGAAGGCAAGCGTCATTGTTCCCGCATATAATTCCAAGGAGCGGCTTTATAACAGCCTGCTGTCCCTGAATGAACAGGAATGCACAGAGCCGTTCGAAGTGATTGTGGCTGACAACGGTTCGGAAGACGGAACCTTATCCATGCTTGAATCATTCAGCGCGAATTTTCCGCTGATTTTTGTGAGAATTAAAGAAAACAGAGGGATCGCTTACGGACGGAATCAGGCGGTCCGCAATGCCAGAGGCGATATTTTGATCTTCCATGACAGCGACATGCTTGCCGAAAAGGATTTGGTGGCGAAGCATATCAAGGCTCATGAGAACCGGGACGATCTTGTCGTATGCGGTATGTTCTGGAAGCGGATTTACAGCTTTTATTATGACCGTTTTGAAAAAGAGCATAAAGAGAAACTCGCCGAACTGTATGAAGAGCTGCCGGGCGATAAAGAGCCGCTCCTTGATGAAAGTGATATCAGAGACGGAAGTTTTCTTGACCAATGCTTTGATTTAGATACCGACTTTATCCGTGTGCTGAAAAGTATTTTGGAAAAATACGGAGATGATTTGAACGGCTACCGTCTGCCGTGGCGTTTTTTCATTACGAACAATTCGTCAGTCAAGAGACAGCACGTGGCAGATCTCGGCCTGTTTGATGAAGGCATTGTCAGATACGGCTTTGAAGATTATGATCTCGGCATCAGGCTTCATCAGTCGGGAATGAGATTTCAGCTGCGGCGCGATATCATGAGCGTCCATCAGGAGCATCCGAGCAACTGCGCTTCCGTTGATGATATCAGGGCGAATATCGCGTACATGTGCGACAAGTACAATGACATTCGTTCGCTTGACGTGCACCTCGCGTTTAACGGCCCGTTTGACGCGGAGTTAACCAACAGCATGATGGCAGACATCGAAGTGCTGCTTGATTATGAGAAATATGAAAGCCTGCTGCACATTTTTCTCGAGCTGCTGCACGCGGTTAAAGACCGCAACCTCGACCCGGACTGGAAGACGAAAAGCCCGCGGATCACGGCGAACAGCTTCAATCTGCCGGAGGTCGGAAAGCTTTTGGCAAAAGCGGAAAAAAAGCTGGGCGTCACGCACTTTGCAAGGGCGTTCAAAGCGCTGGCTGCTGATTTACTGCATGTGGATCTTAAATAAATTGGATGTGATATGGTGAGTAAATATCATTTTTCAACCATTGTTTCCAGAACGCATATCTTTAAACTGATGCCGATGATTCATTCTCTCCATGAGCATTGCCGGGATTTTCATCTGTATGTGCTGTGTGTCGATCAGAAAGCGTACGAACTGCTTCAGCAGGTGCCGTGGGAACATATCACGGCGGTTCAGCTCCATGAAATGGAGGACCCGGAGCTGCTTGAAGCAAAGGGCGGCCGGACGTTTCATGAATATTGCTGGACGCTGAAGCCGGCATTTCTGTTCCATGTGATGACGGAGTATGATGAAGCTGAATATTTTGCCCACTTGGACACCGATCTCTTTTTCTTCTCAGATGCGGGCGAGCTGTTTGCGGAAAAGCCGGATGCTTCCCTTTTTCTGACGGATCACCGCAATTCAGAACGGTTTGCGTCTTATTACAAGCTGACAGGGCAGTACAACACCGGGTTTGTCGGCGCGCGGAATACCGGGGAAGCGTATCGGGCGGTCTGGCAGTGGAGGCAGGATTGCATCTCCTATTGTACGGTGGAGATGAATGAAGAAAAAAAGACATACGGTGATCAAAGGTATGTTGAAAAGTGGCCCGCGCAGTTTGAAGACGTTCATGTCACGGAGTCGATCGGCGCGAATGCGGCGCTGTGGAATATTGAGCAATATGACGTCAGCCTGCGCGGCGGGGCTGTATATGTCAATGACACCCCGCTGATTTTTTATCATTTTTCAGGCTTTACGCTCGTCACGGAGAACGAATTCAATCTGTGCTGGTACTATCACATTGATGACGAGGCGACAGTCAATATGATTTACGTGCCGTACATCAAAAACGTAAAAAAATGGATTGATGAAATTCAAAAAGCGTTTCCTGATTTCAGAGACGGGTTTATTCCGAAGTATGCGGTTCCTGACACTCATTTTTATACGGTTGAAACATAAAATCCCTGCCTTTTCGGCAGGGATTGTTTTTATGAATGCCATTCTTTTAATGTTTTGTCGCTCGGCAGGACAAAGGCGAGCAGACCTAAAACGGGCAGAAAGGCGACGGCTGTCATGGTCGGCGTCAATCCCGCTGAATCAATAAGAGCTCCGAGCGCAACGGCTCCGATCGCGCCCATTCCGAAGGCGAGCCCGACCGTAAGCCCTGACATCGTTCCGATTTTGCCTGGAACAAGCTCCTGCGCGTAGACAACAGTCACGGAGAAGCTGGACATCAGAACAACACCGATCAGCGCCAGTACGCCATAGGCGATGACAGGTCCCGCAAACGGAAGGAAAATCGTCAATGGAGCCGATGCTATCATCGAAACGATGATGACGTTCCGCTTTCCGAAACGGTCTGCAAGCGGCCCGCCGAGAAACGTTCCGACAGCTCCGAAAAATAAAAAGACGAAGATGTAGCTCTGTGCCTGCTGAATGCTGACATGATAGGCATTCATCGCATAGAACGTATAAAAGTTGCCGATCGCGCTCACATACCAGGAGCGCGCGAAAATTAAGAAGATAATCATGATAAGGGCGAGAATAATCGGTTTTGTAATCACGGTCTGCACAGCGGAGGCCGGTGATTTTTTACTTACTGCCCGCAAATGAATAAGGCGGCCTTTATACCATTTGGCGATATAAATGAGAAACAGAACAGCGATTGCGGCGACTAGCGTAAACCAGACAGAGCCGAATTGACCGAGCGGAACGAGAATCAGCGCGGTAATCAAGGGCGCCATCGCCTGGCCGGTATTCCCTCCGACTTGGTAAATCGATTGCGCCAAGCCGCGCTTTTCGCCGGCGGCCATGTAGGCGACACGCGATCCTTCAGGATGAAAGACGGCGGAGCCAAGGCCGATAAAAAAGACACAGCATAAAATCGTCAGAAAAGACGGGGCGAACGCGAGACCTAAAATGCCGAGCATGCTTGCGGTGAGTCCGAGCGGCAAAGCATACGGCATCGGGCGTTTATCCGTATACCAGCCGATGACGGGCTGCATCACGGAAGACACCATATTCAGCGTAAAGGCGATAATTCCGAGCTGCGTAAATGTAAGATTCATGGAACGTTCCAAAATCGGAAACATCGCCGGAATCACCGCTTGCAGTGAATCGTTCAGCAGATGACAGATCCCGATAATGAACAAAATAGAATACATGGTTGTCTCGGGACGATGGACAGGTTTTTCTTTAAGCGGGGCGGCAATTGCCAAAGTGATTCTCCTCCTTTTTATGTAAACGAAGCATACACCATATTATTCATAAGGTGAATGAATTATCAAGTGCAAAAAAGGCTCTTCTTTCTCAAACAGAAAAAAGAGCCTCCCTTTTTATTTATTTAACAAACTGTGTTTTCTCGAATACATCATATAAACGACGATCCCGGCGGCGATCCAGATGACAAAGGCGAGCCATGTCACGCCCGGCAGGCTGCTTGCGAGATACAGGCATAAGCATGCGCTGATGATCGGCACAAAAGGCACGAAAGGAACACGGAAGGAAGATTTGATCTCCGGATGTTTCTTTCTTAAAACGATGACGGCGATCGCAATGACCGTAAAGGCCGCCAAGGTTCCCATGTTGACGAGATGCGCCAAGGTTCCCAAATCAATAAAACCCGCGATCCCGGCGGCAACGATCCCCGTCACCCATGTGTTTTGAAACGGTGTTTTAAAACGCGGGTGAACCTTGGAAAACATGCGGGGCAAAAGGCCGTCTCTGCTCATCGCAAATGTAAGGCGCACCTGAGCGTAAAGCAGAGCGAGCATGACCGTTGTAATCCCGATAATCGCGCCGACGGAAATAATGCCTGCTATCTTGTTCTGGCCGACAAATTGGAGCGCGAAAGATACCGGATCTCCGACATTCAGCTTAGTGTACGAAAGCATTCCCGTCAGGACGAGCGATACCGTAATGTAAAGGACGGTGCAGATGGCGAGCGCGCCGATGATTCCGACCGGCATTGATTTCTGCGGGTTTTTCACTTCTTCCGACGCGTTTGACACGGCATCAAATCCGAGATACGCGAAGAAAACGGTCGCGGCGCTCGTGATGACGCCTTTCATTCCGAACGGCATAAACGGCGACCAGTTTTCCGGTTTCACGTAGCCGAAACCGACGATGATAAACAGCAGAATGATCGCAATTTTCATCAATACAATGACATTGTTAAAGCGGGTGCTTTCTTTCACGCCCCTTGAAACAATCGCGGTAATGACCAAAATAATGATAACGGCCGGCAGGTTGAACACGGCACCCGTTTTGCTGCCGGGTGCGGCGGTCAGCGCCTCCGGAAGATGCAGCCCGAAGCCCGCAAGAAGCGACTGGAAATAGGATGACCAGCCGGTTGCGACGGCGGCGAGCGCGATGACATATTCAAGCATTAAGTCCCATCCGATTAAAAACGCGAGACACTCCCCGAGAGTGACATATGAATACGTATATACGCTGCCTGAAATCGGAATGGATGAAGAAAATTCCGCATAACAAAACGCGGCGAGCGCGCAGGCAAGGCCCGCGAGCACAAACGACAGAATCAAAGCCGGTCCTGCGCCTGTCGCGGCCACAGTCCCGGTAATCACAAAAATCCCCGTGCCGACAACACAGCCGATTCCGAGCAAAACCAAGTCAAAAGCGCTTAACGAGCGGGACAGGCTGGTCTGTTTGCTCTGGGCCTTTAAGTCGGCCAGCGGCTTTTTCCGAAATAGTAAAGACATATGGGTCCTCCTGAAAATTCATAATATTCTTATCATTATATACACTGACGTTTGTATTATATTGTCGAAATTTCTCGCAGTCAATTAAAGAATTTTCCACTTTAAAAGGACAAAGCTAAAAAGCGTCGATGCACGGAAGGAACGGGAATTTTATTGTGAAATAGTTCAATTTTCTCACCTTAAGACCGATACAAAAGATGACTCATCAACTAATTTCAAGTTTCGGTGAAAGGGAGATGTTTTACATGTTTCAATATGAAGAACTAAATAAGCAGTTTATCGGCGGCCGATGGAGGGATGGGAGCAGCCGGAACGTATTGGAAAACAGAAATCCTTATACTCAAAAAGTCATCACCTCATTCCAAAAAGCGACGTCTGATGACGTGGATGCGGCATATCGCGCCGCGGCTCTTGCGAAACAAGAATGGGACCAAGTAAACCCTTTTAAAAAGCGGGCCATTTTGGAAAAAGCCGTTTCTTTCATTGAAGAGCACGAAGAAGCGATTATTTACTTAATCATGGAGGAGCTTGGCGGAACACGGCTGAAGGCTGAGTTTGAAATCGGACTTGTCAAAAATATGATAAAAGAAGCCGCAACATTTCCGGTGCGGATGGAAGGGAAAATTCTCCCGTCCACGATTGACGGAAAAGAAAACAGGCTGTACAGAATACCCGCCGGAGTCGTGGGGGTGATCAGCCCGTTTAATTTCCCGTTTTTCCTTTCGATGAAATCTGTTGCGCCGGCACTCGGCGCGGGGAACGGCGTCGTGCTGAAGCCTCATGAAGAAACACCGATCTGCGGCGGAACGCTTATCGCGAAAATTTTTGAAGCGGCCGGCGTACCGGACGGGCTGCTGAATGTTATCGTGACGGATATCGGGGAGATCGGCGACAGCTTTGTTGAGCATCCCGTCCCGCGGATAATCTCATTTACAGGCTCAACCGGAGTGGGCAGCTATATCGGACAGCTTGCGGTCAAACACTTTAAAAAACCGCTGTTGGAGCTTGGCGGAAACAGCGCGCTGATCGTGCTTGAGGATGCTGATCTTGAATACGCCGTCAATGCGGCCGTATTCAGCCGGTTTACGCATCAAGGCCAGATCTGTATGTCGGCGAACCGCGTGCTCGTTCACACATCTGTATATGACAAATTTACAGAGCTTTACGAAGCGAAAGTGTCATCGCTGAAAGTCGGCGATCCGATGGACCCTGATACGGTTATCGGCCCTTTAATCAATGAGAGACAGGCGGAAGGTTTGAGACGGTCTGTCGAAAAAGCGATAGAAGAGGGAGCGGTTCCGGTGCTGTCCGGCCGATTCAGCGGAACGGTCGCTGAGCCCGTCATTTTAAAAGATGTGAAACCTGAGATGAGCATTGCGAAGGAGGAGCTGTTCGGACCGGCCGTCTGCATCATGCCGTTTGAAACGGAGGATGAAGCGGTAAGCATCGCAAACGCGACACCGTTCGGTTTAAGCGGAGCCGTGCATACGGCAAACGTTGAGCGCGGCGTTGAGTTTGCTAAGCGGATCGAAACCGGCATGATTCACGTCAACGATACGACCATTAATGATGAACCGAACGTCGCGTTCGGCGGCGAGAAGCAATCAGGTCTCGGCAGGCTGAACGGTGAATGGAGCCTTGAAGAATTCACCACGCTGAAATGGATTTCGGTTCAGCATGAAAAACGGCAATTCCCATATTAAGAAGGAGTGAAAGAAATGAGTATACAGACGGAGCAGCAAACGCACAGCCTGCTTGACGCATTTGTCAAAGTTGCGCCTTTTTTAAACAGCCTGATCCAAGATGACATCACCATCGGAATTTATGATACAGAAAAATTAATCGTGAATATTCCGGCTAAAACGTTTTCTCTTAATGTAAAGCCGGGAGACCCGCTGCAAAAAGGGGACATCATTACAGACGCGATCCGCATGAATCAGAAGAAGACAAGCATGGTGCCGAAAGAGCTCTTCGGATTTCCGCTGATCGCCAGAGCGATTCCGCTTCACGATGAAAACGGAAAAGTCATCGGCGGCGTCGGTCTCGGCACGAGCCTTGAAAAATCAGCCAAGCTTCATGATGTCGCTGAAAGCCTGTCCGCCGTCGTGGAACAGACCGCTTCGGCCATCGCGGATATCTCAGAATCCATCAGCGGTTTCTCAGCACAGATGACCGGAATTTCCGCTCAGGCGAAACAAGTCAGTGAAAGCGCGGGAGAAATCGCCGACATTTCCGTCACTGTCAAGGGCATCTCGGATCAAAGCAATCTGCTCGGTTTGAATGCGGCCATTGAAGCCGCGAGAGCAGGAGAATCCGGCAAGGGCTTTTCCGTGGTGGCCGACGAAATCCGCAAGCTTGCCACTCATTCAAAAGACAACGTCGGCCAAATTGACCAGATTACGAAAAAAATCCACAGCCTGCTGAAAGGGCTGGAGGACTCTATTGAATCCATCAACCAGAACACAAACGGCCAAGCGGCGGCGGTTGAACAAATTTCTGCCACCATGCAGGAAATTTCGGGAAGCGCCCAGCATTTAGCGAAAATGGCTGAAAACGTACTCGGAGAGTCATAAAAAAGGGAGCTTACGGGCTCCTTTTTTGTTTTCCCTTTATCAATCTGAAACTGCACTTACACGTTTGATCCGTCATGCTAAAGGGGTACACATACGAATACATCACCAATGATAAAGGAGAGTCTTGTATGTCTGAGCAAATCTGCACAACCCGCTGACGAAATATGATCATGATGAATTTCCAAAACAATATCAAGAACCGCCCGGTTTGCAGAAAGAGATGAAGCCTGTGCCGGACTGCGGTGAAACGAGCTATAAAGGAGCCGGCAAGCTGAAGGGAAGAAAAGCCCTCGTCACCGGCGGCGATTCAGGTATCGGCCGGGCCGCCGCGATTGCTTATGCCCGGGAAGGGGCGGATGTGGCGATTAACTATCTGCCTGAGGAACAGCCGGATGCTGAAGAAGTGAAAGCGTTAATTGAAAAAGAGGGAAGAAAAGCCGTTCTGCTGCCGGGAGATTTAAGCGATGAAGCGTTTTGCGGAGAATTGGCGGAAAAAGCGTATCAAGAGCTTGGCGGTCTTGACACGCTCGCTCTTGTCGCCGGCAAACAGCAGGCAGTGGATGATATCAGCGATCTTACTACAGAACAAATCTATCAAACATTTGAAGTCAACGTATTCTCGCTGTATTGGCTCGTCAAAGCCGCGCTTCCGTATCTGCCGGAAGGCGCGTCTATTATCACGACAACGTCCGTAGAAGGTTATAATCCAAGCCCGATGCTGTTGGATTATGCCGCGACGAAACATGCCATTATCGGTTTTACCGTCGGCTTAGGAAAACAGCTGGCGAATAAAGGAATCAGAGTCAACTCGGTAGCGCCGGGGCCGATCTGGACGCCTCTGCAGATTTCGGGAGGACAGCCCGGTGAAAACATTCCGAAATTCGGCAAGGAAACACCGGCCGTTCCATTAAAGCGCGCCGGACAGCCGGCGGAGCTAGCAGGGATTTATGTCTTTTTGGCCTCAGAAGAATCGAGCTATGTGACATCCCAGATTTACAGTGTAAGCGGAGGAATTCCGACAGCGTAATCAATAAGGAGCTGCCCTTCATACGGGGCAGCTCTTTTTTTCGATGTTATGTGCCGAGCACGTTTTGATTATACAGGACACTCGGATGTGACGGATGATAGGAGGCGGCTTTGTCGTTATGAATCTTCGCTTTTTCTCTGTCGCCGAGCTGCCAGTGGCAGACGCAGAGCTGCAGATGGGGATACCAGGTGGAATATTCGAGCTGGGTAAAGCCTGCATCACTGCTTTTGGCGGATAGGGCGAGCTCATACCAAAACACGCCCTGCCGGTATTGCCGTTTCTCCGCAAAATAGTCGCCGAGCCTGCAGCAGAACTCCGGCCGCGGACAATCGATCAGAAATGATTTTAAGAGAGACGTCATGGCGGCCTCTTCATGGCCGACCGCCCTGTAGCAATCGGATAGATATTGGCACGTTCTGATCTCGTCTTCGATCCAGCACTGTTTTGTGGAAAGAAAATGGTGATAATACGTGATGGCGCGCTGATACTGGCCGTGATCCTTTAATTCATTCGCGAAGTAAAACAAATCGCGCGGTGTCATCGTTTCACTGTTTTCCGCCATTTTCTCATAAATCTTCAAGTTGCGGTCTGAGGGAGGCGAGTGCTTTTTCTCGGATTTCCGGTGTGTGACGGCAATATCGGTTTCTATGATGTTTCCGTATACTTCAAGATACTCATGCACGGCTCCGATCCAGCGGAACCCTTTTTCACGCTTGACGAGTCGGTTGCGGCGGTATCTGAAGCTGACCTCTCCCCGATCATCAAAGCCGACGTGATAATACATGGATACCGCGTCCACCTCTTTTGAAAGCGACGCCTTCAGTTCAATCAGCTTTTCACGGTCCTTTTCCGTCAATATATCGTCGGCGTCCAGCCACAGAATATAATCCATTTCCGCTTTCGAAAACACAAAGTTACGGGCGGCCGCAAAGTGATCGATCCATTCAAAATCATAAATCTTATCCGTATAACGGGCCGCGATTTCTTTCGTCCGGTCGGTCGAGCCCGTATCAGCAATCACAATTTCATCCGCAATGTCTTTGACGGAATCAAGACAGCCCGCAAGCACTTCCTCTTCATTTTTCACGATAACGCACAAACTGACGCTGATCATGTCATCACCTCTTCACCTCCAGTGTATAAAAGGAGAGGCGGAAACATTCTTCGGACAAAATGATCTCTTCCAAGAAATTTGTCTGTCCTTTTACTAGTTTTATTCCAGCGCCTGATTTAAAATGAACACATGAACTTACGTGAGGATTGATAGGGACCATGAGCATCATAAAAGCGGAAAACCTTTATAAAACATACGGAGATAAGACATTATTCGACCATATCTCCTTTCATATTGAAGAGAATGAAAGAATCGGTTTAATCGGCCCGAACGGAACGGGGAAGTCTACGCTTCTGAAAACCATTGCCGGCCTTGAATCAACGGAGGAAGGCGAGATTACGGCTTCAGGAAGCGTGCATATTGAGTTTTTGCATCAGGACCCTGAGCTTCCGGCCGGACAAACCGTACTTGAGCATATTTATTCCGGCGGATCAGCCGTCATGAGAACGATGAGAGAATACGAAAAAGCGCTTCAGGCGCTGAATGAAGAACCGGAAAATGACCAGCGCCAGAAACAGCTGCTTGATGCGCAGGCCCGAATGGACGCGAATGATGCGTGGGAGGCGAATACGTTAGCCAAAACGGTTTTAACCAAACTTGGCGTCACCGATCTGATGAAGGATGTCAGCGAGCTGTCCGGCGGCCAGAGAAAGCGCGTCGCGATTGCGAAAAACGTCATCCAGCCGGCTGACCTGCTCATTTTGGATGAACCGACAAACCACTTGGACAATGAAACGATTGAATGGCTGGAAGGCTACTTATCGCAATATCCGGGCGCCGTTATGCTTGTCACGCACGACAGATATTTTCTGAACAGGGTGACGAACAGAATTTACGAGCTTGAGAGAGGCAGCCTTTATACGTATAAAGGAAACTATGAAGTATTCCTGGAAAAACGGGCCGAACGGGAAGCGCTGGCGGAGCAGAAAGAAACAAAACGTCAAAACCTCCTGCGCCGCGAATTGGCGTGGCTCAGAAGAGGGGCGAAAGCGCGCTCGACGAAACAAAAAGCGAGAGTGGACAGAGCGGAGGCGCTCAAAGAGCAAAAAGGGCCGGCAGTCTCCGGATCACTCGATTTCGCGATCGGTTCCCACCGTCTCGGAAAACAGGTGATCGAAGCCGATAACGTCACCATTACCTATAACGGCCAAGCGCTGATCAGCCGGTTTAATGAGCTTGTCATCCCGGGGGAACGAATCGGCATCATCGGGCCGAACGGAATCGGGAAAACGACACTTTTAAACAGCCTCGCCGGCAGAATTCAGCCTGACAGCGGCAATATCACCATCGGGCAGACGGTCCGGATCGGCTACTACACCCAGGACCACAGCGAAATGAACGGTGATATGAAAGTCATTGAATATATAAAAGAGACGGCTGAAATCGTCAAAACAGCGGAAGGCGATGTCATCACCGCGGAACAAATGCTTGAGCGTTTTCTGTTCCCGCGTCCGATGCAGCAGACGTATATCAGAAAGCTGTCGGGCGGGGAAAAGCGCCGTCTGTACTTGCTGAATGTACTGATGCAGGAACCGAATGTGCTGTTTTTAGATGAGCCGACCAATGATCTGGACACGGAAACATTAAGCGTGCTCGAAGATTATATCGAACAGTTCCCGGGCGTCGTCATCACCGTATCCCATGACCGCTATTTCCTTGACCGCGTCATTGACCGCCTGATCGTATTTGAAGGACACGGTGTCATTTCCCGTTTCCAAGGTTCGTACAGTGAATACATGGAACACGCAAAAGCGAAGAAGACGGCGGTAAAACAGCCGGCCGAAGAGAAAAAGGCGGAGGAAGAGCCGAAGAAAAAGCGCAAAAAGCTTTCATATAAGGATCAGATCGAATGGGACGGCATCGAAGACAAAATCGCCGGCCTTGAAGAAAAGCATCAGCGTCTGGAAGCGGAAATCGCTGAAGCGGGAAGTGATTTCGGAAAGATTCAAGAACTGATGGCCGAACAGGCAAAAACGGCTGAAGAGCTTGAAGCGGCGATGGAGCGCTGGACCGAATTGTCACTGATGATTGAAGAACTTGAGAATTAAGAAAAGCCGGTACGGCCCCCGAGAAAGATGGCGGGTCATTCCGGCTTTTTTATCTTACACAGATGTCTCCCGGCGCTTTAAAGACAAACGTTTTGTCCAAGCAAAGTTTATCAGCATAAAAAGTTAACGTTTACGTTAAGGTTCAAATGGTGTATAATAGAAACAGATACGACAAGAGGGGGATTCACCTTGGAATGGATGAAGATTGATCAAGTTGCCAAGCGAAGCGGATTGACAAAACGAACCATTCGTTTTTACGAGGAGATTGGTTTGATTCCTGCTCCTAAACGGACAGAAGGCGGCGTCCGGCTTTACTCTGAAGATGATATGGAGGAGCTCGAAAAAGTCACCAGCACAAAAGAAGTGCTCGGTTTTTCCCTTCAGGAGCTTCAGCAGTTTATGGAGATGAGCCGTCAGCTGGAATTAAACAAAGAGGGGTACTTGTTGTCACTGGATCCGAAGGAACGGAAAGAAAAGCTGGAAGAGATTCAGCACGCTTTGAACCACCAGCTTGAGATGATTGATGAGAAGATCAGCACATTTCAGCATTTTAAAACGCGCCTTAACGGAATGAAAGAAAAAGCTGACCGCGCCATTCAATCAATCGAATGATTTTGCTGTAAACGCTATGGATATAGCGTTTCTTTTAATGGATGAAACAGGAGGTCTGGTCAAATGGATACATCATCACAACAGAAAACAGGCTTATTCAGCCAGCCGAAAGCCGTTTGGGCGGTTGCGTTTGCCTGTGTTATTTCCTTTATGGGAATCGGTCTTGTCGATCCGATTCTTCCGGCGATCGCCGCACAATTACATGCTTCACCTAGTGAAGTATCTCTGTTATTTACAAGTTATTTGCTCGTTACCGGTTTTATGATGTTTTTCTCCGGCGCGATTTCAAGCCGGATCGGCGCAAAATGGACGCTGCTTCTCGGACTTATTTTTATCATCGTGTTTGCCGCCCTCGGCGGAAGCTCAAGTTCAATCGCTCAGCTTGTCGGCTATCGCGGCGGCTGGGGGCTTGGGAATGCTCTCTTTATTTCAACCGCGCTTGCCGTCATTGTCGGGGTATCAGTCGGCGGCAGCGCCAAAGCCATTATTCTGTATGAGGCTGCACTCGGCTTGGGGATTTCCGTCGGGCCGCTTGCCGGCGGAGAGCTTGGCAGCATCTCATGGCGCGCTCCGTTCTTCGGAGTATCTGTCCTTATGTTCATAGCGCTTTGCGCGATTTCACTCATGCTGCCGAAGCTGCCGAAACCGGCGAAACGCGTCGGTGTGTTTGATGCGATGAAGGCGCTCAAATATAAAGGCCTTTTGACAATGGCAGTATCTGCATTCTTATACAACTTTGGATTTTTTATTTTGCTTGCTTATTCTCCGTTCGTGCTGGATTTAGATGAACACGGCCTTGGATATGTCTTCTTCGGCTGGGGGTTATTGCTGGCAATTACGTCAGTCTTTACGGCGCCGCTCGTGCACAAAGCGCTGAGAACAGTGGGTTCGCTCGTCGTTCTCTTTATCGCCTTTGCGGTCATTCTCATCGTCATGGGGATCTGGACTGACCATCAGACGTTGATCATTACATGTATCGTTGTCGCCGGTGCTGTTCTCGGTATGGTGAATACGATCATGACAACCGCTGTGATGGGTTCTGCGCCGGTTGAACGTTCAATCGCGTCTTCAGCCTACAGCTCAGTCCGTTTTATCGGCGGTGCGCTCGCTCCGTGGATTGCGGGGATGCTGTCAGAACACTTCACCGCAAGCACTCCATATACAGTAGGCGGGATCGTCGTTTTTGTCGGCATGCTTGTCCTTCTCATGGGACGCAAACATCTCGCCGGAATAAAAGCCGGACATTAAGAAAAAAAGGAACTTCCGCACAGGCGGGAGTTCCTTTTTGTGTTTACAGCACTTTCGTCGTCCAAGATTCACAATTCCATGTTTCCGTCGCGATATCCATGTAGAACTCGGGTTCGTGGGAAATCAGCAGAATGGAGCCTTTGTATTCTTTCAGCGCGCGTTTCAGCTCTTCTTTCGCATCGACATCCAGGTGGTTTGTCGGTTCGTCAAGCACGAGCAGGTTTGTTTCTGAATTGATCAGCTTGCACAGTCTGACCTTCGCTTTTTCTCCTCCGCTGAGAACGGAGACGCGGCTTTCAATGTGTTTGGTCGTCAGGCCGCATTTGGCGAGGGCGGCGCGGATTTCGTACTGGGTAAAGGAAGGAAATTCGCTCCACACTTCTTCGATGCACGTATTGTTATTGGTTTCTTTCACTTCCTGCTCGAAATAGCCCGTGTATTGATGCTCGCCCCGTTCCACCGTGCCTTCCAGCGGCTGGATTTCACCGAGCAGGCTCTTTAACAGCGTCGTCTTCCCGATGCCGTTTGCGCCGTACAGGGCGACTTTCTGTCCGCGCTCCATTCTGAGATTGAGCGGGCGTGACAGCGGAGTATCGTAGCCGATGACTAAGTCCTTCGTTTCAAAAATGAGCTTGCCTGACGTTCTCGCAGGCTTGAAATGGAATTCCGGTTTCGGTTTTTCGGCCGCCAGTTCGATCATATCCATCTTATCAAGCTTTTTCTGGCGGGACATCGCCATATTTCTCGTGCTGACCCGCGCTTTGTTGCGGGCGACGAAATCTTTCAGCTCAGCCACTTCCTGCTGCTGTTTTTTATAGGCGGCTTCGAGCTGCTGCTTTTTCACTTCGTAGACTTCCATAAACTGATGGTAGTCGCCGACATAACGAGTCAGCTCCTGATTTTCCACATGATAAATCAAATTGATCACGCTGTTTAAAAACGGAATGTCGTGAGAAATTAAGATGAACGCATTTTCATATTCCTGCAAATAGCGTTTCAGCCATTCAATATGCTGCTCATCAAGGTAGTTGGTCGGTTCGTCCAACAGAAGAATTTCCGGTTTTTCTAAAAGCAGTTTGGCGAGCAGCACTTTCGTCCGCTGTCCGCCGCTTAAATCAGTGACGTCGCGGTCAAGTCCGACATCCTGCAGGCCGAGGCCGCGGGCGATTTCTTCAACTTTGCTGTCAATCACATAGAAATCATTGTTTGTCAGGGCATCTTGAATGACACCGACATCTTCAAGCAGCTGCTCAAGCTCATCAGGGTCCGCTTCGCCCATTTTGTTGTAAATCTCATTCATTTCCTCTTCCATCGCAAATAAGTAATGGAACGCATCTTTCAGCACGTCGCGGATCGTTTTTCCTTTTTCAAGCACGGTATGCTGATCGAGGTAGCCGACACGCACGTTTTTCGCCCATTCAACCTTACCCTCATCAGGCTCAAGTTTTCCGGTAATAATATTCATAAACGTTGATTTACCTTCGCCGTTTGCTCCGATTAAGCCGACGTGCTCCCCTTTTAAAAGACGGAACGATACATTGTTAAAAAGCGCACGGTCACCAAAGCCGTGGCTTAAATCTTTTACGGATAAAATACTCATCATTACACCTCTATCGTTATCAGACACGCTTTATTTATCATGTGTCTTTCTCATTTATGATTATAAAGGAGGAGACCGTTTGTTAAAAGGCTTGGAAGGAAAAAGAAAATTGCGTTTGGCGCTTGCATTTGAGATACTATGGAGTAGATTTTAAGAATTGAGGAGAACGACATGACCCAAACATGGCCATTTTTACAGCATACACAACCATTTATCGCCGAAAACTGGGAGGCGTCAGGTTTTCAGGAGCCGACCGTCATTCAGGAAAAAGCCGCTCAGGTGATTATGGAAGGGAAAGACGTCATCGCCGAATCCCCGACGGGAACGGGAAAAACATTGGCGTACACGCTTCCGGTTCTGGAGCGGATCAACCCGGAACAGAAACATCCGCAAGTGATCATTTTAGCACCGTCCCGCGAACTTGTGATGCAGATTTTTCAAGTGATTCAGGAGTGGATAAAAGGCTCTGATCTTCGCGCTTTGTCTTTGATCGGCGGAGCAAACGTGAAAAAGCAGGTGGAAAAGCTCAAAAATAAACCGCATATCATTGCGGGCACACCGGGCAGGGTGCTCGAATTGATTCAGGCGAAAAAGCTGAAAATGCATGAAGTCAAGACGATCGTTCTTGATGAAGCGGATCAGCTCGTGACACAGGAACACCGCGAAACGATGAAAAAAATCATTAAAACGACGCTGAAAGACCGACAGCTTTTAAGCTTTTCCGCTACGCTGCAGCCGGAAACAGAACAGGTGCTGAATACCATCGCACACGAACCGGCCGTTTTGAAAGTGGAGCGGAATACGGCGGAAAAAGCGCGCGTCACGCATCAATATCTCGTCTGCGATCAGCGGGATAAAGTGAAGCTATTGCAAAAGCTGTCACGGCTGAACGGCATGCAGGCGCTCGTGTTCGTCAGAGATATCGGAAATTTAAGCGTCTATGCGGAAAAACTCGCCTATCACCATGTGGATCTCGGCATCCTGCACGGAGAAGCGAAAAAAATGGAGCGGGCAAAGATATTATCAGCGTTTGAACGGGGAGAATTTCCGCTGCTTCTGGCCACTGACATTGCGGCGCGCGGACTCGATATCGATGATCTTCCGTACGTCATTCACGCGGACATCCCGAATGAAGACGGGTACATTCACAGATCAGGCCGGACGGGGCGGGCCGGTAAAGAAGGAACCGTACTCAGCCTTGTCACGCCGATGGAAGAATCCAAATTGAAAAAAATGGCCAAATCACTCGGAATTGAGCTGAAAGAGGCCGTTTATTCAGGCGGAAAATTATCTGAGAAATAAGAAACGGAGGGCGGAAAGCCCTTCGTTTTTTTTTGTTGTAAAATAATAGAAAAGGTTCAGGCGGGGGCGGGAAGATGGTGTCAATAGACAGATTTCAAATATTGAAGGTACGTGAGCTGAAAATACTTGAACACTGGTTTAAGAACGATATTATCAAACGGAGAATGGATGCGATGCTGCCATTAGACGCGTGGTATGCACGATTGAGTAAAGATGAAGACGATACTGTCCTTATGGCATATAACGGGCAGCTTCCGGGAGGCATGGTCTCTATAGAGTTTGTGGAGGAGCGGGCGTATATCGGATTGATCGTCAATCCTTTGTACCAGCTTCAAGGGTACGGAAAACAGATCTTGCAAAAACTGCTGACTGACCCTGGGTTTACCAGCGTGCGGGAATGGGCGGCAAGCATCGAAAAAGACAATCAAATCAGTTTAGCCTGCTTTCAAGCAGCAGGATTCACTTTGGAAGATACGGATCCTGATGAAGACGGCTTTCTTACTTTGATTCTTCGCGGCTGATCCGAAAAAAAGAAAAGGAGGGGACAAAGCCCTCCTTTTTTTATCATCATGTTAACTTAGATCACTGACTTTGATGATCTGTTTGCCTTTGTTTTCTCCTTTAAACAGGCCGAGGAACGCGTCAGGAATATGGCTGAATCCTTCCGTAATCGTTTCTTCATAATGAAGCTTTCCGTCCTTAAGCCATTCGGCCAATTGTTTCGCACCTTCGGAAAAGCGGTCAGCATAATCACTGACGATGAATCCCTGCATCAGCGCTTTTGTTTTGATCAGCTTCGGCTGGACGCGGGGGCCCATGTTTTCTTCTTCACTTTCGGTATTGTACGATGAGATCGCTCCGCATACCGGAATGCGGGCGAATTCATTCAGCAGGTTTATCACCGCATCTGAAATCGGTCCGCCGACATTGTCAAAATAGACATCGACGCCGTCAGGACATGCCTGTTCCAGCGCTTTTTGAATATCATCCGCCGTTTTGTAATTAATGGCTTCATCAAATTGAAGCTCCTCTTTCAAATACGCGATTTTTTCATCAGATCCGGCGATGCCGACAACCCGCGCGCCTTTGATTTTGGCAATCTGTCCGACTGTTGAGCCGACGGCGCCCGCCGCGCCTGAAACGACGACGGTTTCGCCTTTTTTCGGACGGCCGATATCGAGCAGCCCGAAGTAAGCGGTCAGTCCGGTCATCCCTAAAATGCCGAGATACGCCTGGGCGGGTGCGATATCCGTATCCAACTTGCGGAGGGCGGACTCATTGACGGCTGAATATTCCTGCCATGCGAGATTTCCGATCACAACATCTCCTTTTTTCAGCTTATCGCCGTCTGTCAGAACCTCGGCAATCACTCCGCCTGTTATGGCTTCATCTAAAGCGAACGGCTCTACATATGATTTTGTATCCTGCATCCGTCCGCGCATGTACGGGTCAACGGACACATAACTTGTTTTCACAAGCACTTCGCCGTCTTTCGGTTCGGGCACGGCAATCGTTTCAAAGCGGAAATCGTCATGGGCGGGAACGCCTTTGGGGCGTCTTGCCAATTGAATTTGCTGCTGATGATTCGGCATACTGAATCCTCCTTCAAGATAAGTGGTTGTTCCAAATGTAACACGAACCATTTCCCGATTACAAAATCAAACCGTCAGCGGCCATAAAAAAAGAAGGGCCAGGGCCCTTCTTTCCTTATATGCATATTTAATAGAATAACCGGTACACATCGGTGTTTTTCTCATGTTCCAAATATTCATAGGCATTCGTTTTTGAAGAATGAAGCATGTCAGCGGTAATCACGGGCTGAAGCGCGGTCAGGTAAGAACCCAGCTTATTTTCAATTTCTGTCGGCAGAACGGATTCGATATCACCGATATTGATAATCATAGAGAAAACGAAATCGATATTAATATGAAAAGTATCTTCAGCAAAGGCCGTAAGCTCTTTTATTCCATCCGGGCAGCGGGTTTGCCGGCGGAATACCTGCTTCACTAAATCACTGACAACCCAAGCGTTAAATCGCTGTTCCGGTGAAAAGTAATGGATAGGAACCACCTCCCTGCTTGATCGGCTCATGAAGATTTTTATTTTTCTGATAGAAGTAGCTTTCCCTACTGTAACATGTCCCGCCAGAAAATATCCACCGACAATCTGCCCGATTTTTCACGGAACTCTCCTTCTTTTGTTTGATCCTTGATTGAGCGGGTAAACATCCAATATACAAAACAAAAGGGAGGACTTATCAATGAAACCGGTAGTAAGAGAATATACAAATGATCAAAAACTGATGCAGGACGTAAAAGAGCTTCAGCAGCTGGGTGTCGCAAAAGAGGACGTATATGTGCTTTCTCATGATGACGACAGAACGGACCGCCTGGCCGATAATACTGATGTCAATACCATCGGAGCGAAAGAAACGGGCATTAAACACGCAGTCGGCAATATGTTTAATAAAAAAGGCGACGAGCTCCGCAACAAAATTCACGAAATCGGCTTTTCAGAAGAGGAAGCATCACAATTTGAAAAGCGCTTAGATGAAGGAAAAGTTCTTCTGTTTGTCACGGATAACGAAAAAGTGAAATCATGGGCGTAAGCTGAACAGATCCCAAGGGGTTTTCGGTCCCCTTGGGATTTTTTTGCGGTTTCCGCAATAAAACCGAAAGGCGCATTCTGTACATTTTCGGTGCTGTTTCTCAACTGATTTGATACAATTCAATTGTAATAAATTGGAACAAAGAATCAGGAGGAGCACAATTCATGAAAAAATTGTTATTTATGCTGGCGGTTTGTTTGTGTATGATCCCTGCGGACGTCTATGCCGCTGATCTGGGACGGCAGACGTTAGGAACAAATGACGGCTGGGGAGCCGCTTCCGGCGGGACAACCGGCGGCGCGAAAGCCTCTTCATCGAATGTATACACCGTATCAAACAGACAGCAGCTCGTTTCTGCATTAGGGGGAAGCGCCAACAGCACGCCGAAGATTATTTACATACAAGGCACAATCAATATGAATACGGACGACCGCAATAAAACGCTCGGCTTTCATGATTATAAAGATCCGGCATATGATCCGAACGCCTATCTGAAGGCGTACGACCCGGACAAATGGGGAAAAAAAGCGCCGTCAGGCACCCAGGAAGACGCCAGACAGCGATCGCAAAAAAACCAGAAGGCACGGGTCGTGGTTGACATTCCTTCAAATACGACGATCATCGGCTCGGGTTCAAATGCCAAAGTGACAGGCGGGAATTTTAATATTAAGAACGGCGTCAACAATGTCATCATCCGCAACATTGAATTTCAAGACGCTTACGACTATTTTCCGCAATGGGACCCGACGGACGGCAGCAGCGGCAACTGGAACTCGGAATATGACAATATCACCATTAACGGCGCGACGCACATCTGGATCGATCATTGCACCTTTAATGACGGATCGAATCCCGACAGCGGTTTTCCCTACTATTACGGGAGAAAATATCAGCACCATGACGGCCAGACGGATATAGCCAACGGGGCGAATTATATTACATTGTCCTATAATAAATATCATGACCATGACAAAGGCTCCGTCATCGGAAACAGCGACAGCAAGACGTCGGATGAAGGAAAACTGAAGGTGACCATTCACCATAACTATTATCAGAACATCGTCCAGCGCGCACCGCGGGTCCGGTACGGGCAGGTTCATATTTATAATAATTTTTACGCAGGCTCGAAAAGCGCCGCATACCCGTTCAGCTATGCGTGGGGCGCGGGCCACGCGTCAAAAATATATGCCCAGAATAATGTCTTTGAAGTGCCGGGACTGGCTGCTGATAAAGTCATCAGCGTCTTCAGCGGCGGAAAAGCGCTTCATGAAGACGGCACTCTTTTAAACGGCGCCTCCATTAACGCGTCAGCCGCCAACGGATTAAGTCAGTCCGTCGGCTGGACACCGTCATTGCACGGTTCCATCGGCTCATCATCAAATGTAAAATCAGATGTTATATCTAAAGCCGGGTCGGGCATATTAAAATAAGAAACAAGAAACACAAAGGAAAATATTCCTTTGTGTTTTTTAATTAACAAAAACGTTTATTAACTTAGTTAAGTAGTAAAATGGGATAGGGGATGGAAGACAACAAAATAGGAGGAGACCTGTAATGGCTTCAGAAAAAGACGCAAAAAAACAGCAGGCAGTAAAAATCATTCCTTTGCTTATTACTGTTGCTGTGGGATTAATCATTTGGTTTATTCCCGCGCCGTCCGGACTTGAACCTAAAGCATGGCATTTGTTCGCTATTTTTGTCGCAACAATTATCGGCTTTATCTCCAAGCCCTTGCCAATGGGCGCAATTGCAATTTTTGCATTGGCAGTCACCGCGTTAACGGGAACGCTATCTATTGAAAATACGTTAAGCGGATTTGGAAACAAGACAATCTGGCTGATTGTCATCGCCTTTTTTATTTCCCGGGGGTTCATCAAAACCGGGCTCGGCGCCAGGATTTCTTACGTATTCGTACAACGGTTCGGGAAGAAAACACTCGGCCTTTCTTATTCACTGCTTTTCAGTGATTTAATTTTATCACCTGCCATTCCGAGCAACACGGCACGGGCGGGCGGCATTATTTTTCCTATTATCAGATCATTATCCGAAACTTTCGGATCAACGCCGGCAGACGGAACAGAGCGGAAAATCGGCGCTTTCTTATTAAAAACCGGTTTTCAAGGAAACTTGATTACGTCTGCGATGTTTTTGACGGCAATGGCGGCGAACCCGCTGATCGCCAAGCTGGCCCACGATGTCGCAGGGGTGGACATCACATGGACAAGCTGGGCAATCGCAGCCATTGTACCGGGATTGGCGAGCTTAATCATTACGCCGCTCGTCATTTATAAGCTGTATCCGCCGGAAATTAAAGAAACACCGGATGCGGCTAAAATCGCAACGGAAAAATTGAAAGAAATGGGTCCGTTTAAAAAATCCGAACTCTCCATGGTCATTGTCTTTTTATTGGTGCTTGCGCTGTGGATTTTCGGAGGAAGCTTAAATATTGACGCAACGACGACGGCCCTGATCGGATTATCCGTTTTGCTTTTGTCACAGGTATTAACATGGGAGGACATCAAAAAGGAACAAGGTGCATGGGATACGCTGACTTGGTTCGCGGCGCTTGTGATGCTGGCGAATTTCCTGAATGAGCTCGGCATGGTGTCTTGGTTCAGCAATATGATGAAATCTTCTGTTTCCGGTTTTTCATGGATTGTGGCATTTATGATTCTGATTGTCGTGTATTATTACACGCATTACTTCTTTGCGAGCGCAACCGCGCATATCAGCGCCATGTATGCGGCATTTCTCGCCGTCATCGTGGCGGCAGGCGCTCCGCCGCTGTTGGCGGCGCTCAGCCTGGCGTTTTTCAGCAACCTTTTCGGTTCGACGACGCATTACGGCTCAGGAGCGGCTCCGGTCTTTTTCGGAGCGGGTTATATATCGCAAAGCAAATGGTGGTCCATCGGCTTTATCCTGTCAATCGTCCATATTGTGACATGGCTTGTGATCGGCGGATTATGGTGGAAAGTATTAGGGTTATGGTAGAAGAAAAAGGCAGACTCAGGTCTGCCTTTTTTTATTTCTGTAAGGAAGGGGAAGGGCCTGCACATGATGACTCCAGTGCGAATAGAATATGGCCGGGGTGATAATATGAGCAGCGGCCGTAATCAATACATGATATTGAAACAGAAACCTTACAAATATATGAGCAGACATATGAAACATCGGTATGAACAATTACCATGTGAACATGAAAGGCCGGAAACAGGGACGGAAAAACGGTTTCCGTCTTCAGATGAAAATCGATCTGCCTTGTGCGTACCCGGGCTGCGAGGTCCCGAAGGCAAAAGAGGACCCGCCGGCTCCCGCGGTCCGCAAGGGGAGGCGGGTCCGCCCGGTCCACCGGGGCCTGAGGGGCCGCCGGGAGCGGTTCCTGCGGTAGCTTTTCAAAATACAGCAGACCAAATGATGATTCCGTTAGAAGGAACACCGATAAACGTGTTAAGCGCAGTGATAGCCGCGCCGACAGATCAATTGGTGAAAACGGATGCCGTCATACAAGTAAATGTTGAATTAGATCCGCTCGCGTCTCATTTCTCATTGGTCTTAGCTGTCGATCTGCAAAGAAATGGCGTATCGATACAAACACAGAGACAAGAGCGGAACCTCTTTTCTTCAGGCGGACAAATCATAGGAATTCCTTTTACGTACATCGACGAAATGAAGGCGGATGAAACAGCCGCGTACCAGCTCTATTTATCCGTCCTTTCTTCGAATTACGTAACACAAGTCGCAGCGGCAAACCGCTCCCTCATTGCGACGGGATTCCCCATTCAAGGATCGGATTAAGGTGATGAAAAGAAATCACCTTTTTTATTTAGATTGTCAAAACACAGCCCGTATTAATATGCTGTCTTAATAAGTAAGACGGTCAACAACGGGAAGGAGAGGGAAAAAGATTGAATGAATAATCCGATTATAAACGGAAGCTTTGAAACCGGCACATTAGCGGGGTGGAGTTCGGCAAATACCCAGATTAACAGTTTGTTTGCACATTCAGGGAGATATTCTGCGCAATTTATTGGAGCTCAGCCATATGCTTACCTCAGTCAAATCGTTCCAATTTCAGCCAAGTCAGTGACTCTATTCGTATCACTCGCAACGCTCGGAAATGAGCCAAGTCCCCAAGTAACTCTCCAGATCATATATGTCAGCGCAGCAGGTGAACAAATCAGTTCCATTCAAGAAAATATTACACCCGGAAATTTGCCGAACGTGCTCTTTCACACATGGTCTGAAATCTATAAAACAAGCAGTGTGCCTTCTGGCGCGGCCTCTGCTGTCATTGTATTAAGTAAGGTTTCTTCCGGCACGGTTTTAATAGACGACGTTTCATTGGCGCAAACCGGGGGTGAACCTGGCGTAACAGGAATTACAGGTCCCACTGGAGTGACGGGCCCCACAGGAGTGACCGGAGCAAGAGGAGCGACCGGAGCAACCGGAGTAACTGGAGCTACCGGCTCGACTGGTGTAACAGGAGCAAGAGGAGCAACCGGAACCACGGGCTCAACCGGAGTGACTGGAGCAAGAGGAGCGACAGGAGTAACTGGTGCAACGGGAGCAACCGGAACTACGGGCTCAATCGGAGTGACTGGAGTAAGAGGAACAACTGGCTTGACTGGTGCAACAGGCCCAACCGGAGTAACCGGATCAACCGGATCGACAGGCCCAACCGGCTTGACCGGTTCAACAGGAGTGACTGGGGCAACGGGGATAGCAGGCTCAACAGGCCCAACCGGCTTGACCGGTCCAACAGGAGCGACTGGTGTAACTGGTCCAACCGGAGTAAGCGGGTCAACAGGAATAACAGGCGCAACGGGATCAACAGGCCCCACCGGAGTAACGGGTCCAACTGGATCGACAGGAGCGACTGGGGTAACGGGTGTAACCGGGGGAACGGGAACAACCGGACCGACAGGCGCAACCGGCTCAACTGGTGCGACGGGATTAACTGGAGAAACAGGCTCAACCGGGGGAACAGGTCCAACCGGTGCAACCGGAGAAACAGGTCCAACGGGAGTAACAGGAGAAACCGGGCTAACAGGCCCAACTGGTGTAACTGGTTCAACAGGAGAAACTGGAGCGACGGGTGCATCCGGGGCGACCGGCGCAACGGGAATAACTGGAGAAACCGGAGCAACAGGAATAACAGGCCCAACCGGCGCAACAGGATCAACAGGAGAAACTGGCCCAACAGGAGTAACTGGAGCAACAGGATCGACTGGGGTAACTGGTGTAACCGGGGGAACGGGAACAACCGGCTCGACTGGTGCAACAGGAGCGACCGGTGTAACTGGCTCAACCGGTCCAACTGGAGTAACTGGTGCGACGGGAGAAACCGGCTCAACGGGAGCAACCGGAGAAACCGGAACCACGGGCTCAACAGGCCCAACCGGTCCAACAGGAGAAACCGGCTCAACAGGGCCAACAGGTGTAACAGGATCAACTGGGATAACCGGCTCAACCGGTGCAACTGGAGCGACTGGTGCAACGGGGATAACAGGAGCGACTGGCGCAACCGGTGTAACAGGAGAAACCGGAGCGACTGGTGTAACAGGGTCAACAGGAATAACCGGTGTAACTGGAGCAACAGGAGTAACCGGGGCAATGGGAGAAACTGGCTCAACGGGAGAGACCGGTCCAACCGGATCAACAGGTTCAACAGGAGAAACCGGTGCAACAGGGATTACTGGCTCAACAGGTGAAACCGGTGCAACTGGAGCGACTGGTGCAACGGGGATAACAGGAGCGACTGGCGCAACCGGTGTAACAGGAGAAACCGG
>NZ_JBXARS010000006.1:156608-161742 GCF_058808515.1 Bacillus sp. GW821-FHT11D08
GAGCGACTGGTGTAACAGGGTCAACAGGAATAACCGGTGTAACTGGAGCAACAGGAGTAACCGGCGCAGCAGGTCCAACAGGCGCAACCGGTGTAACCGGAGTAACGGGGGTAACTGGAGAAATCGGCCCAACTGGCTCAACCGGAGTAACTGGCTCAACCGGGGATACCGGTCCAACTGGAGTAACTGGCCCAGCAGGAGTAACGGGATCGACAGGATCGACTGGGGTCACGGGTGTAACCGGGAGAACGGGACCAACCGGAGCAACGGGCGCCACTGGAATAACTGGAACAACTGGTGCAACGGGGTCAACTGGGGAGACTGGTCCAACAGGAGAAACCGGAGAAACTGGTTCAACGGGAGTAACAGGATCGACAGGAGCAACTGGTGCAATCGGAGTAACAGGGGCGACCGGCTCGACTGGTGCAACAGGCCCAACTGGTTCAACCGGAGAAACCGGTGCAACGGGAGTAACAGGGGCAACGGGAGAAACTGGCCCAACTGGATCGACAGGCCCAACAGGAATTACCGGAGCAACGGGATCAACTGGTATAACGGGACCAATCGGGGCAACCGGAATAACAGGAGCGATCGGAATAACAGGCCCGACCGGGGATACAGGAGCGACTGGTGTAACGGGGACAACCGGGGTAACAGGTTCAACCGGAGTGACTGGAGCAATAGGTGAAACAGGAGCAACGGGGCTGACTGGGCCAACGGGGTTCACCGGAGTAACAGGCCCAACGGGAGTAACAGGAGCGACCGGTGCAACTGGATCAACCGGCGCAACGGGTGCCACTGGCATAACCGGAGCAACTGGGGTAGCAGGTCCAATCGGAGTAACGGGGTTCACCGGCGCAACTGGTGTGACTGGCCCGACGGGGGTCACGGGATCGACAGGAGTAACAGGGATAACCGGGGCGACAGGCCCAACGGGTGCAACAGGAGTAACAGGCATAACTGGTGTAACCGGATCAACAGGGTCAAGCGGAGAAACGGGCCCCACCGGAGTAACAGGGGCGACTGGTGTAACGGGGACAACTGGGGTAACAGGAGTAACAGGAGCGACAGGCACAACTGGCGCAGCAGGTCCAACCGGAGTAACGGGGTTGACAGGAGAAACCGGAGCGACCGGTGTAACTGGTGCAACAGGAATAACCGGAGCAACGGGATCGACAGGTTCAACAGGTTCAACAGGAACAACGGGAGAAACCGGCTCAACCGGTGCAACTGGTGTAACCGGGGGAACGGGAACAACCGGCTCGACTGGTGCAACAGGACCGACTGGAACAACCGGCCCAACTGGCCCAACTGGCCCAACTGGGGTAACAGGATCAACCGGTGCAACTGGAGTTACTGGCGCAACCGGTGTAACAGGCTCAACCGGCCCGACTGGCGTAACGGGATCAACTGGTGCGACGGGATTAATTGGAGAAACCGGATCAACAGGAGAAACCGGGGCGACCGGTGTAACTGGGGCAACAGGGATAACCGGCGCAACGGGTGCAACGGGATCGACAGGCACAATCGGTTCAACCGGATCAACCGGCTCAACAGGATCAACGGGCGCCACTGGCATAACCGGAGCAACTGGTGTGACTGGCCCGACGGGGGTCACGGGATCGACAGGAGTAACGGGGGTAACCGGGGCGACAGGCCCAACGGGTGCAACAGGAGTAACAGGCATAACTGGTGTAACCGGAGCAACAGGGTCAACCGGAGTGACTGGAGCAATAGGTGAAACCGGAGCAACGGGAGCCACCGGAGTAACAGGAGTTACTGGCCCGATCGGCACAACAGGAGCGACAGGCTCGACTGGCCTAACTGGATCAACAGGAGCAACAGGAGAAACCGGCCCAACAGGTGTAACAGGAGAAACCGGAGCAACGGGAGTGACTGGGGCAACCGGCCCAACCGGCGCAATAGGAGAGACCGGTGTAACAGGAACAACCGGAGCAACGGGATCGACAGGAGCGACTGGGGTAACTGGTGTAACCGGGGGAACGGGAACAACCGGCTCGACTGGTGCAACAGGACCGACTGGATCAACCGGAGAAACCGGCCCAACTGGCTCAACCGGAGTAACTGGCTCAACCGGGGATACCGGTCCAACTGGAGTAACTGGCCCAGCAGGAGTAACGGGATCGACAGGATCGACTGGGGTCACGGGTGTAACCGGGAGAACGGGAACAACAGGAGCGACCGGAATAACAGGCTCGACCGGTCCAACGGGGGAGACTGGACCAACGGGAGTGACAGGCACAACCGGAATAACAGGGGAAACTGGGGCGACAGGAATAACAGGCGCAACAGGTATAACTGGAGAAACCGGCCCAACCGGCCCAACAGGTGTAACTGGGGAAACAGGTCCAACGGGATCAACTGGTATAACTGGAATAACCGGCTCAACAGGCGCAACAGGTGGAACCGGAGTAACCGGAATGACTGGTGCAACGGGCTCAACAGGATCAACGGGGGTAACTGGAGCAACCGGAGAAACAGGCGCAACTGGTGTAACCGGTTCAACCGGAGTAACGGGTCCAACCGGAGAAGCCGGCCCTGCAGGAGCAACTGGCCCAACAGGATCGACGGGTGTAACCGGCCCAACCGGCGCAATAGGAGAGACCGGTGTAACAGGAATAACCGGAGCAACGGGGTCGACAGGAGAAACCGGTTCAACAGGAACAACTGGAGAAACCGGCTCAACCGGTGCAACAGGGGCGACTGGAGTAACAGGCTCAACCGGTGCAACAGGGGCGACTGGAGTAACAGGCTCAACTGGTGTAACTGGTTCAACCGGAGCAACTGGCCCAACCGGAGTCACGGGCTCAACTGGAGTAACAGGCTCAACCGGAGAAACAGGTGCAACTGGAGTAACTGGGGCAACGGGAGAAACCGGCCCAGCAGGAGTAACTGGCCCAACAGGAGTAACCGGGTCGACAGGAATAACCGGAGCAACGGGAGTGACTGGGGCCACAGGAATAACCGGAGCAACCGGGCCAACGGGAGAGATCGGCCCAACTGGAGTAACAGGAGCAACAGGCCCAACTGGTGTGACTGGCCCAACTGGGGCGAGTGGTGTAACTGGTCCAACTGGAGAAAGCGGGTCAACAGGAGAAACCGGATCAACAGGAGTTACTGGCCCGACTGGGGTCACGGGCTCAACTGGTGTAACCGGAGTAACCGGATCGACAGGAGAAACGGGATCAACTGGTGCGACGGGATTAACTGGAGAAACCGGCCCAACTGGAATTACAGGAACAACCGGAGCAACGGGATCGACAGGAGAAACCGGTTCAACAGGAACAACTGGAGAAACCGGCTCAACCGGTGCAACAGGGGCGACTGGAGTAACCGGCTCAACTGGTATAACTGGTTCAACCGGAGCAACTGGTCCAATCGGCCCAACAGGAGAAACCGGTTCAACTGGAGTGACTGGGGTAACTGGTGTAACTGGCGGAACGGGAACAACCGGCTCGACTGGTGCAACAGGCTCAACTGGAGTAACAGGCCCAACGGGAGAAAACGGTCCAACAGGAGAAACCGGAGCAACTGGTTCAACGGGAGTAACAGGAGCGACAGGAGCAACTGGCTCAACAGGAGCAACTGGTTCAACCGGAGAAACTGGCCCCACCGGAATCACGGGTCCAACCGGAGTCACGGGCTCAACTGGAGTAACAGGATCAACCGGTCCAACTGGTGCAACGGGAGAAACCGGCTCAACCGGAGCAACAGGGCCAATAGGAGTAACCGGTGCAACGGGAGTAACAGGAGCCACCGGATTAACCGGGCCAATCGGGGATACAGGAGTGACTGGGGCAACCGGCCCAACCGGCGCAATAGGAGAGACCGGTGTAACAGGAACAACCGGAGAAACGGGATCGACAGGAGCGACTGGGGTAACTGGTGTAACCGGGGGAACGGGAACAACCGGCTCGACTGGTGCAACAGGACCGACTGGATCAACCGGAGAAACCGGCCCAACTGGGGTAACGGGCTCAACAGGAGTGACTGGAGTAACAGGCCCAACAGGAGTAGCCGGATCGACAGGAGAAACCGGATCAACTGGTGCGACGGGATTAACTGGAGTAACAGGTGCAACAGGAGCAACTGGCTCAACGGGAGAAACGGGTCCAACTGGTGTCACAGGCCCAACCGGATCGACAGGAGAAACGGGGTCAACTGGAGTGACTGGGGCAACAGGCCCAGCAGGAGAAACCGGAGCAACTGGACCATCAGGAGCAACAGGATCAACAGGAGAAACCGGAACCACGGGCTCAACCGGATCGACTGGAGTAACAGGTCCAACTGGTGTAACTGGTTCAACCGGAGAAACTGGTCCAATTGGTGTAACCGGCTCAACCGGCCCAACTGGGGTCACGGGCTCAACAGGCCCAACAGGAGCAACCGGCTCGACTGGTTCAACAGGCCCAACTGGTGTAACCGGCTCAACCGGTGCAACTGGAGTAACTGGAGAAATCGGTCCAACCGGAGTAACCGGTGCCACGGGAGAAACCGGCACAACCGGAGTAACAGGCCCAACTGGTATAACCGGAGAAACGGGCTCAACTGGAGTGACTGGGGCAACGGGGATAACAGGAGCGACTGGCGCAACCGGAGTAACAGGGTCAACAGGAGTAACCGGCGTAACGGGATCGACCGGAATAACAGGCGCGACAGGCTTAACCGGTGTGACTGGCCCAACTGGTCCAACGGGAGTGACAGGATCAACCGGATCGACAGGAGTAACCGGTCCAACAGGCACAACCGGAGTGACTGGTGCGACCGGAGAAACAGGCTCAACTGGAGCAACGGGTGCATCCGGGGTAACGGGGTCAACCGGCATAACAGGCCCAACAGGTGTAACTGGTATAACCGGCCCAACAGGGTCAACGGGGGTAACTGGAGAAACCGGATCGACAGGCGCAACGGGCCTAACCGGCTCAACTGGATTAACAGGAGCGACAGGAATAACCGGCTCAACCGGCCCAACGGGAGGAACTGGGTTAACTGGTGCAACAGGAGTGACTGGTCCAACAGGTGTAACGGGATTAACAGGCTCAACCGGCCCAACGGGAGGAACTGGGTTAACTGGTGCAACAGGAGTGACTGGTCCAACAGGTGTAACGGGATT
>NZ_JBXARS010000006.1:161842-163515 GCF_058808515.1 Bacillus sp. GW821-FHT11D08
AACAGGCTCAACCGGCCCAACGGGAGGAACTGGGTTAACTGGTGCAACAGGAGTGACTGGCCCAACAGGTGTAACGGGATTAACAGGCTCAACCGGCGCAACAGGCTCAACAGGAGCAACCGGGTCAACAGGAGCCACAGGAGCAACGGGCCCAACCGGACCAACCGGCGCCACAGGCAGTACACCAACCTTGCTCTTCACAAGAACCAACGGGCCGCTCACTGTTTATCCGCCGTTAAATACAGAAGTTCCCGTTGCTACGCTGGCAGTCCCAGTTAATGCTTTGCAGAATGTAAAGCTGGATTATGCACTCAGTGTCGCGTTAACAACTGCAGCCAATTCAAACTTTGTTTTTGAAGTGAGATTATATAGGGGAGCAGTGCAAATTCATACAAGAACTCTGTCGCGAACCAGTACTCTCGCAGCTACGGATAGTTTTTCGATTGCTGATACAACAGTGGATACTGCGCCGACCGCAGGAACGAACACTTACCAGCTCAGGGTTATTTTCACAACTGCTAATAATTTAACGACAGCAACTGCTCTCAATATCGATTTTAACAGCATAAGTTTCCCGACAACCTCATGAAAATAGCAGTCTGATATTTTAAAGATGAAAGACCTGACTTATGCACAGTTAGGTCTTTTTTCTGTAAATGCTGCATGATGCAGCCTTAACGAACATTTGAAAATTTGCCCAATAGAAGTGGGATTTTGCCACACCTTTTTTCTCGTGGAAATATTATGCAAATAGAGGTGGTGTAATGAGAAAAGGAGATACTTGGTATAACAGATACGACTCTTGGGATTACGACTGCCGGAATTGCAATGATTGTTGCTGTCATTTTCAACATAAAAGAAGAAATCAAAGGCGCAGTTATCAAAATCGGGCCCATTGCTGTGAAGAATTCTGTTGCAAAACTTCTTGCTGTCATGAAAGATGGTGTCCATGCTGTCATCCAAATCATTTTCATGTAAGAGGATTCACCGGAGCAACGGGGCTGACCGGAGCAACGGGGCTGACCGGAGCAACGGGGCTGACCGGAGCAACGGGGCTGACCGGAGCAACAGGGCTGACTGGAGCAACGGGGTTCACTGGAGCAACGGGGTTTACTGGAGCAACGGGATTCACTGGAGCAACGGGCTCGACCGGGAATACCGGAGCGACTGGGGTAACCGGCGTCACTGGAGATCCCGGCGCGACTGGAGCAACCGGCGCCACCGGAGCAACGGGAGTAACGGGCTCGACCGGAGCAACCGGTGCGACTGGAATAACCGGTGCCACCGGAGTAACGGGAGCAACGGGAGTAACCGGCGCAACCGGAGTAACAGGCTCGACTGGAATAACCGGCGCCACCGGGATAACGGGAGCCACTGGAGTAACGGGATCAACTGGGATAACGGGAGCCACCGGAGTAACCGGATCAACTGGGATAACGGGAGCCACTGGAGTAACCGGCGCAACTGGAATAACGGGAGCCATCGGAGTAACGGGAACAACCGGGGTAACGGGAGCCACCGGAGTAACAGGCTCGACCGGGGTAACGGGAGTAACCGGGGATACTGGAGCAACAGGAATAACCGGCGCCACCGGGGTAACGGGAGCCACTGGAGTAACGGGATCAACTGGGATAACGGGAGCCACCGGAGTAACCGGATCAACTGGGATAACG
>NZ_JBXARS010000006.1:163612-173694 GCF_058808515.1 Bacillus sp. GW821-FHT11D08
ACGGGAGCAACGGGAGTAACCGGCGCAACTGGAATAACGGGAGCCATCGGAGTAACGGGAACAACCGGAGTAACAGGCTCGACCGGGGTAACGGGAGTAACCGGGGATACTGGAGCAACAGGAATAACTGGAGTAACCGGAGCGACCGGAGTAACTGGGATAACGGGAGCCACTGGAGTAACGGGATCAACTGGGATAACGGGAGCCACCGGAGTAACAGGCTCGACCGGGGTAACGGGAGCCACTGGAGTAACGGGAGCGACCGGAGTAACAGGTGCAACTGGGGTAACGGGAGTAACCGGAGCAACAGGAGCTACTGGGATAACAGGCTCGACCGGGGCAACAGGAGTAACCGGAGCAGGCGCGATCATTCCCTATGCTTCAGGTCTTCCAACTGCCGTGACGACCATTGCCGGCGGATTAATCGGAACGGTGAGCCTTGTCGGCTTCGGCAATTCTGTGACGGGCGTCAATGTCGGAGGGGGAGGTGCAATTGATCTTACCGGGGCTGGAGGAACTCTGCTGAACTTTGCTTTTTCTGCTCCGAGAAGCGGAACCATTACATCAATTGCCGCCTATTTCAGTACAACCGCAGCCTTGTCGCTTGTCGGCTCGACTGTTACGATAACCGCACAATTATACAGTTCCACAGTGCCGAACAATACGTTCACGCCGATCCCCGGAGCATCCGTCACTTTAGCTCCTCCCCTCACCGGCATATTGTCAATCGGCAGCATCAGCAACGGAATCACGACAGGGCTGAACATTGCGGTAACTCCTCAAACCCGGCTGTTAATGGTATTCTCCGCCACTGCGACAGGCCTTTCGCTTATTAATACAGTGGCGGGATATGCAAGCGCGGGAGTTACGATTTCTTAAGTGAAAACGGCCAGACTGGTGCGGATCATCTAAGCTTGGAGAAGATATCATTTTTTCTTCAAGCTTTTTTGTTTTTACGTCTTTCTATAAAGGCTGACGGGAATTCCCCGACAGCCGGCAGAAGTATTTACAAGCCTTTTGAAGTTAATCAGTATCTTAATGAAGACGTTTTTAGTGAGTTCGAATCTTCCGTTGTGCCGGGAGTGTGAATCATCATCGAAACAGCGGTGCCCTCATCCGGGGTGCTGGTGATCGTCAATTCGCTTCCGCAAAAATGCTTCAGCCGCCGATTGATATTTTTCAGGCCGACACTGCGATTAATATCAGAAGACAAAATATCTTTCTGTATGTCCGGCATGATGCCGGTTCCATTATCCTCCACTTTGATAAAATACGTGTTTTCGCCTTGTTTTTTCGCTGTCAGCTTTATCCGTCCGCCGCCTCTTTTCTTACTGATCCCGTGATGAACGGCGTTTTCCACCAATGGCTGTATCATTAAAGGCGGAAGGGGGAAGTCAATGTCCTGTTCAATATCAAAAAGGATATCAAGCCGTTTGCCGAAGCGTGTTTTTTCTATAGAAAGATATGACGTAATGATAGAAAGTTCGTTTTTGAATGAGCTGATGTCCGAAGTGTTTTGAAAATCAAAACTCATCCTTAAATAGTTTGTAAATGCAGCAGTCGTTTCCCGTGCTTTTTCAATATCCAAATGGCTGAGCGCGATGATCGTATTTAATACGTTGTAAAGAAAATGAGGCTTAATCTGCGACTGAAGAAATGCCATTTCTAAATTTGTGGCTTGGTGAGCCGTATGCTTCATCAAAATTAAATTTTTAATACGCGCGGTGAATTCAGAGTAATGATAAGGCTTCTGTAAGATGTCGTTTGCTCCGGCATGAAACGCCTTGTATTTGTCATGGCTGATAATGGCTGCCGTAACGATAAGAACCGGCAGATCGACCATGCTGAATCTTTCGCGGATGATTGTGCAGACTTCAAAACCCGTCATGTCGGGCATCATCAAGTCTAATATGACCAAGTCAAGCTTCGAGGAAGAGACAGCTTGAAGCGCCTCTTTTCCGCTTTTTACTGCGATTACGTTATAAGGAACACCTTCCAGCATATCAGTTAAAATTTTCAAACTCTCGATGTTATCGTCGACGATCAGAATCGTCGGAGCATCGATTTTTTCTGAGTGATAAGGCGTGACCAGCGAAATATCCGACATTCTCTGCCCGGGATGTGATTCAGGAAGTTCGGTCTTTGCTTCCGGTAAAGAATCAATTTGAGCGGCGGGTAACGTAAAATGAAAGGCTGATCCTTGCGCCGCCGCTGACTCCGCCCAGATGTCCCCGTTTTGGAGCTTGACGAGCTGTTTCACAATACTTAAACCTAAACCCGTTCCATCTTCTTCCGTCCCTCCCGCTTGCTGAAAAGAATCAAAAATGGTTTCAAGATCAGCCTTAGGAATGCCGCTGCCGGTATCGGCCACCGTGATTTGAATCATTTTGTCATTCAGGCTTTCAGCAGAAAGAATAATGTTCCCCTCGGATGTGTACTTGATTGCGTTTTCAACAAGATTGGTTAAGATTTGACGGAATCGGTTTTCATCTGCAAGCACCAAAGGGAGGCCGTCCGGCACATGATTAAGAATGGCAAGTTTTTTATGTTTGGATAAAAGCCGGTAGAAGTTCATTTCACTGCATATGACGGCATGCACATCGACGGGAACCGGACGAATCTGCAGCATACCCTGCTTCATTTTTTCCAAATCAAGAATATCATTTACGAGATCGGAAAGTCTGTAGCCCATACGGATGATCAGCTGCATATTTTCTTTCTCTTCCTCTATCGTCTTCTTTTTTCTGCCGGCTACAAGGGTTTGGCATATATTAATAATGCTGTTCAGCGGCGTCTTGAATTCGTGTGAAGTTTTGGCGATAAATTCATCTTTCAGTTGGTCGATTTTGACTAATTTCCGTGAGAGGACTTCATTGTCCCGGAAAGCTCCGGCGAATTGCTGCGCCATCAGAAGAACCACCGCCAATAAAGCGATGACTGTCGGCAATGAATAGAGCGAATTAAAAGAAAAAGCCGTTTTGCCGCTGTAAGCTGAAATGGTCGTAAGAATCACAAAAGCGCTCATCGAGACGGATGCGAGTGTAAGGTACGTGCTTCCTTTTATTTTTCTTATGGCGGCAATCGTAAAAATATATGTAATATAAAACAGAGTCGTAACGGCAAGCACAGAATGTAAAATGTATGAGAGGTGGTCAATGAAACTTCCGGACATAAAATCAGTGATCAAGATAATCCCGGATAAAGCGGTTAAAATGGTGATCGTCGTTTTTGAAACAATTTCTCTGTATGCATAAAAGAGATAAAGAAAAACCGCCATGCTGACAAGCACGGTTGAGATGATACGCAAGGAATTCAGCAATGAAAATGAAATAGACGGAAAGAGGAGAAAGATAATTCTTTCTTTCCCGATCATAAGAATAATGGCAGAAAACAGCAGACACATCACGGAAAAGAACAATAAATGTTTATCCTTTGTCCGTTGCAGAAAAAAGCCGAGAAAATATAAACCGGTAATGAAAAAAGCCGTAATCATAATGGAATCATTGAAAAAGGAAATTTGATTCTCGCGTATAATTTGTTCTTGAGTCCCAAACGTTATCGGTTTTGCGATCCCCCAGCCGGGAACTTTTCCGAAATTCGAAAAATGCAGGACAAGTTCATTGTCACCCTTGTGAAGCCTGAAAAAGCTGCTGTACGGTTTGTTCTGCGCCTTAAAATCAGCTTTTTCTGTAGGATTGCCGCTCTGTCCGATTAATTTCCCATTAAGATAAAGGCGGTTTGAACTGTAGATATAAGATGTGCTGATCCCCAAAACCTGATTGTCTTCATTTGATCGGATTGTCAGTTTGTACGTCCCGTAATCCACATCGGCCGTTTTGCCGAACAGCTTCACATTGACGGGGACATCAACGAGTACGGGGTTTTTTCCTTTTGCTGAATGAAGCGCCTGCGGTGACAGCATCTGATTTGGATATAGAATCCATTTCCCGTTCAGCTGGACATTTCCATCCTTTTGAAAATCCCACTTTTCCAGATTAATCACGCCCTGTTCCGCTTGAGGGAGGGATGATCCTGAAAAATGATTCAGGACCATAAAAATCATAAAGAAAGCAGCGTAGCCGCAAATAATCGAAATCGAAATAAATTTTTCTTTCACATCATTACTCCTTTATCCCATTCAGGGGCATTCTATTATCTTATGTAATGTATAAATATTGTAATCACAAACGTTATAATACAACAAGAGAAAGAAAAAGAATCCAACTATATAGGGCGTTGGACATGGTATAATTGAAATTATTTTCAGATATATCTATATTGACGGGTGGGATGCGGTTTGAAAGCGTTAATTGTGGATGATGAGGAACTGGCATTGCTTCATTTTAATCGTATGCTTGAGCGGACAAACGCCTTTCAATCTATTATAACGTTTCAAGATCCGGCAGAAGTTCTGGAGCATTCGGAGCTTTCAGCAGCTGATGCGGTGTTTCTTGACATTGAAATGCCCGGGATAAACGGTATTGAGCTTGCTGAATCGATTCAGGAGGTCAATGAACATATTCAAGTTATTTTTATCACCGCTTATAATGAATTCGCGATCAAAGCGTTTGAATTAAATGCTGTCGATTATCTTTTAAAACCGGTTGACAATGCCCGGCTGCTGACAACTGTTGAGCGGATCCGAATGAATAAAAAACTCAGGACGGCAGAAGAGAATACCGGGACGGATTATGTTATACAATGTTTTGGGAACCTGGACTTTTATCAATCGGTAAATGGTGTCAAAACATACATAACAGTCAAGTGGAGAACATCCAAAGCCCGTGAACTGTATGCATTTTTACTTCTTAATCAAGGGCGCACGGTCAGTAAAGACATGCTGATGGAGATGTTTTGGCCTGCTTATGATGTATCAAAAGCAAGCACCCAGCTCTACTCGACAATATATCAGATACGGAAATTAATCGGTCAGCTGCCTTTCAGCCAATCAATAGAAAATACTGATATAGGATACATTCTCCGGCTTTCCGGGGTAAAGGTTGATACAGTTGAATGGGAAAAAACATTAAAAGAGGCTCCCCCGCTCAGCGCAGCTGCACTAACCCGGCACATGGACATTGTCATGTCATATGAAAACCATTATCTCATGGAGAATGGCTATCTGTGGGCGGAGCCGGAAAAAGCGCGTCTGGCCCATCTGTGGCTCAGCAAAGCGTACGAACTGATTGGTTTTCTCATCCAAGAGAAGAACGATCATCAAGCGATGGATGTTTGCCTGCAGGTTGAGAAAATAGAGCCCGGTGACGATAAAATTATACAATACAAACTGCAGTTATTTAATAAACTGGGAAAGGTAGAAGAGGCGATAAAGGAATACGAACGCTATAAACAATTGAAGGATAAAATCAATTGACGATTGAATGACCGGACCGGCTGATGCCGGTCTTTTTTTGTGCGTTATTTCTGAAATAATCCCATGTACAGAATTTGTATAGGCCGATTTCATACAATGTAGTTTGGTTCGGATAAGGAGAATCCCATGCTTACCGGCTTGTTCGAACGTAAGTCTATATAAAAGGGGAGGAATAAGACATTGGGAGTGAGGAACTTTTCGTTCAGCCCGAAAAAAAGCAAAAGGCTGAGGGCGGCATTAATTTCATGCTTTACGCTGTTTTTCATCTTCAGCCAAGTTGTCAGCTTTACTCCGATCGCAGCCGCTTCCGGATCACAACAAAGCGAGAGCGGGTTCTTTGATTCAGTTGCAGTCAAAGACGGCAGACAGCAGACTGTTGACGGGTCAAAAGGGAGTGAGCCCGCTTTAGCACCGGGAGATAAAGTGACACTGACATACGAATGGTCGCTAAAAAACAAGGAAGATGCAAGTGACCGGAATATCACCTTAAAGATTCCGGAAAGTTTTACATTAGATAACGATGCCGAAGGTGAGCTGACATCAGCTGATCGGGTGATCGGTATATATAAAGCTGAAGCAGACAGCAGCACGCTGGAAGTGAAAGTGAACGATGCTGAAGCAGATGCCGGGGATGCCAAAGGCTCCATTACACTGTCGGCGAAGTTTACTCCCGACATAACAGATGAGACGAAAATGGCAAAAGCTCTTTTTCAACTGGATGCCGGCAAGACCCAGCAGGTGTTAATACCTGTAAAGAAAGACGGAACAACGGATTCCGAAACAGAAAAAAACACCTCTTCAACACCTGCTGAACCTCAGGAAAAGACAGAGGAAAAATCAGCATCTGCGGACGGCGGTGATAAAGCAGAACAGAAAACGAAATCAAAACCTTCTGCTAAACGCAGTCAATCAAAAATGGCGGTTTCAAGCAAATCTGCCGCTAAAAGTCTTCAATCAGGCGGAAGCCGGATTACGCAAAATATTTTAACTGATGTGAAATTGACGGATGAAAAAGGAAAACCATATGACAAAAACAACCCTGCGAATACGAACTCTCCGGCAAATATCACCATTCAATGGGCGATTCCGAATGAGCTGGGGAAAACAATAAACGACGGTGATCGATATGAATTTGATCTGCCTAAAGAATTTATCATGCATAATGACATTACGAACCAGCCATTGACCGACGGCGATAGTACGTACGGAACTTTTTCCATTAATACGAGCGGCCATGTCATCATGACGTTTAACGGCGAGGTAAAAGAAGATACTAACGTCAAGGGGTCATTGTATGTAAACACCCAATTCAATCAGAAAGAAATAAAAGGATCAACCACACAAAAGATTAAGTTTCCGGTTAACTCTGATACGCCGGACGTAACGGTTTATTTTAAACCGAATGTCAATAAAACCATTGAGAAATCAGGGTCATTGGATAAAGGTATTAATCCCGGAAAGGTAACGTGGACGGTTGATCTTAATAAAAAGGAAGAAGAAGTTAAACATGCGAAATTGACTGAAAGCCTTCCGGACGAATTGATTTTCCGCTCTGTGAAAGTGTATGAACTTGATGTGAATATTGACGGCTCGGTGAGTCAGGGAAATGAGATAACTTCAGGTTATACCGTTGGCGAAAACGGTAGTGTCACCTTCGCCGGGACGATCGATTCAGCCTACCGGCTCATATATGACACGGAAATTAAAGATGAGGCAAAGCCGGGTAAAGGCGGAAACATCACGCTGACAAACAAGGCGGCATTCAGCGGAGACAATGCGGAGCCAATTTCTGCGGAAGCTTCCGTAACAGCGGGTTACGGAAAAATGATAGAAAAATCTTCGACAGGTTATAAAGGAGAATCCCAAACGTTCAGCTGGGCTGTTATGTACAACTACGGTGAGAAAAAGATTGATCAATCCAAAGCCGGCATCAAGGATACGTTCGGATCAGACGATCTGCATCTTGTTCCCGGTTCATTGAAAGTCCTTCCGATTACATTCAGCCAGAACGGCAGTGAACAAGAGGGCGCCCCATTAAAAGAGGGTGAGGATTATACGCTGACTGATAACGGGAACGGCTTTGAAATAAAATTCAAGCAAACTGTCACAGGAGCATATAAGATCATTTATCAATCTCAAGTCAACGATGGGGTCATTATTGACAGTCCTGTCAAATACACCAATACAGCAATGACAGATACAGGGGAATCAAAGGAAACTCCGGGAACCGCCATTCAGCAGAATCTGATCAAAAATTATTCAAATGCAGACTATGAGAAGAAGACGGTTGATTGGACAATCACAGTTAATAAAAACGGTTACACAATGAAAGACTGGACGCTGGATGATCAATTCACCAGCGGAGGCCTGGCGCTCATTGACGATTCATTTCACATGCAAGACACGACTGATAACAAAACGCTGAAAGAAGGAACAGACTATATATTAACAAAAAAACCCGGAAATCAAGGCTTTACAATAGCATTGATCGGGGATTATGCAGAAACAAACAGTCAGTTTAAGATCACGTATAAGACAAAATTCAACGCTGACTTTTCAAACGAACCCATTAAGAATACGGCGGAGTCGACATGGACGGATAAAAACGGCGGCAAACGCACAAATAAGGAATCGAGCGGCTTCACACCGAACAATCAGACGTCCCATAACGGATTCAAAAACGGCTCATACAACGCCGTTTCAAAAGAAATCACATGGAAAGTCGGCATTAATTACAATGGCGAACCTTCAAAAAATCCTTATATAAAAGATACGATCACAGATGGTCAGCAATTTTTGCATGGGTCGGTTGCTGTTAAAACGTATACCATCAGCAAAAACGGCTCCATCACTGAAGGGGAGGCGCTGGATCCTTCAAAATATGAAATAGAGGAGCCGTCAGACGGCAACAAAAATACGTTAATCGTACGTCTCAAAACAGATGACGCTTTACCATACCTGATTGAATTTAAAACGTCATTAAAAGGCCAGGTCATTAAACAGAGTCAATACACAAACAAAGCAGAGTACTTTAATAATGACCATGCAGACCGAACGCTGACGGGTTCAGTTTCCATCGCAAACGGAGGAAACCTGATTTCTAAAGGCGGCAAACAAAACGGAAACAATATCGATTGGAACATCAATGTCAATGCCAGCCAATCGACACTGGATGACGTAAAAGTCAAAGACACCCCGGATGAGAATCAAATAATAGATGAAGATTCTTTTAAAGTATATCAAGCAAAATATAATGAGAACGGCGTTATGAAAGACAGCAGCGGAAACCTTATTCCGGGTGATGTGCAGCTTGAAAAAGATAAGGACTATAAACTAGATATAAAAACTGACAATGCCACCGGCGAACAATCATTTGTCCTTACCTTTACAGGCGGCTATAAACAAATCGACCGCGCGTATGTCATACAATATCGTTCTCTCATTAATATTTCCGGCAGCAGCGGTCAGGTCAGCAACAAAGTGTCGATATCAGGGACAAATGTTGAGGAGCAGACCCAAGAGAACAACAGCTCAGTGTTTGTCGCCATTTCAAGCGGCGGCGGCTCAGGATCAGGAGAGAAGGGAAGCCTGACGATATCTAAAACAGGATCAGACGGAACATCTCTTTCAGGAGCCGGCTTTCAATTATGGTCTAAAGACGGCAAGCAGCTGCTGCGTACGGGCACAACAGACGATGCCGGTAAACTTACGTTTGGGAATATCCGTTACGGAACGTATGTACTGAAAGAAATAAAAGCTCCGGACGGCTACACCATCAGCGATGCTTATGTAAACGGGGTCTCCGTTACGATTGACGGCAAATCCTCCGCAGCAGGAGCACTCTATAAAGTCATAAATCAAAAAAATAAGGTGACGCTTATCAAAAAAGACGAAAACAATAATCCTTTGGCCGGTGCTGTATTTAAGCTTGAGAAAAAATTAAGCGACGGCACCTATACTCTGATAAAAAATAATATTGAAAGCGATAAAAATGGGAAAGTTGAGATCAACGGTTTGCCCGCCGGATACTATCGGCTGATGGAGACGAAAGCCCCATCAGGGTTTATCGTAAACACAAAAGCCATTCACTTCTCAATCGCAAAGAACGAAAAGAATCAAGTACCTGATGTTGAATTGGGATCAATGGTGAATTACAAAGGAAAAGCCGCTTTAACGAAGAAAGATGCAGACGGCGGGAATCTTGAAGGCGCAGTTTTCAAAATCGTCGACCGTGATGGAAAAACGGTTCAGAAAGATCTGGTTTCAGATAAGGACGGAAAAGTAGAAACATCCGGCCTTGCACCCGGTCATTACGCCTTCATCGAAACGAAAGCGCCTGACGGCTATATGTTAAATACGGAGAAAGTGGAGTTTACCATCTCAGAATCGGCGGAAGGAAAGCCGGAGTCAACTGACGCAGGAACGGCCGTCAACTATAAAGGCTCTGTCCGGCTGACGAAGGAAGGTGCGGAAGGCCGAAACCTTGAAGGTGCAGTTTTCAAAATCATCGACAGTGATGGTAAAACGGTTAAAGAAGATCTGGTTTCAGATAAGGACGGAAAAGTAAAAACATCCGGCCTTGCACCCGGTCATTACGCCTTCATCGAAACGAAAGCGCCCAACGGTTATGTGTTAAATACGGAGAAAGTGGAGTTTACCATCTCAGAATCGGCGGAAGGAAAGCCGGAGTCAACTGACGCAGGAACGG